>SVAM01000014.1 GCA_015059425.1 Bacillota bacterium | reverse complement strand
GTTAACGAAGTTGATACTATTACTATATTAGGTATGATAACCGGAAGGCAACAAGATATTCGCGGATATGTTAGAGCCGGATCATTAGCAAAGTTATTATTAGAACACAAAGATATTGCAACTGTTATTAAAAACTCTCAATTTAATGGTGATGATAACTGGATACAATATTTAGGTGAAGATAGCAAAAAAATAATTGAAAGTTTTGATGTTTTAGTTAATATGATGTACGTATCTTTTAGAGAATTAAATGATAAAGAATTAATGGCAAGAAAATATGCGGAAGCTGATATGGCACAAGATTTTCTAGAAGATTTTATTGCAAATTATTGCACCAAAGAACAGCAACAAGCTTTTGAAGAAGCAAGAAGAAATGCGGATCAAAAAACAGCTGATATAATTAAACAAACTATAATTAATAATGATTTAGTTCAGGAACAAGCACAATCAAAAAGAGCTATGTAATGGAGGTATGTTATGGTAAATATAGAAAGTAATGAATTATTTAATTCAATTAAAGAAGAAATTGATAAACGAATTGAAAAAGCAAAAGCTTATTTAGAGAAAAAACAAGAAAAATTAAAGGATCCTACAAAAAAATTGGGAATGCTTGATAAGATGTCTATTAATTCAGACATTAAGTCATATCAAGAACAAATAAGAAGATTAACTGAATTAAGTCAATCACTTGCAAATTTAAGATTTAGTGATACTGATAAATACACTCTACCAAAAGATTTAAAATCTCAATTTGATAGATTGGGAACATTACTATCAGAACAAGAAGTAAAACAATTAAGAGAAAATGTTAATGATTGTTTAAGAAATGCTAATAAAGATAAAAAAGAAAAAGTAAAACAAGAAGTTGCAAAGATACAAAAGTTGTTAAGCCAATTAAAAATAGGCGATAATAACATTTTGATATATAATAAATTTCATCAATATACAGGTACTACTACTTCATTTAATAACGCAGTGAAAGAAGCAGAAAAAATACAACTAAAAGATTTAACGCCAGAGTATGCTTTTATTAGCAGTAAATCAGAAGAAATAAAATTAGGAATAAGTGATAATTTATTATTAACTTCATTAGAAGAAATGATAAAAAATAATCAATTAGAAAAAAATAAAAGTACACAAAATATTATAGATAATTTTAGCTCAATAAAAGAAGCATTTGGTACAAAAGCAAAACTAGAAGAAACATTACTTGTATTGTCTAATACATTATCAGAATTAGCAAAAATAACAGAAGTTGATTTTTCAAAAGTTCAAACTTATTTAAAACAACTTGAAAATAATTATAAAAAAGAATTAGATAAAACTAATAAATTTTTAGATAAATTTGATTTTAATGATGTTAAAAAACAAATAGAAGAAAAAAAAGCACAAGAAGAAAAAGATAGGTTAGAAAATTCAAAAATCACAGAATATCAACAACTAGCTTATGAGTTAGAAAAAGTTATGTCTGAAAATCCAAATGATTATGAAAAAATACAACAATTAAAAGAAGCTATGAGACAAGTCGCAATGAATTCTGGACTTACAAACGGGCAACTAGAAGTAGCTATGGTTGAGGGAAAAACAAAATACCAAACAGAGAGACAAGAACAAAAAGCAAAGGTTGAAGCTGTTAAAGAAAAGATTGCGTACGAGGATCAATTAAAAGCTGATGTTATGAGACAAATACGTGAATATGCTATTCGTGAGCTTGAATCATCTGGTGCTTTTAAAGAAGATTATGAATTTAGAAATGGTGATGTATATTCTAAGCCAATGGATAAGGAAGCAATGATTCAAAGAAAAATAGCTGAATTAAAAAGAATTGCAGATATGACACCGGAAGAAAGAGGATTAGAAGATCAAAAAAGACGTGGATTTGTTAGTCCGGATACTAGATTAGAAGATTTAACACCACAACAATTAAATGATTTAAGAGTTGGATATAGAGATTCTTCTTATGAATTTATGGCTGACTATAAAGATTGGCAATCAAGAGAACAAATCAAACCTCAAGCTAATAATATTTATAGAGAGTACATTAAATATAGAGCCGCATTAAAAGATAAAACTCAATTTTTAAGTTTTTCAGAATATGCAAAACAATTACACAATATTGAAAATATGAGTGATATTATGGTTGATGAAGAATTAAAAGAAGAAATGAGAGGTATATCTAGATAATGGAACATAATATAATAGAAGAAAAAAGAAATAAGTTAAATTTAGATATTAGAGGATTATTAACTGTAATTGATTTAATTGACGGAAATAAAAAAGAATATGAAGATTATATTACTGATAGTCTTAATGAAATTGAATTTTTAGACCAACAAATAAAATTAGTTAATGAAGCAAAAGAAAGATTAATTAGTGTCTTTAAAGATTAAACGGTGATAGAATATGAATATATTTAGTAAAAAGTTAAACAGAAATATATTAGTAGATAAGTTAATAAAATATCGTAAAGAAAATCAAATTAGTAATATTTCTTATGAAGATTATATACATATCATAGAACAAGAATTTTCTAAATCAAAATTTATAAATGATTCTGATTTTCTAATGAAAGGTAGAAGAAAATTTTTAGTTGATGAATTTTACGAAGTATTAAAAGATGAAGATAATTATAATAAAAAACATTGTATTGATGATCCACTTTATTTTGCATTAGGTAATTTAGAAGAAATATTATATGGCAATAATATGGTTTATGCTAACGACGTTGATAAAGAAAAATGGGAACTTCAAGAAAATGGTAATCATATAATAGACGGAATTCATCTAAAAGAATTAAGAGATATAAATGAAAGATACAATAATAAAAAAATTATTTGTTTAGAAGAAAAAGAACTAATTGAAAAAATGATTAAAGATTTAAGAAATAAAATAAAAGAAAGAAATGAGGAAAATTAAATGGAAATAATCGTACAAGGAAAAGGAACAGAATTTTTTGCACCAGATGAAGTAATACTAAATATTACTTTTACAACAAAAGGACAAACTTATGAAGAGGTTTTACGTGTTGGAACTCAAAACGTACAATACTTTGTAGAAGAATTATTATTACAAAATGGTTTTCAAAAAGAAGATATGAAAACTAGAAATTTTGTAATTAGAGAAGAAACTAGATATGATAATTTAACACATCAAAATATTTTTGAAGGATTTTCTTTTAATCAATATGCTACTTTAAAATTTGATTATGATAAAGATAAATTAGCAAGAATGATGGTTGCGATGTCAAAATTAAATAATGCACCGATGTGTCAAGTTAACTTCGGAGTAAAAAATGAAAAAGAATGTAGAAAAAACATTTTAGCGAAAGCTTATAAAGAAGCTGAAGAACAAGCACTTGCAATAGCAGAAGCTGCTGGTAAAAATTTAAGACAATGTGTTAAAGTTGACTTTAAACCGTTTACAAGTGATTATCGTTCAAGAGCAAGATTTGATTCTGATATGATGTATGCTGAAAAAGCTTGTGTTGGTGCAGCTCAAACAATCGCAAACACATTTACACCAGAAGATATAGAAATTACTGAAACATTATATTGTTTATGGCTTGCAGAATAAAAAAATAATGAGGTGTTTAAAATGGAAATGATAAGTCCAAACACATTTAAAGAAAATAATAAAAATAAAAATTATGATGAATTATTAAAAACAAAAAGTGAACTAAAAGAAAAAATAAAAGCATTAGAAGAACAATTAAATAATTTTTCATCATCAATACATTCAAAAGAAGATTTACAATTAATGATAGATATGAATAAATCATATTTAGTTGAAATTGATAATTTATTAAATTTGTATTTAGATAAAGTTAAAGGTTGTTTAATAGGCGGTGCCATTGGTGACGCATTAGGTTATCCAATAGAATTTATTAGAAGTGTTGATTCTATTAAAAATATTTATGGTGAAAATGGTATTACAAGATATAAATTAACCGACGGAAAAGCAATTATTTCTGATGATACTCAAATGACTTTATTTACTGCAAATGGATTAATTTGGGGAAATACAAGATATAATTTAAGAGGAATTGCACCGACGCCTGTTGATTGTATTTATTTAGCATATCAAGATTGGTACCAAACACAATTAAGTAATTATGCAAAAGATAAAGAAAAAAACAAAATAAGTTGGATTGCAGATCTTCCAGAATTAAACGTTGAACGTGCACCCGGTATCACTTGTCTTAATGCTTTAAGTGGAACAGAAAAAGGAACGTTAGATAAAAAAATAAACGATAGTAAAGGTTGCGGTGGAATTATGAGAGTCGCACCAATCGGATTATTCTTTTCAAATGATAATAGTCATAAAATAGGTAAATTTGGTGCTGAAGCTGCCGCTTTAACTCATAGCCACCCACTAGGAATAATCCCAGCGTATGTATTTTCTGTATTAATAAATACATTAACTTATAAAAATAAGTCATTAGAAGAAGCTGTTAATTATTCGTTAGAAGTTTTTAAAGATAATTTTAAAGATTATAATAAAAAAGAAAGTAAAATATTTTTGGATCTAATAAATAAAGCTATATATTTATCTAAAAAAGATTTAGATGATATAAATGCAATTTATGAATTAGGACAAGGTTGGATTGCAGAAGAAGCACTAGCTATTGCAATTTATTCGTGTTTAAAGTATCCTGATAATTTTGAAAAAGCAATAGTTTGTTCTGTAAATCACGACGGAGATAGTGATTCAACTGGATCCATTGCTGGTAATATTATGGGTGCTTTATTAGGTTTAAAAAATATCCCAGAATATTATATAAATGATTTAGAATTAAAAGATGTTATATTAGAATTAGCGGAAGATTTATTTGTAGATTGTCCTGTAAGTGAGTATGGTACAAATAATGATGAATATTGGTTAAGTAAATATCTTTATTGTAAAAGAGATTTAACAAAAAAGAAATAAAATACAAAATTCCGTAATAGATTAAGAACTAATGAAAAATAAAAAAGTTCTAATTAAGAAAGGATTATGTAATGCAAATAGAAGAAAAAGTTTTAGAAATAATTTCAGAATATAAGAAAAAAACTGAAAAAGAATGTTATTTTATAAATTATAATGATGAAATACCAAATATATTAGATGATAAAATAGGTGGAAAACCTTACTTGCCTATTGGTGAAGATTATCCAATAGATAAATACGGAAATCCAATGGCCTTGTTTATTCAAATTAATTTTAAAAATTTAGATTTACCAAATTATCCAAAAGGAATTTTTGAAATATTTATCACTACTAATGAAGATGACATTTTTGGTGCTTTAGAATTAGACAAAGAATGTTATGCAATAAGATTTTTTGAAGAAGGATTGGAATATCAAATTGAATTACCAGAAATTGATGTAAAAGACTCTTTATATAAAAATCCAGTTAAAATTGAATTAGCAAAAGGCAAAACACATTTACCATATAATTTTGGTGATAATAAAGCTGTTAATAGATTATTAGATTTATTTGAAGATAAGTTTGATACTAAAATAAATTATCCAATGGAAATTGAAAACAAATTTAACGTTGATTATTATGATTTAACAGATAAATTAAATGATGATTATGTTTATTTATCTAATGTTGGAGGTTATCCATATTTTTCAAATGATCCTGATCTTGATTATGATGTTAAGGAAGAATGTATGTTATTTATTGGCTCTGATTTAGATAAGGGAATTTGTTTTGGTGCAGATGCAGGACGTTTTTATGTATTAATTACAAAAGAAGATTTACTGAATAAGAATTTTGAAAACGCAACTTGTAATTTTGAATTTTAATAAATTAAATGAAAAAACCGATTCACAATGAATTGGTTTTTGTATTACACGCTTTCTGACTTATGTTCCGTGTATAAAGGTATCTAGCACATGGAGGTAATGATCCAGGTGCTAGTGGTAATGGGATAATAGAAAAAGAATATGCTTTAAAAATATCAGAGTATATATATAATAGATTAAGACAGTTAGGTTTAGATGTTAAGATGACTAGAACTGAAGATGAAACTTTAAGTCCTACAGAAAGAGTTAATAGGGTTTTAAATGCTTTTGGAGATACTAGTGATGTGTTAGTTATTTCTAATCACATAAATGCGGGTGGTGGGGATGGTGCCGAAGTAATTTATGCGCTTAGAAATAAAGCTACATTATCAAATTTAATTTTAAAAGAATTAGAAAACGAAGGTC
Source organism: Bacillota bacterium (assembly GCA_015059425.1). Classification (GTDB taxonomy): domain Bacteria; phylum Bacillota_I; class Bacilli_A; order RF39; family UBA660; genus Caccenecus. Next base: position 19,102 of record SVAM01000014.1, on the reverse strand, counting down.
AAAACATAAGAAAAGCATATCAAAGAAGATTACCTAGTGATACATCTAAAGATTATTATTTTATGCAAAGGAATACAGGAGATACAGAATCAATTACTGTAGAATATGGTTTCTTAGATAGTACAGGTGATGATGTTAATCAATTAAAAAACAATTGGGAAAATTATGCTGAAGCAGTTGTTAGAGCAATTATCGAGTATTTAAATTTAACTTATGTACCTGTTGAAGGCGGAAATTATTATACTGTAAAAAGTGGAGATAGTTTATGGAGTATAGCTAAAAAATATAATGTAAGTGTAGCTGATTTAAAAGAAGTTAATGGACTTACTAGTTCTAAACTTTCTATAGGTGATGTATTAAAGATACCAACGATTATTGAAGAAGAAACTAAAGATAATGTATATGTAGTAAAAAGTGGGGATAGTTTATATAAAATAGCTCAAAATTTTGACACTACGGTAAGTGAAATAATGAAGTTAAATAATTTAATTTCAACAGCATTAAGTATAGGTCAGGTATTAGAAATACCTGTAACTACTTCTAGTGCAAATACATATATAGTAAAAAGTGGAGATAGTCTATATAAAATAGCACAAGAAAATAATACAACTGTAAATGAAATAATTAGTTTAAATAATTTAAATAATACTAATTTAAGTATAGGCCAAGTGTTAAAGTTACCAAGTTCAACTACTAATACTCAGAATACATATATAGTAAAGAGCGGAGATAACTTATATAGTATAGCAAGAGCAAATAATACAACAGCTAGTGAACTTATGAATTTAAATAATTTATCAAGTACTTTATTAAGTATAGGTCAAGTATTAAAATTACCAAATAATACTTCAAGTACTTATACAGTAAAGAGTGGAGATAGCTTATATAAAATAGCACAAGAAAATAATACAACAGTATCTGAACTTATGAGACTTAATAACTTAGGAACAACTTTATTAAATATAGGCCAGGTATTAAAATTAAATTAAAATAAAAAATCTTTAGATGATTTCTAAAGATTTTTATAATACCTTTAATAAATAAGGAAATAAGAAGAATATGGCAGCAAATATTATTACAAATAATATTATTATAAAAGTTATATTTGGACCTTCTTTTTTTTCTTCCTTTTTGATGTTGTTATTTGATTGTGTATTATTTATAAATTCTTGTTTATTTTGTTCAACTGTTGGAATGTTTTGAATTTGTTGTTGAGTATTTACTACTGTAGGTTGAACTTGTGGTTGCTCTACAGGAATAGCATTTTGCATATTAGGTTGTGTATTATTAGGAATATTATTAACATTTTGATTATTATATATAGGTTGTCCTGTCATAGGATCAAATCCTATTATTTGATTATTATTCATAAATTCATCCTTTCTAATTGCTATAAATAGTGTTTCTAGAAGGTGTTAATGTCTTTTGGAAAGTTTTTTCTTTTACTTCTTCTTTTTCTATAGTATCACCATCTTTAACAATAGCAAATTCACCATTATTTTTTTCTATTTTCATAATAGTATCTAATTCATCTACAATAATACCTTTTTCTAAATCTACTCTTATAGTACCTGGATTATTTTGTTGATAATCGTAAGCTGTTTTAAATAGTTCTTTCTTTTCATTATTCAATAAATCATAATTAATTTCATTTAAGTAATTAAGTTTTAAAGATTCTTTTTTACTTTTTTCTAATTCTTTAAACATATTTTCAGTATTTTTCTTTTGATCAGTAGTTTGAAAATCTTGTTGAGTAGGTTGTATATCTTTCATTTGATCTTCTATGGGCTTATCAGTTCCAGAATTATCTATAAAATATGTTTTATCTTCTCCTTTAAAAGAATTGTATTGTTTATCATCTATATTAGTAGTTTTGATATTTTCTTTTTCGAATTCTTGTTTTAGTTTAGTCAAAATCCTTAAATTGTTTAATACATTTACATAATTTTCTTCTTTTAAAGTTTTTAAATTAAGGAAATGTAAGGCTAATGGAGAACTATTTATATTTTTTAAAAATTCCTGATAATTAGGATTTCTTTTTATAAATTCATCTAAACTATCATATTTTTTTCTTTTAAACTCATTTATTATTACGCTAGCTAGCTCTATTTCTCTAACTGCTTGTACTTTGTTTGATAATTTATCATGGGGGTTAGCAGAAAAATTAGATCTATATTCATTAATGCCATATAACATAGAATCCCTCCTATATTTTTATACACTTGAATTATATCAAAAAAAAATAAAAAAAACATAGAAAAAACTACATTTTTGTAGTTTTTAAATAAATTATACACTTTTTTACATATATTTTTTTAAATAAACTAAACATTCTACATGATAAGTATTAGGAAACATATCGAAAGGAGTTATTTCTTCTATATTATAATTATCTTTTAAAATGTTTAAATCTCTAACTAAAGTCATTGGATCACAAGAGACATAAATGATTTCTTTTGGATTAAATTTTAAAATATTATCAATAGTTTCTTTATTTAATCCACTTCTTGGTGGATCTACAATTATAATATCAGGTTTAAAATATAATTCTTTTAATTTTTTACCACTATCTCCACAAATAAAATTAATATTATTTAAATTATTGATTTGTTTATTTTCTATTGCATCTTTACTAGCTTGTTCATTTATTTCAATTCCTATAACATTATTATTTTCATTTACAAATATTCCAATAGATCCAGTACCACAATATAGGTCAATTATATTTTTATTTTTACCTACATATTCTTTAATTTTATTATAAAGTTTCAAACAAGTATTTATATTAACTTGAAAAAAAGAATCAGGAGATATTTTAAATTTATAATTATCTAAATTTTCATAAATGTATTTATCTCCATATTTATGAATATATTTATTATCTATTTTAAAATATATAGAATCAGCTATTTCAGTTAGTGGTGTAATATCTAAATTATTATTTTTTGTTTCTATAATAACCATAAGTTTGTTTGAAACTGTTCTACAAGTTATTTTATTTATATCTTTTAAATTTAATTTTTTTAAATAACTAATAGATTTATTTATTAAATTATCACTTATTAAGCAACTATCTATATTTATTATTTCATATGTGTTATTTTTATAAAATCCTATATTTTCTTTTACTTGAAAAGTCACTTTATTTCTATAATTTTTATTTAAATCACAACTAACTATATTATTTATTTTTATATCTTCTTTTAAATATTTATTTATTATATTTTCTATTTTCTCTTGTTTAAATTTTAATTGATCTTGATAAGATAAATGCATTATATTACATCCACCACATGAATTATAATAAGGGCAATCCACATTTACTCTTTGCTTAGATTTTTCTATATATTTTAAAACACTACCTTCTATATATTTACTCTTTTCTTTATCAATTTTTACTTCTATTATTTCTTCAGGTAATGCATTTTCTACAAAAGTAATTTTATTATCTATTTTAGTTATACCTCTACCATAATGATCTAGAGAATCAATTTTAATCATACAACCACCACAAACATTATATCACTTATTTATTAGCTTTAGATGTTAATTTTAAAATATCATATAAATTTTTATATGTTTTACTATTTTTAGATATTTTATTTATATTTTCTAAAATAATTTTTTTGTTTTTTTCATACTTGCCAAAACATTCAAAATATATATAATTTAATTTATTATCTTCTATATTTTTTAATTCATTATCTATAAATTTTTCTTCTTTTAATTGTTTTCTAGTTTTTAAAAATATTTTTTCTTTATTTAAAATATTAAAATCTATATTCTTTTCTTTTAATTTATTTATTATCTCTAAAATTTCTAATTCTTCATCAATATATAAAAATGATTTTTTAATACTATTACCATTTTTATTAAACTCTATTGCTAGAGCGGTATTATTATCAGAAAATAGTGCACAATATGAAATTTTATCACACTTATTCCATATTTCTGTTTTATTATAAATTTGAAGTAGTAGATTTTCATCTATAATTACTTTGTTTTGAATTAATAATTTTAAAGTTTCTTCATTAATTTTAAAAATAGGTATTTTTTTTATATGTATAAGTTTATCATTTTTATTCCAGTCAAAAAAGTCATATAATATTTCATTTAAATTTAAATATATATCATAAATATAGTTCATGTTTTCCTCCTATAGTTAAAGATAAAATCATAATAATTACACCTATAACTGCATTTAAACATTCAACTCTTCTAATTATAAAATTAACATATTCAAAAAAATTATACCCAATACTAAATAAATTTAAATAACAAATAATATAAACTGAACCTATTGTTGTAAGACCAAATCCTATAAGAAATAAAAAAACTTTAAGAATCATATAACCACCTAATAAATTTTATTATATTGTTAATTATTTATTTATTATTTTCTAGTTTTGTTATATAATTAAATAGGTGATTATATGGAATTATTAAAATATATATTTTTAGGTTTTATACAGGGCATGACCGAGACTATACCGGTTTCATCTAGTGGTCATTTAATGATATTTAAAGAAATTATGAGTGTTAATGTAGATTTTGATACAATCGCAATACTTACTAATTTTGGATCATTGATAGCTATTATAATATTATTTTGGAATGATATTGTAAAAATTATAAAAGGATTTTTAAGTTATTTAAAAAATAAAGATAAAGAATCTAAAAAAGAGTATAAATATGCTTGGATGATAGTTTTAGGATGTATACCTGCAGGTTTAATTGGTGTATTAGTTAGTTATTTTGATTTATTTAAGAAAATAGAAGAAAATATAAAAATAGTAGGTCTTTCTTTAATTATTACTTCAATATTATTATTTATAATTAGAAATTTTAAAGGTAAAAAAGATGATGATAAAGTAGGTATTAAAGAAGCATTGATAGTAGGGTGTTTTCAAATTCTAGGTTTATTTCCTGGGATAAGTAGAAGTGGATCTACTATTGTTGGTGGTATGACACAAGGTCTAAAAAGAGATACCGCATTTAAATATTCATTTATGTTATATATTCCTATGAGTATGGCTGCAATGACTTTAGAAATATTTGATTTAAATATAGATCCTAAATTAATTTTTCACTATATTTGCTCAGTTTTAGTATCTTTAATAGTAACGCTTTTAGTTACTAAATGGTTTAGAAAGATTGTTAATAATGGTAAATTAATATATTTCTCAATTTATTGTTTTATAGTAGGATTGCTTGTGATATTGTTTTTATAGTAATATTATTAGAAAATCAAAAAAGATTATTCCTTGTTTGGAATAATCTTTTTAACTTTGTACTTACCATGTCCAGATTCTTTTATATCACTACTATCAATTTCTAAAGTAGTTATTTCTATACCACCTAATTTATAAAAATATTTAAGTAGATTTGTCATATTTTTGTATGTAAATATTGCAGACTTAATATTATTGTTGTTAATACAATCTACGATGGCTACAATGTATGCATTAAAATATTTTTCGGCAATTTGTTTTCTTAAAGGATCGTTATTTAAACATTCAGCAATCTTTGGACCTATAATATCATATTCTACTAATAATGATTTATATTGATCATCTTTTTGTAATATATTTTTTCTAAAGTTTCTCATAGTTTCTAAGTAAACATTATTATCAGACATTCCTAATATATTACATAATATAGTTGTTAAATAACACCCACTACTTGAGTGCTCATCAGAATATCTATAAGCATTTTGTATTGTAGAGTAATCTCTACTGTAAGCTTTACAGAAACTACCACATTCTGGATCTCCAGCTAAATGTCTTTCATATTTCTTTTCACAATAGAATTTACCGTATATATCGCCAGTACTTAAATCAAGATAAGTACATTCTCCACAAAATTTTGACATTTTTTCACCTCATTAATTAGATACTTTATCACTTTTTTTGTAATAAGTCAATTTAAATTGTGTTATAATGAAATAGGGAGAGTTGCATGGGAAAAGCAGTAAAAGATAAATTTAAACATTTTGTAATATATTTAATATCGTTTTGTATAAATTATTTAATATTTATATTATTAATGCTATTTGTAAATGAAAAAAATGTAATAGGTATAAATGTAGTAAACTTAGTATCATGGATAATATCTATGCTATTTATATTTTATATAGATAAAAAATATGTTCCTGATTTAGTAGATGAAAATAACAGCAGTGAATTATTTAAATTTGTACTTATAAGATTATTTAGTTTAATAATAGAATTTATGATTATATATATTTTTATCATTATATTTAATAATAATTATTATTTAATTAAATTAATAAGTTTAATACTATTATTTATATTTAATGAATTTTATGTTAGAAATTTTAAATACAAATAAAAAAAATATTAGATTAGGGTTCTAATATTTTTTATTTTAAAGTCGATTAGTTCGACTGATTTTCCGCTGGTGCCTGTGGTCGGACTCGAACCGACACGATATTGCTATCATTGGATTTTGAGTCCAACGCGTCTACCAATTTCACCACACAGGCAAGTAATTAAATTATATCATATTTTAATATAATTTAATACATTTTTTAAACCTCTTCTTTATATTTTGATTCAAATAAAGATGTTTCTTCATCAATTAATTCTTGTTTTTCTTCTAATTTAGGAAGTTCATCAATACTACCTAAACCAAAATAATCTAAAAATCTAGGTGTTACATTATATAGTCTAGGTCTACCAGGAGCATCTGATCTACCAACTTCTTCTATAAGACCTTTAAGTAAAAGTTTTCTAACAACATAACTAGAATTAACACCTCTTATATTATCTATATCTACCCTAGTAAGAGGCGCATTATAAGCTATTATAGCAAGTGTTTCAAGTGCTGATTGACTTAAAATAGAATTTTCATCATCAATAACTAACTTTTTATAATATTCTTTATGTTCTTTTTTTGTAGTTAATTTAAAATGATTACCTAAATATTCTATTTGTATACCTCTATCCTCACTACTATAATCATTATATAATTCTTTTATAATTAATTTAACTTCATCAATATCCTTTTCAACAATATTAGACATTTCTTCTAAAGTTAAACCATCCTCACCACTTAAAAATAATAATCCTTCTACTATTGCTTTCATTCTACACCTTTTTCTTTAATAATAATATTTTTAAAATTATTTTCTTGTTCTATTTCTATTTCTTGTTTTCTAGTCATAGCTAGTATTGATAAGAAAGTTATAACTACATATTCTTTAGTAAATACTTCAAAAAGTTCAGTAAAGTTTACTTTCTTTTTCTTTTTTAATATATTTCTAATTTCATTACTTCTAATAGATACACTATATTCTTTATTAGTTATTTTAGTGTTCAATGGTTTAACTAATTCTTTTTGTTCTAAAAAATTATTTAAAGCGTTTAATAAATCATTTAAATTAATACCATAATCAACCTCTTCATTATCTTTAAAATCTAATAAATTATCTGGTTCTCTAGTATAAATTTCTTGTCTATATTCTTCTAGTTCTTTAAGAGTACTAGTCATTTTTTTATATTGTTCATATTCAAGTAATCTATTAATTAATTTTTCTTTTGGATCCTCTTCAAATTCATCATCTTCTATATTTTGTTTAGGTAGTAGTGAAGATGATTTAATTTCTATAAGTTCAGCTGCCATTACTAAGTATTCTGAAGCTATATCTAGGTTTAATTCTTCCATTTTTTGTATATAATCTAAATATTGTTTAGTTATTAAATCAATACTTATTTGATAAATACTTATATTTGATTGCTTAATTAAATGAAGTAATAAATCAAGCGGACCTTGAAATTCATTTATATTTATTTCATACTTCACAACTATCAACTCCATAAGTATTATAATAGATTTTAAAAAAATATACAAGAAAAACTATATTTTTAATAATTTTTATTGTATAATTATAATAGATATTATAATAAATAGGTGATAATATATGAAAAAGAAAATAATGTTATTATTATTTATATTGATTATTTCATTTTTTAATATAAATGAAATAGCTGCTCGTATAGATGTAAATGCTGCTGGTGGCGCTACTTCTGCTAGTAAAGGTTGTAAAACAAATATATGTGCTGGTAATATTGGCCTTACTGAAGAAGTACCTGATGAACCTATTGATGGTATTCGAGTTATATTAATGAATGGTAATCAAGAATTAGGACGTGCTGATTTATGGTTTACTGAAAATAAGCGTGCTTTTGCTGGTGGGGATAAAGAAATTAAAACTATTTTTGATAAATATTATGGTTATATAAATCCTAATGGCAGCAAAGAAAATGAAATTTTTGATTATGCAAATATGTTAATTAAAATAAAAGAAAATAATGATTCGGTTACTATACAGACTTTATTACAACATATAAATAGTAATTATACAATTCAAAATACAAAAGATTATTATTTAGTTATTGAACCTATTTTTGTGTTAAGTTATAAATATTCAACATCTAATTACTATCTTTCGGGAACACCTAGTGATATAGTAAATAAATTAATAAATGATAATAGTAGTGATGGATGTATCGCTAAATTCCCGAGTGGGAACATAAATCCTGATGGATGTAAAAATGGTTCTCAGCATAAGAGTTATGCTAAATATTTTGCATATAATGACCAAGATGACTGTACGGATTTGTCTGGTGTTTCGAAAAGTTCAGATTGTAAAAATTGGAATGTAATAAGAAATTATTTTACAGCATTCCAATTAAAAGAGTCTTATGAACCTTTTACGGATAAAGATGGTTCTTATTCATCATATTGGGCCGGAACTTATAACACAAATATATATGGTAAGGGTATATTAAAAATATCTGATTATATCACTGAAATAAAATGTTTAGAGGGTAATTTATCTAGTAATCAAGTGATTGATAATAGTGGAAATACAGTTAGTTGCTCAATGCAATTTACACTAGAGAACAAATTAACAAATCCAATAAAATTACAAGGAGAAAAATATACTTCAGGACAGTTAATTATGTCTAGTAGTCCTATAACAACTGGAACTTTAACTGTACAATGTTCAGATTCCATAGGTGATATATTTTATAATGATTATGTAGGGGATGTTTCTTTAGGGGGGAAAACATTACACACAACAGAAAATTTAAATAAAAAATTAGATTGTAATAGAGAGAGATGCACAACTAGTGTAGACTATTATTTTCCATCTATATATTTAGAATATATTTCGGGTAAGCCTTTTAATTCAGCATGTGCAAATTGTAAATTTGTTGGATATGGTTTAGTAACAGGTTTTAAAGAATCTGGAACAAAAAAATTATCTTTTAAAGTTAATTTTAATGGTGAAGAATATATAACAGAAGAATCAAATGATTGTAGCTATATACCGACAACTCAATTAATTGAACACTCAGATGGAAAATACAGATTAAATATAGAATTTAGAACTACAAGTTCTAAGAATCCTTTTGCAGGAAAAAATGGTACAGGAAGAGATGAATCTAAAATAGGATCAAATTGGAGACTTTCACCAATTAGAACTGATGTTTTTGAACGTAGAAATGATAGTTATAATAAATTAAATTCACAACCCCTATATACAATAAAACTTACTTCAGATGATATTATTAGTATAAGAAATTATAATAAAAGTAAAAATTATAGTTATTCTGATGGTGAGTGGGTAGATGGTGTATATATAAGTAAATTTTTAAGAGATAGAAGTAGATATATAATCATTAATGATAAATTAAATATTCAATGGCTTAAAGATTTTTAGTAAAGAAGTAATGTATAAATACATTACTTTTTTCTTTCAATTATTTAAAATTTATAGTATAATTAAATAAGAATAGAAGGGATATATATGATATTAAAGAAACCATATGCGTTTTTTATAAAAATGTTTAAACCAATACATATTTTTTTATCTTTAATAACTCTTTTTCTAATTAATCTAGAAAATAATATACTTAAATTTTTAAATTCTTATATGCATATTATGGATAATAATGTAGAAAAAAATGTTATAGAGTCATTAATAAATAATTTTCTTTATATTATTCCTATAGTAATAATAATTTTCTTTTTGTTTTTGTTGACAGTTATGTTAAAAAAGAAAAAAAAGTTGGTTTTTTATTTTGTTGGTGTTTTTATATTTTTGGTTATTCTTGTTATAAATATATATGTAATAAATTTTTTGAATGTATTAGTAGATAATGTTGTTTCTATTAAACTTATTAAATTAATTCATGATTTAGTATTAATAAATTTAATATTAGAGGGTATTTTATTCGTGTTTTTGTTAATTAGAGCATTAGGAATAGATTTCAAAAAATTTAATTTTGATTCTGATATATCAAAATTTAATATAAATGAAAGAGATAATGAAGAATTTGAGTTAAATATAAATTTTGATATAAATGATAAAAGAAGACAAAGAAAAAAAAGGATTAGAAATTTTAAGTATTTTTATTTTGAAAATGAATTTATTATAAAAATATTTATTTCTATTTTTGTTATATTAAGTGCCTTTTATATATTTTATTTTATAAAAGAAAAAAACAAAACTTATAAAGAGGGAATTTATTATCAAACTGATACAATTGAATTTAAAGTAAACAATTCAAATTTTTTAAACACTGATTTTAATAACGAAAAAATAACTGATGATTATTTAATAATAGTTTATTGTAATATCAGATCATTATATAATAATAATTCAATAAGTTTAGATGATTTTTATTTGGCTATTGATCAAATAAAATTTAAACCTATTACTAAATACATACAATCATTAGATAACTTGGGTAATTTTTATAATGATACTAATTTAAGTGCAGAATACAATGATTATTTATTTATGTTTGAAATTCCTAAAGAATATATAAATAAAGAAATGTTGTTTGGATACTCTTCTCTTAATATAAAAATAAAACCTAATAATTTAGTTTCTAATAAAAAATATAATACAAAAAATATAGGCGAAGAAATATCGTTTAAATCTAGTATAGGTAATGTAAAATTTAAAATTAATAATTATGAAATAAAAGATAAATTTTTAATTAAATATAATTATTGTATTAAAACTGATGATTGTTTAATATCTAAAGAATATTTAGTACCTTCTATAAATGAAAATTTTGACAAACATATTTTGAAATTAGATATAGAATATAGTGATAATAGTGATTTAAATTTAAAACAATTTCATGATTTTTTTACTAAGTTTGGGTCTATATATTATAAAATAGAAGGTAAATGGTATTTACAAAAAAATGGATTTGAACAAATAGAAAGTAAAAAAACAAATCAAAAAAATATTATTTATCTAGGTATTAATTCTAGAATATCAAATGCAGATTCTATAAAATTGGTTTTTAATATAAAGAATTTTGAATATCAATATATATTAAAGTAGGTGAAATATGAAGAAAAAAATAATTTTATTATTACTATTATGTTTAATAAATATTCGCGCATATTCATTAACCTATGGTGGCTGTGATTATTCTTTAGTTTCTAGATTAAAATCATTAGTTACTAATATTAATATTTCATATTCATATAATATTATTGAAAATAGACCTTATTTTGATGTAACAATAACTAATCTAATACCTGAAGTGTATTTTGTAGACACATTAACAAATTCTACTTATACATATAATACTACTCAAGATGGTGAAATTACCATATATAATTATACAGGTGATAGTGGTAGTTTTAAATTTTATTCAGCTATAGATGCTTGTTATGGTATAAGTTTAGGCACTAAGTATTATAAATTTCCTACGTATAATGTTTATCATGCGGATCCAATATGCTCTGATATTCCTAATTATAGTTTGTGTAAGAAATGGGTAAAAGTTAATTATTCAAAAGAAGAATTTGAAAAAAAAGTTTTAGAATATAAAAAAACAGATGATGTAATAGAAGAAAAGAAAGATTTAGAACCTGAAAAAACGTTTGTAGATATTATAATTGAAATATATATTAAGTATTATTACTATTTTTTAGGTTCCATTATAATTATTTGTTCCACTATAATTATTATACATAACAAAAAAAATAAATTTAAATTATAGAAAGTTCAGTTTTATGAACTTTTTTTGTTTTCGTTATTGTTTAAATTTATAATATGTGTTAAAATTAATATGTATAGTAGGTACTATATTATTTTGATAGTGGGTGATATTTTGAAAGAATCCATATGGGGATATGCGGTTATAACACTTGGTATCTTAGCAATTGGAGTTATTTGGTTTTTTGCCAATACAACAAGAACTGATCAACACAACTACAACTTACTGAAAGAAACTACAGAAGCTGCTATGTATGATGCTTTAGATTTAGCTTATTATAGAGAGACGGGCGGAATTAGGATAGTAGAAGAAAAATTTGTAGAGAACTTTGTTCGTAGATTTGCTGAAAATGCTGATTTATCAAATGAGTATTTAATTGAAATATACGATATTAATGAAGAACCACCTAAAGTTAGCTTGAAAGTTTCAAGCGCTAAAGAAACTAATACTACAGGTGAGATTGTTAAATTTAATATAACTAATAATATAGATGCTATATTAGAAACTAAATATTGAGAGGAGAATAAAAAGATGAATAATTTTATGATAGGTTTAAAAAGATTTTTTACAAATAAAAATGTAGTTACAATAATTCTAGTTATTGTAATATTAGTGGTGCTTTATTTTGGATATAGTGGAAGTATAAAAAAACAAACTAATCCAATAAGTATGCCAGTTGCTGCAGAAAAAATTAATCCCAAAACAAAAATAACTGAAAAGATGATAACTTATAAAAATATTGCTAGTAGTATGATAGATGAAAATGCTATACGTAATAGAGTTTTAATTTTAGATAAATATACTAACGTTAATGTAACTATTCCTCAAGGAAGTTTATTTTATGAAGAATGGTTAGTAGATGAAGCTAATTTACCAGGGAACTGGATTGAACAATTAGATTATAAAAAAGGAGAACTTGGTTATTATATGGATGTTGATGTTGAAAGTACATTAGGAAATAATGTTTTGCCTAATACGTATATTGATATCTATATGAAAGCAAATGATGAAAATGGAACTGTTATGATAGGAAAACTAATGAAAAATATTAAAGTTTTAGTTGTTCATGATGGAAGTGGAAATAATATATTTGATGATACATCAAATGTTGGTGTTCCTGCTAAAATTGGTTTCGCTGTAAGTCAAGATTATTATATGTTACTAACTAAAACTGAATATTTAAATGTTGATATGATTTTAGTTCCAAGAGGATCTACGGTTCCTACTAAAGATGAAGTAATTGTAACAAGCCAAACATTAAGAGATTATATAGATGCTCAAACTATTACTATTGAAGAAGATATTATTCCAGGGGAAGAAGAAAATAACGAAGTAGTTGAAGATAACAACACTGAAAATAACAATCAACAAGTAGTGGAGTAATATGCACGATAATATATTCGAAGGAATGGACTTTGGACCTCTTAAAGAATATTTAGATAATGATGATATTACAGATATTTCTTATAGCAATAATGGACAGGTTTGGTTGAAAACATTGTCTAAAGGAATTTTTAGAATAGAAAATCCAGCTATAAATAATAATTTTATAGAAAAGTTAGCTTTTCAATGTTCTAATGTAATGGGTAAAAGTTTTAATGCAGCACATCCTTTTCTAGATAGTGAAAGTGCAGAACTTCGTATGAATTTTGTTCACGATTCTATAGCTAGAAATGGTATTGCTTGTGTTATACGTAAGACTCCTGCAAAAATAAGATTAGAAAGAAATAAAATATTAAAAGAAAATTATATAACAGAAGATATTTTAGATTTTCTAATAACTTGTGTACATGGACATTGTAATATAATAGTTTGTGGAGAAACAGGTAGTGGTAAAACTGAATTTGTTAAATATTTAGCTGCCAATACATTAGAAAATGAAAAATTAATAACTATAGAAGATACTTTAGAACTTCACTTAGATAGAATTTATCCAAATAGAGATATAGTTGCTATGAAAACAAATAATATAGCAAGTTATTCAGATGTTCTTGTTACTTGTATGAGACAAAATCCTAAATGGATATTATTATCAGAAGTTCGTAGTGCCGAAGCTGTAATGGCTGTTAGAAATTCAATTTCTTCAGGACATTATATTTTATCTACAATACATGCAGATAAAGCTGCTTCTATTCCAAATCGTATGTATAGCTTGCTTGAAACCAATCAAGATATAGAACAATTTTTAAAATCTATATATAGATATATACAACTTGGTGTATATATAAGAGGTTATCAAGATAAAGTTTCTAAAAAATTTGTTAGAGAAATTGCTGAAGTTACAGAATTCTATGTAACAAAGGATAATGAGGCTAAATATAATACTCTTTATAAGAAAACCCCTGATGGGAAAGTTTATAGAAACAATCCTAGTGAATATTTAATAGAGTATTTAGAGACACAAGGTGTTGCTTTACCTAATGGTTTTATAAAAGAAGAATTTAATAATAAAGAAGAAAAATTAATGGCTGAATCAGAAATAATTTTTGAATAGGAGGGATAAAATGAATATAACTTTACTTTTTGTAATAGTTGCTATATTGATAATTTTTATAATTATTTATAGAAGTAATGCTGGAGAACAAACTTATAAGTTTGTAAGTAATCAAGGAAAAAGGTTATATAGTAAAGTTGCTCCTTACACATATAAAGAAATTAGAAAAAAAATAAAAGAATTAAAACAAGATTACACTTTACAACAATATATAGGACAGGTTATATTGTTTGCAGCTGGTGGAGGAATAATAACTTATTTATATTTTTATAATTTAATTATTTCTATAATATATGGTTTGTTAGCAGTAGCTGCCGTACCTTATTTAAATTATTTAAGATGTAAAAGATTATATAGTGAATTTGTATTTGAACAAATACAAGTATATACAACTAATGTAATTATGGAATTTGCTACTACACAAAGCTTTGTTAAGGCTTTGGAGGGTGTTTATTCATCTGGCGTATTAGAAGATCCTGTTAAAGCTGATGTTAAAGTTATGATTGATATGGCATATGAAAATGGTACTATTAATCAATCTTTAGAATATATGAATGAAAAATATGATTATTATATGGTTAGAAATATGCATCAATTATTCCTTCAAATAACTAATGAAGGTAGTAAAGATTCTAGTGAATCATTAGAAAATATGTCTCAAGATATAGATATGCTTGTAGAAGCTGTTTATAGAGATAGATTAGATAGAGAATCTTTCTATAAAAAATTTCTTGTATTTGGTCTTGTTTTATATGGTATGATTGCACTTGTTCAAATTATGTTGGGTGATTCCTATACTAAAATGTTGGATTTATGGTATGTTAATTTATTACTACATGGAATAGTAATAATAAATACCTACTTCTTACTTGCAGGTACTAAATTTTATAATGAGAATGTGGGGGCTGAATAATGGAATTTTTAATAGTAGCAATCGCAGTAGTAATTATATTTATATATAATAAAATAATAGAACCTAAAAGTATAATTGGGCAAGTAAATCCTGTATTAAGAAAATTAATGGAAAAGGATTATGAATTTTTACTTAGAGTAAGATATAAAGATGCAGATTTAGATATAAATGCTTTATTTTCTAGAAGAATAAGAGATGGTATTTTAGTAACTCTTGTATTAATATTTATGTTAGCTATTACAGGATATTTAAATTATATGTTTGTTTTATTGTGTTTTGTTGGAGGCTTCTTAGTTTTTAAAAGTGGATACACTAAATTAAAAAGTTATTATAAAGCTAGATTACATTATATGGATTCTATGCTTCCATATTATTTAAAGAGTTTAGAAATATTAGTACAACATTATACAGTGCCAGTAGCTCTTTCTAGAAGTATAGACACAGCACCTGAAATATTTAAACCAGGACTTAGAACATTGGTTGCTAAAATAGATGAAGGAGATTCAACTATTCAACCATATATAGATTTTGCTAATGAATATCCAGTTAGAGATTCTATGAGAATGATGAGACTTTTGTATCGTTTAGGATTAGGGTCTAATGAAGATAAACATGAACAAATAATGATGTTTTCTAGAACAGTATCAACATTACAAAATAAAGCAAGAGAAATGAAATACAAAGATCGTTTAGAAGCAATAGAAAAAAGAACTATGATAATGTTATTTGCAACAGGTGGAGGAGTTTTAATGATTTTATTCCTTTCAATGACAATTATGATGGGTATTTAATTGATAATTAAGTTAAAATTGTGTTATAATAAAAATGTATAAATAGTGAAAGTAGGTGAGAATAAATGAAAGAGGCAGCAGGAGAAGCTAATATGACAGTAATAACAATCGTATTAATAGCTATAGTATTAGGAATAGGCACAGTTGTAGTAAATAGTGTAATGAAAAGTACTGCTCAAAGTGGAGCTTGTCAATCGGCAGGTGGATTCTGGGAAGGTGGTAAATGTTGTCAAAATGCAAATTGCAATCCAACAGGAACTTATGCTTGCCAAAAAGCAACATCAGCGACTACAGTAAATGGTGTGTCAGTGGAAGCTGGAGAATGGTATTGTCAATAAAATATAGGAGGTAATAATGTATGAAGGAAAGTGTTGGATATACAGTTACATTAAATATAGTAATTACTTTTATAATAATTGTATTTGCTTTCCTTTCTGCAGCTCTTATTTATTTAAAAAGTAATAAAGTTAGTAAATCAATAACTGAAATTGTTGAAAAATATGAAGGCTATAATGATGTTGCTAAAAATGATATACAAAATAAATTAAATTCTATTGGATATAACAAGAAAGCTGTTTCTTGTGAAAAATATTATAATAGAATAGGTGAAAAAGAAAGAAATAATTGTACTAATACAAATATACCTAATGGTAGTGAAGGTTATTGTGTTTTTATGTGTAGAGAAATGTATGATGGGGAATGGTATTATTATTATAAGATTAGTACTAATTTGATGTTGAATATTCCAATAATAAATGATTTATTGGATATTCCTATATTTTCTAATACTAATAGATTGTATGATTTCGAATGTCAAGAATCAATTTGTGAATAAAAGGATGTGATAAAATGAGAGACTCTATAGGAGGGAGTATCTTATTAAACTTAGTTTTAATTTTTACTGGGGTAATAACAGTTCTTTTTATAGGCGCTTTATCATATTCTAAAGCTTTTAATGTAAAAAATAGAATTATTGAAATAATTGAAAAATATGGTGTTTATGGACATATAGATGATAACATAGTAAATGATGCGGTTGATGAAATAAATCCTGATTTAAGCGCATTTGGTTATGATGTATCTGGAACTGGTAAATGTGCTAATATTAGAAATCGCTTAGTTGAAGGACAGTTTGCTAAATATTCTTCTGAGAAATTATCATCTAATTTGAATAGCACTAACTATAATTATTGTGTTTTTGAAATATGTGATCTAAGAAACGAAAATGGTAAATGTATTTATTCAGATGGAAAATATTATCTCGTTGTTACATTTACTAAGTTTGAGATTCCTGTTATAGGGGATTTGTTAACATTTCCTGTTTATGGTGAAACAAGAATGTTAGGAAAAAGTTATGATTATTAAAAAAGGGGAGATATAATGAACGTTATTGTATCGAATAAAAATCAATTATTATTAGAAAATTTAGGAATAGATGTTATTAAAGATATGAATGGGGAATTTGAAGTAGATGAGATAATTGCTACTTTTCAAAATTTCTTTTATCAAAGAATGATACTTGACATTACTGCAATAAAAAATTATACTGATATTGTTAATTTGCAAAAATTATCTATTTCTTTAGATATGGAAAAAGTTATTCTTTTGTTAGATGGGACAGAGGCTACTAGTAATCCTATTTTCTTATCTAATTTAGTATCCATGGGAATTTATAATTTTACTAAGAATATTGAAGGTATTCAGTATTTATATAATACACCAAACACATATCGTGATGTTGCGCAGTTTCATAGATTAGATGCTACTTTTGGTAATGCAATGGTAGCTAATAATAAACAACCACAACAAGTGGTTACTATAGTTCAAACTGCACCTGAATCAGAATTTTATGGTACTAGAGTTATTGGTGTTAAAAATATTACTAAACAATCGGGTGCTAGTAGTTTAGTTTATATGATGAAAAATGAATTAAGTAAACATTATAGTGTTGTAGGTATAGAGGTAGATAAAACTGATTTTAATTATTTTAGAGATAAAAATTTAATATCTACTGTAACTAGTGAAGTTGGTACTATTATAAACAAACATAAAGATAAAAATGTTATTATTGTTGATATAAATAATAGTATAGTGGCAGAAGGGTTCTGTCAGGATGTTTTATATTTAATAGAACCTTCAATAATAAAATTACAAAAATTAATGACTTTGAATGCTACTGCTTTACAAGGGTTAAAAGATAAAAAAATAGTATTAAATCAAAGTTTATTAAGTTCTAGTGATGTAGCTAATTTTGAATATGAAGCTAGAGTAAAAGTTTTTTATAATTTAGTACCTTTAAATGAAAGAGATAATAAGTTATCTGAATTAAATAAAATGCTTGTAAAACTTGGATTCACTAAACAACAAAGTGAAATTTAGGGGGATGTATGAAGAAAAAAATATTATATATTACTTTATTTGTGTTAATTAGTTTGGTTTTTGTTGACATTGTTGGTGCTGAAACGTATAATAATTACGATCCAAATTCATTACCTGTTAGTTGTGGTAATGGCATGATTGATAAAATACCTTCAATGATTCCTAAAGTTATTAGTGTTATATATAACGTAATACAAGTAGCTGTACCAGTTATACTGGTTATAATGGGATCATTAGATTTAATGAAAGGTATAACAGCACAAAAAGAAGATGAAATGAAAAAGGGTCAACAAATGTTTATAAAAAGACTTATAGCTGCGGTTTTAATTTTCTTTGTATTTATAGTTGTAAAATTAGCTATAAGTTTAGTAGCAGATAAATCAACAAACGATATTATGGATTGTGCTGAATGCTTTATAAATAATGAATGTGATTAATGGGTGATATAATGAAAAAATTAAAAATAATA
>SVAM01000003.1 GCA_015059425.1 Bacillota bacterium | reverse complement strand
AAAAGGTTTTACTATGAATAACGAAAATAAATGTATTAATTATAATAATTCTGTTTCTATGGAAAATGGATTAGTATGTGAAAATGAAAATTCTAGATTAGAAGGCAACATGTGTGTCATTTATGAGATGATTGAAGCTAAATTCAATTAAAAATATAAATGAGAAGATAAGATAATATGTTAATTTAAATTTGGAAAAACATTCAGATTTTTATCCAAAGTGAATACCAAATAGCAAATTACAATTTAATGATTGCTACGATAAGTAGCATAAATGTAAAATAGTATTGCTTTCAAAAATGTATTTTAAATTGTATATTAAAACTGTAAGGAGGAATATTCATGAAATTAAATGAAAAGATAAAAGAATATAGAAAAATATTTAATTTATCACAAGAACAACTTGCAGAAAAGCTGAGTGTATCAAGACAAGTTATTACAAAGTGGGAAAATGATGAAGGATTACCTGAAATTGGAAATTTGAAAGCAATATCTAAAATTATGGGTATATCAATAGATTATTTATTGGATGAAACAAAAAAACTTGAATATCCATTAAAAAGAAGATGTATAAGATGTAATATTGAAATGATAGAAAATTTTGATATAAAAGTTGAGGGTGCAGGATATGGAATTAAACTAACTCAACAGGGTTTATTTAAAGACAATCTGGGTAAAATTCAATGTGCAGTATGTCCTGAGTGTGGATATATGGAAACTTATATTGAGGATACAAATAAAGTTAAAAAATTATTAAAGAAATAATACAAATTACAATTTATTGTTTAAATCAGAGTATTAAGACATTGCGATGATTAAATAGAATACAAAAATGCTAATACAAAAAATATTCGAAAAATTCTAATTTTTGAATTTTAGATAGCTTTTTTTACCTTCTGCTAGGTTTCCCGAGTGCTCTCGGAAGCCAAAAAGGGCAAAAAAGGGCTCCCAAAAGCCCCCAAAAGCCACAAAAAGCCCTCAAAAGCCGGAAAACTAATTCCCATGTGGCAGTGGACGCAAGTATAAAGTTTGTTGCGGTAAATAATGCTAAGAACCCTTGTAAAATAAGGCTTTACGAGGGTTTTTATAATTCAACATTTTGAGTAATTTTTGGAGTGACCACTGTCCTAAATACGTTTTAGATATGTTATAAAATCTTGCAAAACCCTATAAAATAAGGCTAAAACGCATATTCAAACTTAAATTCAAATTAGATACAAAACGTATCTAAAAAAATAAAATTGTAAGTTTTTCCGCTTTTTATGTAGATAATTACAATTTAAAAAAATTATAGAAAATATAATGGTATAATTAATGTAGGAGTTGATTTTATGGAAGATATAAAAGTTCGTAGATATATAGATGGTGATGAAACTGAAATATGTGAAGTTGTTAAAAAAGATGTCTTAGCCGAAAATATTAAAGATTATTCAAAAGAAGCTATAGAACATTTAATAGAAAGTCACAATGAAGATTTAATAAGAAGAAGAGCTAAAGCACTTCATGTATATGTTTTAACAGATAATGAAAAAATAATTGGAGTAGGTATGATTGGATCTTATTGGGATAGTCTAACAGAAAGCTCATTCTTTACTATTTTTATAGATCCAGAATATAAGGGTCAAGGGTTAGGAAGAAAAATAATAGAAACATTAGAGAAGGATGAATATTATAAAAGAGCTGATAGAGTTGAAATACCTGCCAGCATTACAGCAGTAGAGTTTTATAAACATTTTGGATATGGATTTAAAAAACTAGGACATATTGTAGATGACGAAGGAATATATAGAATGGAAAAATATCCAAAAATTAGTGAAAATAATGTAAATCCAAACCAATATAATATGAGGCCCTATATTGATAATAAGTACCATGATTTTAAGGAATTTATATATAGAACTAAAAAGGATGCATATAAAAAATATGTTGAAGAATGTTGGGGTTATTGGAATGAAGAAGATCAAAGAAGATATTTTGAAAACTTTATAAATACAGTTTACAATGATGCTTGGATAATTCAATTAAATGGTAAAGATATCGGGTTTTATAATGGTGCTACTCTTGAAGACGGTAGCTATGAAATTGGAAATATTTGTATAATTCCTGAATATCAAGGTAAAGGAGTTGGAACACAAGTATTAAAAGATATAATGGAGTTGCATAAAGGACAAGATTTGCATATTCAATATTTTAAGCAAAATCCAGTTGGAAGTTTGTATAAACGTTTAGGCTTCGAACCAAACGGAGAAACAGAGTTTCATTATCAAATGATAAAATCTAAACAAAACAATTTAAAAAATGCTGATACTAAAAAAATGTAATATCTTCAACATTGATAAATTTTAGATACCTTTTTTCTGTAGTTTTTAAATAAGTTTATAATAGAAATATATGGTATAACGATAGTGGATGTGATTTAAATGAAAATAAAGAGATTTAATTTAGAACAAGATTTAAAGAAACTTGAGGATTATTTAAGAAATCAATAATGAATGGAAAGAAACCCATATGAATTATTTTAATAAAATAGATCCTAATTTTAATGAAAATACTAAAGTGATAGTTGAAATATTTGAGGTGATTAAAAAATGCAAGTAATAGAATATGAAGATAAATATCTAGAAGATGTTAAAGACTTATTAGTTGAGCTTGAAGAATATATCATATCAATAGATAAAGAATATTTGGATCAAGTTCATCCTGAATATCGAGAGAAAATGGCAATTATAGATTTAGAAGAAGTTAATAAAAACAATGGTAAATGTTATTTGGCAGTAGAAAATAATAAAGCAATTGGCTTAATCATGGGTTGCATATTTCCTTATGATGAATATGATTATCTAGACTATAAATGTCCAAAAAGAGGAGAAATTACAGAGTTGATTGTTACAAATAAAATTAGAAGTAAAGGCATAGGACAAGAACTAATAAATAAAATGGAAGAATACTTTAAATCCGTTGGATGTGAATATGTAATAGTTGACGTATTTGCTTATAATGAAATAGGTAAAAAGTTTTATAATAAAAAAGATTATCATACAAGAATGGAAACAATGATAAAGAAAATATAGTGAAAGGAAGTAAAAAATATGAAACATGAAATGAAATTAAATAATGGTCCGTTTCAACGAATAAAAAATGGCACAAAAACTATAGAGTTAAGATTAAATGATGAGAAAAGACAATTGCTAAAAATTAAGGATTTAATAGAATTTACTAATAGAATTAATAACGAAAAAATGTTAGTTGAAATCAAGAACTTATATCATTATTCATCTTTTGAAGAATTATATAAAAATTTTGATAAGGTGGCAATGGGTTATGATGAAGATGATATAGCTGATCCAAAAGATATGGAAGAATATTATTCTCTAGAAGAACAATCTAAATATGGTGTATTAGGTATTAAAATTAAAAAAATGTAATTTTATTAAAAATAGTAAAATATGCCAAGTTGGGTGTGGACAAAAATATAATAAGAAATTAATAAAATAAGGAAAAACTAAAGTCTTTTCATTTTATTAAAAATGGTGTTATAATTATAATTAGAGGAGGTCTAGATGTTTAATGAAAAAGTTTTTAAACGGATTGGGAGTTTTTGGTTCTGTAATTTTAACGTTTATTTTAACATTTTTAATATTCCTTTATGTAGTTGTTTTAAACGTTAAGTTTGTTGTTAGTGAAAGGGGGATGGCAAATACATTTAAGAGATTTGATGTTGTTGATACTTTAAAATCTGCTGAAGATGGTACTATGTGGGAAGATTTCACACAATTAGCAGAAAATCTTGATTTAACTGAAGAACAATTTGAACAAATATTAAATAGTGATGAAGTTAAAGAACAAGTTGGTAGTTATATTGGTGAAATATTTAGTTCTGTTTTTAATGATAAAGAAGTTTTATTAACAAAAGAAAAATTGGATAATTTTTTAAATGTTGCAGTTGATGAATTTAATAAAGTTAGTGATACAAAAATTAGTGATTCGGACAGACAAAATATTATTAACTCATTTGATGAAGAAATGATTGATAATATGAATGAAGAATTTGGTTCAATAAACTTAATGGATACAGTTGATTCTGAATATGTAAAATATGTAGAATTTGCTGATAATGTATTATTTGGTAATTTTACTTTGATATTGCTAGTAGTAATTATTTTGATTATTGGTTTAATAGCATTATTTAGATTTTCTTATTATAAGTGGATGCCTTATGTAAGAACAAGTGCTATAATAAGTGGAATTTTAATGGTATTTGTTGGAATTATTCTTTTAATAATACCAATTCAAGACATGGAAATAATATTACCACTTAAAAATGTTATTGTTACAAATATTTTTATTACTTCAGGTGTGTTATTTGCCTTATCAATTGGATTAACGTTAGGAAAAAAATATTTGAAGAAATTTGTTGATAAGAACAAAGAAAATGTCACTTTAGATAAATCAAGTGAAGTTAAAGAAGCAAAAGAAGATGTAAAACAAATAAATGAAAATGAAAAGAAAAAAATAGAATTGGATAAAAAAACAATTATAATTATTATTTTAGGAGTGTTATTACTTTTAGTATTATTATTCTTCTTGTTCGGAAGAAATGGAAGCTATACTATAACATTTGATTCAAATGGTGGCACACAAATATCTAGTATTGAAGTTAAAGATAACGAAATAGTTAAATTACCTAATGCTCCAGAAAAGGAAGGCTACAAATTTGTTGGGTGGACAAATGAAGATGGTAAAGTCATTACTAAAGGTACAAAAGTAACTGAAGATATAACTTTAAAAGCTGAATGGATAAGTGAAGATGCAAAAGTTGTAACTACTACTTTTGATACAAATGGTGGTAGTAAAATTGATAATATATCAGTTGAAAAAGGGAAACTTGTTTTACTGCCTATAGAACCAGAAAAAGATGGATATGTATTTGGTGGTTGGGTTGATGGTAATGGTAATTTAATTACTGAAAGTACAATTCTAACAAATAATATTACGTTAAAGGCGTTATGGATTAAGAAAGGTACAAAAACTTCTACAATTAAGTTTAATACAGATGGTGGTATTAAAATTGGTAATATTGTTGTAGAAAGAGGTAAGAAAATATTACTGCCTGATGCTCCAACAAAAGAAGGTTATGTTTTTGCAGGATGGGTTGATGAAAATGGAAATGCAATTACAAAGAATTTGGTAGTAGATAAAAATATAACAATTAAAGCTACTTGGAAAGAACCATATACTTGTCCATCAGGATGTACACCAATTGGTGATGGTAGCAAGTGTACTAAAACATCAACAAAAGATTTAGTTACTTATACAGGATGCCCAACTGGTACAGAAACCGTTGAAAAATTTTGTTCATCTCATCAAAGGCAGGTTTCAATTGGATTTGGTGAGGATCAATTTTTTGAAACTGCTGGTATATTATGTAATGACAATCCATCAGGTTTTTGTGTAGATTATAATGGTAGATATACTGTTGCTGGTGAAAGTTGTCCGTCTGGATATTATAAGTATTCTGATTCAGATGGTTTAGGTGTATTATTTGGTTGTGCGAAAAAATATGATAAAGGTGGTAGTAGTTGTCCAAGCGGATATACAAAAGATGGCAATAAATGTACTAAAACAGAAACAATTAGTTGTACCGCAAATTAATAGAAAGTGAAAAAAAAGAAATATGAAAAAGAGATTAATGGTAATAAGTTTATTGTTATGCATGGTGATAGTAACAGGATGTGGAAATAATTTAGGAAAAGTTGATGATTCAAAACTATCTGTTTATGAAATTCATGAATATGATGCAGAATTTAAACATACAGAAGAAATAGTTGCTAAATTTGATGATGAAGGCAAACTGAAATATGCAGAATATATTACAGTTTATGATAGAGAAATGACTGTTTGTCCAACTAAGATTAAACAGTGGAACGAAACTGAAGATTCAAAATATGAAGATGTAAAATATAGTTGTGAAGCAAAAGATGGGAAAACAACTATAAAATGGAGTATGACTGATAAATCTTTAAATGATGGATATTTAACAGATAATAAAACTTTCAGTTCTAGATTAAAAGGAAGTTATAATAATATAAAAGATGAAGAAACTGCTAAAAAAGTATGGAATGAACATATAACAAAATTTAGAGATGAAAATTTATTTGCTGTTGATGAAAGAAATTACATTATAATTGATGGAGAAAGAATAGATTCATAATATAGGATTAAAAGGAGAAATGGAATATGAAAAAATGTTTAATATTAATATGTGGTTTGTTATTGTTAACAGGATGTGGAAAAAATGGAACTGAAGATAATGGAATTGATATCAGCTCTGAAAATGTACTTGCTTGTACAAGTATGAAATATAATATATTTGGTAATTATGAATCAGATGTTGTTGAAAATCATATGTTTATTGCAGAATATGATGATAGTAAAACTAATATGGTAAGCGCTACAGAAATTTATACTGCAGATTATAGTAATGCTGATAAAAAACCTACTGGTGATGATCTAGAAGAATTAAAGGAAGGCTTTAAAACAAGATTTTGTGATGTGAGAAAAAGATTAATTACACCAGACGGTTATGAAGGTGAAGAAGTAACTTGTAATATTACTGATAAAGACAATGTTATAACAGTAAAAATGGTTTATCCAGAATCTGCCATTGAATATGCTAAGAATAAAGGTAAGTTAGGGTCTTTAGAAGAAGTTAAAGAAAATATAGAAGCTAATAATATGGCATGGTTCTATAATAATTATTTTAACTGTAATAAGAGTTATGATAAATCTAATTATATTAATCAAGAAATAAAAAGAACTTTAAATTTAACTTATTTTGCTAATGCAGAATTTAAATTTGGAATGCGTAATTTAGCAAATGAACTTAATATGCAAAATCGTTTCTATGAAGAAGTGTTTGAAGAATACAAAATTGATACTAATAATCGTATTTCTTTAAAGCCTATTAATGAAGAATTAGGTTATGAAGAAGGAGATTATACTTTAACTTACAATTGTGCTGCTGATTCAGTACAAACTTGTAATAATGTATTAGACTTTGTAATAGATTCATTTATAGAAAGAGCTAAAGATTTCCAAGTTACTGTTACTCGTAAATAAAATTGTACGTAGATAAATTTAAGATGTTAATATCTTTGTTAACATCTTTTTTTGTTGTATAATAATGTTATAATATTTGAAAGTAGGAAGTATATGGATAGTATTAAGATATATATTGTTGTTACTCATACAGGTTCTAGTTTATCTAAACTAATAAAATATTATTCTAATTCAGAATTTTCTCACGTATCAATAAGTTTAGATGAAGATTTGGACAAGATGTATAGTTTTGGTAGATTAAATCCTTACAATCCATTTTGGGGTGGTTTTGTTCACGAAGAAATTGATAATGGGACTTTTAAAAGATTTGATGAAACACCAGCTAAAGTTTATGAAATATCTATTACTAAAAAACAATATAAAAAGATAGAAAAAAGTATTAAAGAGTTTGAAAAAAACAAAAAAGATTATAAATTTAATATTATTGGGTTAGTTGGTGTAGCAATTAATAAAAAAATACAATTTGAAAAAGCGTTTTATTGTGCTGAATTTGTTAAATATTTATTAGAAAATGCTGGGGTTGAAAATAACTTGCCAGATCTGGCAACTCCGGATGATTTTAAAAATTTAGAAAATAATCATTTAGTATATGAAGGTTTATTAAAAGATTATAAAATATAATTATATTTTATGATATAATTATTAATAGAGGAGTGGTCTTATGAGTAAAACTAAAAAAATAATAATTTCTGTAATTGCAGGAATATTATTATTAGCAGGGTTAGGTTTTGGAGGATTTTATTTTTATAATTTAAATAAGGTTGTTACTATACTAACTATGGATATCAATCCTAGCTTAAAACTAAGTTTAAATTACAAAAATGAAGTTGTTAAAGCAGAAGGTTTAAATGAAGATGGTAAGAAACTTTTAAAAGAAGAAAATTTTAAAGGTGATGATTTAGAAGATGCTATTGAAGAAATCACTGAGAAGGTAATTGAGAAAGGATATATTACAGAAGAAGATAATCATATTTTAATTAATGTAAAAGGTAAAAATATTGAAGATAAAGTTGTTAAACTACTTAATGATGAGTTTAAAGAAAATAATAAAGAGTGTAATGTTATAAAACAAGATATAAATGAAACTGCTAAAGAGAATGCTTTAAAATATAATATTAGTGATAGTAAGGCTAGTTATATACAAGATATTATTAAAGGAAATGCTGATTTAAAATTTGAAGATTTAAAAGATAAATCTATAAATGAAATAAATCAAATTTTAAATAATAAAGATGAACAAAAAGATGATGAAGAAGAAAAAGTAGAAGATAAAGAACAAAAGGAAGAAGAAAAAAACGAAGAAAATAAACAAAATAATACTACAAATAACAATAATAGTAATTCTAATAATAATTCAAGTAGTAATGCTAGTAAGCCTTCAACAAGTACTCCAAATAAAAAACCGGTTTCAACGCCACCAGCTAGTAATGATAGAACTGGAGCTTGGTGTGAATTTTATAAAACTATACCTCCAGAAGGTGGAGTTGAATATGAAACTCCTGGATATATTAATGATACTGCTGTTTATGTTGAAGAGGCAAAGAAACATATGCCTGCAGATGCTAGCTGGAGTTCATATTTTTCAAGTATTACAGAATATAGAACTGCTTCATATTGTAGTGCTGGTATAGTAGAATTAGAAAATTATGATAAAGATAAGACATATACTATGTATCTAGATAGTGTTACTTTAGAAGTTTTAGAGTTAAAAACTACAGATATAGTAAAACCTAATATAGATGAAGCAGGAGCAAGACCAATAATTGCTAATTGGTTAATGACTACATATGGTGTAAATATAGATGATTGTGATTGGGAAAATTATTACTATAATATTGATGGTTCCACTAAAATACCTGAATGGCAATATACTTGTAAGATTGAAGAAACTAGAACTTATTATGCGGTAACGGTTGTTGCTACTGATGGTACAACAAAAACTGGATATACATGGACTATTTAATAAAATTGATAATTGTATATAAATATAATTATCTTTTTTGTTTATAAAAATTGTTGTGTATAATTTTAATTTCTAATATAATTAGAATAGAAATGAGGTTCATATGTTAGAAATTAAAAACTTAACTAAAATTTATAAATCAAAAGGTGGAGTTCAAGTTAAAGCTTTGAACGATATTTCAGTTAAATTTCCTGAAACTGGTATGGTTTTCTTGCTTGGCAAGAGTGGTTCTGGTAAATCTACACTTCTTAATGTATGTGGTGGGTTAGATAATCCAACAAGTGGAGAAGTAATTATAAAAGGTAAAAGTAGTAAAAACTTTACTCAAAGTGATTTTGATAGTTATAGAAATACTTTTGTTGGTTTTATCTTTCAAGAGTATAATATTTTAAATGAATTTACTGTAGAAGAAAACATTGCATTGGCTTTGGAGTTACAGGGTAAATCAAAAGATAAAAAAGCAATTAACGATTTACTAGATAAAGTTGATTTAGCTGGGTATGGCAAACGTAAGCCAAATACTTTATCTGGTGGGCAAAAACAAAGAATAGCAATTGCTAGAGCTTTAATTAAATCTCCAGAAATAATTATGGCAGATGAACCTACTGGGGCACTCGATTCTGTAACTGGTAAACAAGTTTTTGATACATTAAAGAAACTTTCAAAAGATACTTTAGTAATGGTAGTATCTCATGATAGAGAATTTGCAGAAACGTATGCTGATAGAATTATTGAACTTAAAGATGGTATAATTCTATCTGATATATCTAAAACCAGTGAGAAAGAAGAAAGTATTACATCTAATGTTTCTGTTATAGGTGATACTTTATGTATAAAAAAAGGGACTGATTTAACTGATAAAGATTTTTTATCAATTAAAAAATTTTTAAATGATTCTAGTAATGGTGTAATTATTGCTAAAAATGAAGATGATGTGAAAAAAATTAAAAATGTTACTAAAATTAATGCTAATGGTGAAAAAGAAGTTTTTAAAGATACATTAGATAATGATATAAAATTAAAAGAATATAAAAAAGAAGATAGTAAATTTATACGTTCTAAATTACCTTTAAAACATGCTTTTAAAATAGGTGCTTCAAGTTTGAAAAATAAACCGGTGAGATTATTTTTTACGATTATGCTTTGTACAGTTGCATTTATATTATTTGGGCTTTTTTCTACATTAACTTTTTATGATAGTGGAGCTACATTTAAAGAAACTTTGAGTAATTCAAGTTATTCATTTATTAAACTTAATAATAAATATTTAATTAATGAAAAATATTATCAAGATGGTGAAATAATTGAGGGATATGATTATTATGATTATGGAACATTTACTGATGCTGATTTAAATAATTATAATAGTGAATATGGTAAAGAAGTTTTTGGAACAGTAAATGTTGATTGGGCATTTATTGTTCAAAATAGTTCTTCTGCTTATTGGACTAATAAAATAAATAGCGTTGGATATTTAAAACCTGATAACCCTTTGCGTAATAGTATTGTGGGAACTTATCCAAAAGAAAATAATGAAATAGTTATTTCTAGTTATACTGCTAAGGCTATAATAAATAATAAGTCTTACGATGCTGATACTAATAAGTTAATAGATATTAATAATGTAGAAGATATTATAGGTAAGAAACTTAGTATTAATGGACAATCATATAAGATAACGGGTGTTTTTGATAGTGGAGAAATAGATTCAAAATATGAATCATTATTAAATAGTAAAGATGATAATAGATTAATTATGGAATATGATAATTATCTTTTAGATGAACTTCATTTAGTAGCGTATGCAACAGAAGAAAAAGTTAGTGAATTATCTGATACTTTTGATTATTCATGGGTTATTGGTGATTTTAATGGTAAAACTATTACTACTTCATTAAAGAATAATGGTGTATATGATTTTGGTACATGGACAAATGCTCTTTATGGAGAATATTCTAAGTATAGTGAAGATGTAATTAAAATTCAGGATTTTCAAAAACTTTCTAATAAAGAAGTAGTTGTATCAAGATCATTATTTGCGGATGCTGTTATAAATTATTATAATTCTAATGGTTTGTGGAGTGAAGACTTAGAACTTGCTTATGAAGTGCAAAGTGGGTATAAACAAGTTTATAATAAAGATAAAAATATTTATGAAAGTGCTCCATTGTCTATTAGTGAAAGAGATTCTAAAACTAAAGAATTAATTAATAAAATAAAAGGTATAAATTTAACTATTGGTATTAAATTGTTTGATGAATATGTAGGTAATGTTACTGGCGATTTAATGGAAGTTAATATAGCTGGTGTTAAACTAGATAACTCTAATCAAGTGAAAGTGCTATTTAATGATAAATATGCTCAAGAATTATGGGCTAAACAATTAGAATCTATATCTGATGTATTTATTCCTAGCACAAACTATAAAAAAACTGGTATATATGGAACTATTTATTTGCCTTTTAATAAATCTGATGTAGAAATAGATTCATTATATGAAATATATACTAATGAAAAGCTTGATGATAATTATTCTAAAGCTAGTATAGCTAGTAATATAATAGTTGAACTAGAAATGGTAGATATGATGATTAAAGAGATGTCTAAATTATTCTTATATGCAGGAATTGCTTTAGCAGTATTTGCAGTATTGTTATTCTTTAATTTTATATCAGTTTCTATTTCTTATAAAACTAAAGAAATAGGTATATTAAGAGCAGTAGGTGCTAGAAGCAACGATGTCTTTAAAATATTCTTTTCTGAATCTTTAGTAATTACTATAATTTGTATAATATTAGCAACAATAGGTTCTGTAGTTATATGTAATTTATTAAATAATGGAATTGCAAATAGTATCAACGTTTCAATATTTGTATTTGGGTTTATGTCATTTATAGTACTAATTCTTATTGCTTTTGTAACCGCATTTATTTCAACATTCTTACCTGTTTATAAAGCGGCTCGTAAGAAACCTGTTGATTCTATTAGAAGTTTGTAATAATTAAACTCACATTTATTGTGAGTTTTTTCTTGACTTTTTTTAATATGTAAAATACAATATTATTGTATTAATCAAGTAATACAACGAAAGGCTGATATTTATGAATATATCTTTTGATAATAATATACCAATTTATATTCAATTATTAGATTATATTAAAGCATATATAATATCTGAGCAGATAAAAAGTGGTGAAAAGTTACCCTCTGTAAGAGAACTTGCAAGTATGTTTAAAGTTAATCCTAATACTATTCAAAAAGCTTTAAGTGAATTAGAAGACATTGGTTTAATTTATACCGAAAGAACTAATGGTAAATATGTTACAACTGATAAAAAACTTATTGCGAAAATAAAAAATGAATATGCTTTAAAAATAGCTAATGAGTTTTTAGATAATATGCAAAAAATTGGAATAAATAATGAAGAAGCCTTAAATTATTTAGTTGGAAAGGAAGAAAAATAATGGAATTATTAGAATTAAAACATGTATATAAAAATTATGATTCTACAAAGGTTTTAAAAGATATTAATTTAAAAGTATCTAAAGGTAAAATTATTGGTTTGTTAGGTAAAAATGGATCTGGTAAAACAACTCTTATTAAACTTATTAATGATTTATTAACACCTACTAAAGGCGAAATTTTAGTGAATGGTAAAAAAGTAGGAATTGAATCTAAAGAAGTTATTTCTTATTTGCCAGAGAGAACTTATATGAATAAACAAATGAAAGTAAGTGAAGTAATAAATTATTTTGAAGATTTTTATGAAAATTTTGATAGTAAAAAAGCTAAAAAGTTATTGAAAGATTTAGGTTTAGATATAAATCAAAAACTTGCTAAAATGAGTAAAGGTATGCAAGAAAAAGTTCAACTTGTACTTGTTATGTCAAGACGTGCTGATTTATATATTTTAGATGAACCTTTAGGTGGTGTAGATCCCGCTACTCGTGATTATATATTAGATACTATATTGAATAATTTTAATGAGAATGCTAGTGTAATTATTTCAACTCATTTAATTAGTGATATTGAAAGAATACTTGATGAAGTTATATTTATTAATGATGGTAAGATAGTTTTACAAAGTGATACAGATGAGTTAAGAAATAAGGAAAAGCTTTCGATAGACGAAATATTTAGGAGGATGTTTAAATGTTAAAGAAATTATTAAAATATGATTTAAAATATATGATAAAGTCAATGATTATATTTTATGTTTTAGCAGTGTTCTTTGCTGTTTTAACAAGAATATTTTTCTCTTTAAAACAAACTGTTATGATTGATATTATTGGTCAAGTATGTGTTGGAACAATGTTTTCGATGATTGCTAGTACCCTAATAAATACTCTTATGAGAAGTTGGGTTAGATTTAAAGATTCTATATTTGGTGATGAATCATATTTAACTCATACTTTGCCAGTTAGTAAAAATAATATTTATCAATCTAGATTTTTAATAACATTCTTTTATTTATTAATTGGTTTAGGTGTGGTTCTTTTAAGTTTATTTATTGTTTATTATACTCCTGAAAGATGGGCTATGTTAAAATTATTGCTAACAGGAATATCTGGCACTTTAAATATATCTACTTTGGCATTAGTATTAACATTTATCATAATTATATTTTTAGAACTTTTATATTCTATCCAGGCTGGTTTCTTAGGATTGATTTTAGGACATAAGAAAAATAATAATAAAATTGCTTATTCAGTGTTATTTGGTTTTATTACTTATATATTAAGTCAAGTGTTGGTTGTAATTTCATTGTTACTATTGGGTATATTTAATAAAGATATAATGCTTTTATTTACTACTAATACAATTAATAATATAGATGCTTTGAAAACTATAGTAGCTTTTGCAATTGCTATATATATAGGAATAAATATTGCTATTAATTATATAGCTGTTAAATCTTTAAATAAAGGTGTTAATATTGAATAAGATTATTAAATGTTTTTAATAGTCTTTTTTTATGCTATAATTTAGATTGTGAGGTATATTATGAAAATAGCAATAAGTAGTGCATCTAATAATAATGTTAGTGAAAAATATAAAGATATAGCTAGAAAGGTAGCTAATTATTTAGCGAGTAATAATCATGATTTAATATGGGGTTCTTGTTCAGTATCCTTAATGGGGATTTGTTATGAAGAATTCTCTAAGTTTAATAGAAATATATATGGGTATACAACTAATAAGTATAAAGACGACATTGATAATTTAAACAATGCCAAACATGTTATATGTGAAGATACTTATATATTAAAAAAAGAAATGTTTATTAATGCTGATG
Source organism: Bacillota bacterium (assembly GCA_015059425.1). Lineage (GTDB taxonomy): Bacteria > Bacillota_I > Bacilli_A > RF39 > UBA660 > Caccenecus. The sequence goes on along the minus strand of SVAM01000003.1, from coordinate 103,727 downwards.
TTTTATTGATGTTACCGGGAGGGACAGGAACTATTTCTGAATTCTTTTCTTATTTAGAAGAAATTAGAAGTAATGATAATAAAAAGTTATTAATTGTTTATAATGAAGATAATCATTTTGATAGTATGTTTAATCTATTAAATGATTTAGTAAAAAGAAAATTTAATGATGATACAATATATGATTATTTTAAAGTTGTAAATAATTTAGAAGAGTTAGATGAAGTTTTAGGAATTGATTAGTTTTATAATTGATAATTATAAGCTTTTTTGATAATCTATATGTGGAGGGTTTTGTATGAATGATGAAAAAAGAAGATATTTAATGGTCGATGCTAATGAAATGATAAAAGTGCTTTGGAAGTTCGAAAGGGTAGCGGCATTCAATGATTTTTATAATCAATATTATTCGGATGATAAAATATCATTTGACTATTATTTTAAAAAGAATAATATACCTGAAGAATTTAGAAAGATTATATTTTCTTTGGGATATGCTGATTTTCATGTAGAAGAATTTAATACTGGTTTTAAATGTAAACTAGTTAGAAAAGGAATTACTAGGAAAAATAATAAGATTTATATTAATGGTATAGATTATCCTTTGGGTGGAGATGAAGATTTTTTAGAAGGAACTTTTAGATTTAGTACTCCTTTTAAGTTATATAAATATAATGATATAATGAATTTTTATCGAGATTTAAAAGATGCCGATTATTTAGAATTATATTTACAAACTATAAAAGAAGCTTTTAAAATTGAAAGAGAAAGAATTTATGTAACTCATTATGGTGATAAAGAAACTATTGTTAGATAATCTCTGATTTTATTTTAGAGATTTTTGTTTTTTAATAAATTTAATGTTATAATGATAATGGTGATTTTTTGTGGATAAAGGAATTATAGATGGTCTTACAAATATAAAAGGTAGAGTAATAGATATTGGGAGGTCTCTTTGACATTAATAGTTTATTAAATGAAAAAGAAGACTTAGATAAGAAAGTTAATGCTGAAGGTTTTTGGAATGATACAGATAATGCTAATAAAATATTAAAAGATTTAAAACAAATAAATAAAATAATTTATGATTATAATACTATTAAAGATAACATAGATATTTCTATTGAATTAGCAAGTATTAATGAACTTGATATCAATGAATATAATAATATAGTTAAAAGTGTAGAAGAATTAGAGTTTAATACTTTATTAAATGGCGAATATGATAACTATAATTGTTATTTAGAAATACATCCGGGAGCAGGTGGAATTGAATCTTGTGATTGGGCTAGTATGTTACTTCGTATGTATCAAAGATTTTTTGATAGAAATGATTATAAATATAGTGTTATTGATATGCAAGATGGTGATGAAGCTGGTATAAAAAGTGTAACTTTAAAAGTTGAAGGCGACTATGCTTATGGGTACTTAAAAAACGAAAAAGGCGTTCATAGGTTAGTTAGAATATCTCCATTTGATTCTAATAAAAGACGTCATACTTCTTTTGCTTCAGTAAATATTACACCTATATTTGATAATAATATTGAAATAGATTTAAGAGATGAAGATTTAAAAATAGATGTTTATCATTCAAGTGGAGCAGGAGGACAATCTGTTAATACTGCAAATTCGGCAGTAAGAATAACTCATTTGCCAACAAAAACAGTTGTTACTTGTCAGAATGAAAGAAGTCAGCTGCGTAATAAAGAAGTTGCTATGCAGTTATTAAAGAATAAATTGTATCAATTAAAATTAGAAGAACAAGAAAAAGAATTAAAGAATATAACGGGAAGTGTTAGTAACATAGATTTTGGTAGTCAAATACGTAGTTATGTTTTAGAACCTTATAAATTAGTTAAAGATCATAGATCTAAGTTTGAAAATACTGACCCATTAAAAGTATTAGATGGAGATATTAAAACTTTGATTGAAAGTATATTAAAATTAAAATAAATTTTTTAATAGGAAACAGGATGGTTTATGGAAAAATATTATGATGTATGTACCTTAATTAAAATAGAGTGTATTAGAAAAGAAGTAGAAGGTTTATTAAAAGGATTCGTTTATCAACATGAATATTTTCCTACTATATTTAAGAAAAAAGAAGTTTATTAAAAAAAAGATAATATAGATGCTATTTTATATTTGCGACTTAATAGTTTATCAGTAATTATTAATTCGGAAAATAAATATGAAATAATTCGTTTTTATAATGATTTAACATCAAAACATGAAATATTAGAAAAAGAATCTGATAAATATATTTACACTATAATTAAAAAAGTATTTACTTCTTCAAATATGTATGATTCAAAAATTGTTTTATCTGATTTAACAGAGTCAAAGTATATTATCCCTGCAGAAAAGATTATAAATTACAGCAATTTTGATTTAGCTAAACTCTGCCTTGAAATGAATATATATGTTAATGAATTAGCAACAGTTCAAACTGAATTTAAAATTCAAATGAATTTTTGCCATTCTGAGTCTACTAAAACTGAGTTTAATGGGGAAGATGTTTCATACTTATATGATATTATTGGTGGAGAAGATAAAATCTATAGAATATATGATTTATATAGGGGTGTAATAAATTCGCGTAATGTCCAAGATATAAATTCTATTAAATTGTGTCACATACCTGCTTTAGCTTTTAATCTATGGAATAAAAAATATCAAGAAAAATTGCTTTTATCAACTTGTATTAAATATATGAATGGTGATAAAGAAAATGAATTTGCTCTTAAATTAATAATAGGAAATAAAAATGAAAGATCATAAAACATGATATAACTATTTTGTGTGCGTGTATATGTTTACTTTACTTTAAATATATGTTATTATACTCACCTACTTACGGAGGATTTTATGGAAGAAATATATAATGTCTGTTCTATAATGAAAATAGAATGTATTAAAAATGAGGTTGAAAATATTTTATCCGGTTATGTTTGTGAAGGGAAATTGCTAAATGGTTTTAGACAGAAAGAAATAATTTTTAATAAAGGAGGATATAAAGCCACTGTTAATTTACAAGATAATTCAATTACAATTCTTATTGTTTCTAAAAATGGATTAGAAAGAATCAAAATAAATGATGACTTAATACTTAATCATGAAATATTAAAATCTGAAAGTGATAAGTTTATATTTACAGTAGTTAATAAAGTATTTTGCTCTTCAAAAAGGTTTGGAAATAAAGTTGTTTTATCAGATTTAAGTGAATCAAAGTATATTCTTTTAAAAAATAAAAATTTATCAAAATATAATATTACGCTTAATGAAATATATGTTAAGATTAAAAATCTGAATATAAAAAGAAAATTAAGTGGTATTGCAACAATTTGTTCTAATTTTAGTGTTCATATGAATTTTTATTATCCTGGTGATGGAGGTAGAGAAATAGTAGCTTTTCCGGGGTCAACTAGAACCGAATTTAACGGCGAAGACGTTTCATATTTATATGATATTATAGATGGCGAAGATAAAATATATAGAATATATGATTTATATAGGGGTGTAATAAATTCTCGAAATGTTCAAGATATTAATGCTATAAGATTAGGTATTATGCCTTCATTAGGTTTTAATCTTTGGAATAAAAAGTATATGGATGCTCAAGAAGAATTTCTTCTATCGTCTTGTGCTGAATCAATGAGTGAAGATAAAGAAAAAGTGTTTTCACTCAGATTAGCTATTAAAGAAATTAATAAATAGTCCTTTTTAAGGGGCTTTTTCTATTGTAAAAAAAGTTTGTTTTTTGCGCATTTTAGGACTTGATTTTCATAAAATTTATGGTATAATCTATTTCGTATGACTGCGTAGATGTGCGAGGTTGCTGATACACTAGGCGAGGTTGTTCCAAATGCCTCAAGTATCAGGTAATTTGTTACGGAGCGAGCCTATACTAGATATAGACGAAAGGAGAAAGAGACATGTCAAATACAAAAGTAAGAATTAATCTTAGAGCTTATGATCATAGATTGCTAGATACTGCAGCTGTAAGAATAGTTGAGACTGTTAAGAGAACTGGGGGAGAGGTTTCTGGACCTGTACCACTTCCAACTGAAATACAAAAGTATACAGTATTAAGAGCGGTACATAAGTATAAAGATGCGCGTGAACAATTTGAAATGCGTACTCATAAGAGACTTATAGATATTAAAAACCCAAGCAAAGAAACTATTGATGCTTTAACTCACTTAGATTTACCAAGTGGTGTAGACATTGATATAAAATTATAATAATAGGAAAGAGGATTAGAAATGAAAGGAATCTTAGGACGCAAAATTGGAATGACTCAAGTTTTCTCTAAAGATGGAAAATTAATTCCAGTTACTGTAGTAGAAGTTGCACCTAATACAGTAATGCAAGTTAAGACTAATGAGTCTGATGGCTATAATGCTATTCAATTAGGCGTATTCGAAAAGAAAGAAAAAAATGCTACTAGACCAGAAATGGGAAGAGCAAAAAAAGCAAATACTACTCCTAAGCGCTTCTTAAAAGAAATCAGAGATTATGAAGGAACTTATAACGTTGGTGATGTAATTTCTGCAGACTTATTTGAAGCTGGAGAAGTAGTAGACGTTACAGGAACTAGTAAAGGTAAAGGTTTTGCTGGTGTAATTAAACGTCATAATCAATCTCGTGGACCTGAAACTCATGGTTCTAGATATCATAGAAGACCTGGTTCAATGGGAACAATGAGACCGATGAGAGTTTTAAAAGGTAAAAAACTTGCTGGTCATATGGGTGTTGAAACAGTAACTATTCAAAACCTTGAAGTTATTGAAGTAAATGCAAATGAAAACTACATTTTAGTAAGTGGAAATATTCCGGGAGCAAAAAATTCATTAGTATTAATTAAATCTGCTGTTAAAACAAAAGGAAAGAAAGATGCAAAAGAAATCTTAACTTATGAAGAAGTTGTTGATGAAGTTGTAGAAGAAACAGTTGTAGAAACTGTAGAAGCTACTACTGAAGAAATTGCAACAGTAGAAACTAATGAAACAGTAGAAAATCCTGGAGAAAACAATTAGTTTTCTAGAAAGGAAATTATAATGAAGATAAATGTTAAAAACATGGCTAATGAAAAAGTAAAAGATTTAACATTAGCTGATTCAGTTTGGAATATTGAAACTAATGATTTAGTTTTAAAGAAAATGATTAAATTACAACTTGACTCAATGAGACAAGGAACTGCTAAAACTAAAACTCGTAGTGAAGTTTCTGGTGGTGGAAGAAAACCATGGAAACAAAAAGGTACTGGACGTGCTCGTCAAGGTAGTATTCGTGCTACTCAATGGAGAGGCGGCGGAATCGCTTTTGGTGTAACTCCTAGAGACTACACATTTGATATTAATAAAAAAGAAAGAACTTTAGCGTTAAAGAGTGCTTTAACTCATAAAGCTCAAGACAAAGAATTAGTTGTTTTAGATAATATTAAATTAGATACATTAAAAACTAAAGAAATTAAGAAATTAATCGAAAGTTTAGAACTTGCTGGTAAAGTATTATTCGTTACTGGTGAAGACAATGAAAATTTGTTTATGGCAACTAGAAATTTAGGTTATGCTTATTATTTAACAAGTAACGAAATTAACTGCTTAGATTTAGTTAATGCAACTACACTTGTTTGTGATGAAGCTGCTATTAAAAATATCGAGGAGGTGCTTAAATAATGAAAGATTATTCTGATATTATTGATACACCAGTTATTACTGAAAAAAGTGCACTTAAAATGCAAAATGATAATGTTTACACTTTTAAAGTAGCTAAGAGTGCTACTAAACCTCAAATTAAAACTGCTGTTGAAAGAGCTTTTGGGGTTAAAGTTAAAAGTGTTAATACATTAAATACAAAAGCAAAAGATAGAAGAGTTGGTAAGTATACAGGTAAAACTAAAACTTATAAAAAAGCAATAGTTACACTTGAAGCTGGCAACACTATTGAAATATAGGAGGTATATAGTTATGGCAATTAAGAAATATAAACCAACGACTAATGGTCGTCGTGGAATGACTACACTTGCAAATGAAGAATTAACTACAAGTACTCCTACTAAGAGCTTACTAAAAAGCTCAAGTAAAACAGGTGGAAGAAATAACCAAGGTAGAACTACAGTTAGACACATCGGTGGTGGAGCTAAAAGAAAATACCGTGTTATTGATTTCAAACGTGATAAAGTTGGAGTTACTGGTAAAGTAGCAACAATTGAATATGATCCAAACAGAAGTGCTAATATAGCTTTAATTAATTACCGTGACGGTGAAAAAAGATATATTATTGCTCCTAAAGGATTAAAAGTTAATATGATCATTGAAAATGGTCCTGAAGCTGATATTAAAGTAGGAAATGCACTTCCTCTTGAAAATATTCCAGTAGGTACTGTTGTTCATTGTATCGAACTTAAACCTGGTAAGGGTGCTGAACTTGCACGTAGTGCTGGAGCTAGTGCTCAAATATTAGGTAGAGATGGCAAATATGTTATCTTAAGATTACAATCTGGTGAAACAAGAAAAGTATTAGGTACTTGTAAAGCTACTATTGGTAGTGTTGGTAACGAAGACTATGAACTTGTTAACTTAGGTAAAGCTGGACGTAAACGTCATATGGGTGTTAGACCTACAAACCGTGGTTCTGTTATGAACCCTAATGACCACCCTCATGGTGGTGGAGAAGGCCGTACACCAGTTGGACGTAAGAATCCAATGACACCTTGGGGTAAACCTGCTCTTGGATATAAAACAAGAAAAAGTAAAAAAGCATCTAGCAAGTTAATTGTTAGTAGAAAAAATAAATAGGAGGAATCATGGCAAGAAGTTTAAAGAAAGGGCCTTATGTATTCGATAGATTACTTAAGCGCGTACAAGAATTAAATAAAAACAATAAAAAAGAAGTTATTAAAACTTGGTCTCGTCGTTCAACTATTTTTCCTGATTTCGTAGGACATACAATTGCTGTTCATAACGGTAAAGAATTTATTCCTGTATATATTACAGAAGATATGGTAGGTCACAAACTTGGAGAGTTTGCATTAACTCGTAAGTTTGGTGGACATGCAGGTCAAAAGTAGGAGGTACTAAATGGAAACTTATGCAATACATAAGGGAGCTATGATCGCCCCTAGAAAAGCTAGAATGACTCTTGATTTAGTTCGTGGTAAAGATGTTCAAACTGCACAAGCTATTTTAGAAAACACTAATACTAAAGCTGCTAGATTAATATTGAAAGTTTTAAATAGTGCTATAGCTAATGCTGTTAATAACTTTGGAGCTAAAGAAAGTGATTTAAAAATTAGCGAATGTTATATTAATCCAGGACAAGTTTATAAAAGAATTAAATTTGCAAGTCGCGGAAATGTTGATAGAAGAGATAAAAGAACAAGTCATATTACTATAAAAGTAAGTGATGGTAAAGTTAAGGAGGAAGCATAATGGGTCAAAAAGTTAATCCAATAGGTTTTAGACTTGGAGTTAATAAAGATTGGGAATCTAAGTGGTATGCTAATAAAGACTATGCTAAAGTTCTTAATAATGATATTAAAATTAGAGAATATTTAGAACGTAAATTAAAAGATGCTGCTGTTGCTTCAATCCAAATCGCACGAAAGAAAAATAGAATCGATGTTACTATTAATACTGCTAAACCTGGTGTTATTATCGGTAAAGGTGGAGAAGACATCGAAAAATTAAGAAAAGAAATTAAAAAATTAGTTGGCGAAGATGTATATGTAAATATCGTTGAAGTTAAAAATCCAGATTTAAATGCTAAACTAGTAGCTTTAAATATCGCTTCTCAAATTGAAGCTCGTGCTCCATTTAGAAGTGCTCAAAAAAGAGCTATTAGAAATACTATGAAAGCTGGAGCTAAAGGTATTAAAACTTTAGTTTCTGGACGTTTAGGCGGAGCTGAAATGGCTAGAAGTGAAGGTTATACTGAAGGTACTGTTCCACTACATACAATTCGTGCTGATGTTGATTATGCTACTGCTGAAGCTGATACAACATACGGAAAAATTGGTGTAAAAGTTTGGATTTATAAAGATGAAATTCTTCCTGCTAAAAAATCTATGAGAGGAGATGGATCTCATGTTAATGCCAAAAAAGACTAAATATAGAAAACCTCATAGAGTTTCTTATGATGGTCATGCTAGAGGTAATACTGAACTTCATTTTGGAGAATTCGGATTACAAGCTAAAGAAGGAGCATGGATTACTGCTCGTCAAATTGAAGCTGCTCGTATCGCTATGACTCGTTATATGAAACGTGGTGGTAAAGTTTGGATAAACATCTTCCCTCATTTAGCGTTAACTCGTAAACCTCTTGAAACTCGTCAAGGTAAAGGTAAAGGTAACGTTGAAGATTGGGTAGCTGTTGTTAAAGAAGGTAAAATTATGTTTGAAGTTGGAGGCGTAAGCGAAGAAATAGCTCGTGAAGCTTTAAGACTTGCTTCTCATAAATTACCTATTAAAACTAAATTTGTAAAAAAAGAAGAGAAAGTTGGTGAATCTCTTGAAAATTAAGGAATTAAGAGAACTTTCTAATAAAGATTTAGAAGGAAAAATTCGTGAAGCTAAAAAAGAATTATTTAGCTTACGTTTAAAACAATCTACTGGTGCTTTAGAGAAACCTTCTAAAATAAAAGAACTTAGAAAAGACGTAGCTAGAATGAAAACTATTATGCGTGAAAGAGAATTAAACGAGGAGGTTCGTGATGGAGAATAGAAAACAAGAATTAGTTGGTAAAGTTGTTAGTAATAAAAATGATAAAACTATTACTATACTAGTTGAAACTTATAGAAATCATCCACTTTATGGAAAACGTGTTAAATATTCTAAAAAATATACTGCTCATGATGAAAAAAATGAAGCAGGTGTAGGAGATACAGTTAGAATTAGAGCTACAAGACCATTATCTAAAACTAAAAGATATGAACTTGTAGAAATAGTTGCTAAGGCTGTAATACTTTAGGAGGTAAATCATGGTTCAACAAGAAACTAGATTAAAAGTTGCTGATAATACTGGTGCTAGAGAATTACTAGTTATTCGTGTATTAGGTGGCTCTAAAGTAAAAAGTGCTAACATTGGAGACGTTGTAATTGGTACTGTTAAAAAAGCTATACCTAATTCAAATATGAAAAAGGGTAAAGTTGTTAAAGCAGTTATCGTTAGAAGTGTTCAAGGTGTTAGAAGAAATGATGGAAGTTATATTAAATTTGATGACAACGCTTGTGTAATTATTAAAGATGATAAATCTCCAATCGGTACTAGAGTTCTAGGACCAGTAGCTAGAGAATTACGTGAAAAAGATTATATGAAAATCGTTTCTCTTGCTAAGGAAGTTATATAGGAGGATACCAATATGATGAAAATTAAAGTTGGCGATGAAGTTTTAGTTATTGCTGGTAAAGATAAAGGTAAAAGCGGTAAAGTAGTTAAAACTTTAAGAAAAGAAGACAAAGTTGTTGTTGAAGGAATTAATATAGTAAAAAAACACGTTAAACCAAATAATCAAAATGATAAAGGTGGAATATTTGACATAGAAGCTCCTATTCATGTATCAAACGTTAAAAAAGTAGAAGCTAAAGCTACAAAAACAAAAAAAGAAAGTAAAAGTAAGTAGGTGAATATTTATGAGTAATTATAAAAAATTATATGATGAAAAAATCATTAAAAGTTTAAAAGATGAATTTAAATATTCAAGCGTTATGCAAGTACCAAAATTAGAAAAAATAGTTATTAATATGGGTTGTGGAGATGGAGCTCGTGATTCTAAATTTATCGATGCTGCTCAAAAAGACCTTGAAATTATTACTGGACAAAAAGCTGTAGTTACTAAAGCTAAAAATTCAATAGCTGGTTTTAAACTTCGTGAAGGACAACCTATTGGAGTTAAAGTTACTTTACGTGGAGAAAAAATGTATGAATTTATGGAAAAATTAATTCGTGTTGCATTACCTCGTGTTCGTGACTTTAGAGGTGTTAGTAAAACTGCTTTTGATGGAAAAGGTAATTATACTTTAGGTATTAAAGAACAATTAATTTTCCCTGAAATAGAATATGACAATGTTGTTAAAGTACGTGGTATGGACATAGTATTCGTTACTACTGCTAAAACAAACGATGAAGCATTTGCTTTATTAAAGGCATTTGGTATGCCTTTCAAGAATTAAGGAGGACGCATTATGGCAAAGAAAAGTATGGTTATAAAAAATAAAAGAACACCTAAATTTAAAGTTCGTGCTTATACTAGATGTGAGAGATGTGGAAGACCTCACGGAGTAATGCGTAAATTTGGTATTTGTCGTATTTGCTTTAGAGAATTAGCAAACGAAGGTAAAATACCAGGCGTTAAGAAATCAAGTTGGTAGGAAAGGAGGAATTTTAGATGGTACAAGATAAAATAGCAGATATGCTTACAAGAATTCGTAATGCAAATCAAATGAGATATGAAACTGTAGTTGTAATTGGTACTAAAATGACTGTAGGAATTGCTGAAATTCTTAAGAATGAAGGTTATATTACAGACTATAGTTTAGAAGAAAAAGTTACTGGTAATGAACTTACATTAACTTTAAAATATGGTGATAAGAAAGAAAGAGTTATCACTGGTTTAAAAAGAATCAGTAAATCTGGTTTAAGAGTTTATGCTAAAGCTGATGAAATTCCTCGTGTTCTTAATGGACTTGGAATTGCAATCATTTCAACTTCCAAAGGTTTAATGACTGATAAAGAAGCAAGAAATGCAGGGTTAGGAGGCGAAGTACTTGCCTATATTTGGTAAGGAAAATCTATGAGTAGAATTGGTAATAGAAAAATTGCTATACCTAACGGTGTTAGTGTAGAACTAAATGAAAATGTATTAACAGTTAAAGGTGCTAAAGGTGCATTAACTTTAAATATTCATAATTTAGTAGAAGTTAAAATTGAAGAAAATACAGTTTTGACAATTGCTAAAAATGATAGTAAAGAAGCTAATATTAATGTTGGTACTATGAATTCATTAATTACAAACATGATTGTTGGTGTTAGTGAAGGTTATAGTAAAGGATTAGAAGCTGTAGGTGTTGGTTACCGTTTCCAAGTTAATGGAAATAAAGTAAATGTTTCTGCAGGTTATTCTAATCCAGTTATTGTTGAAGTTCCAGCTGATTTAAAAGTTGAACAAGTAAACAATACTGAAATTACTGTTAGTGGAATTGATAAACAAAAAGTTTCTGAATTTGCGGCTAATATTCGTAAAATAAGAAAACCAGAACCATATAAAGGTAAAGGTATTCGTTATAAAGGTGAATATGTACGTCGTAAAGAAGGTAAGAAAGCTGCTAAATAAGGTTAGAAAGGTTGGATATTATGATTAAAAAAGAAAATAGTAATGTAGCTCGTTTAAGAAGACATGCTAGAGTACGTGCTAAAATTAGTGGTACTCCTGAATGCCCAAGATTAAACGTATTCCGTTCAAATAATGGAATTTATGTTCAAGTAATTGATGATACAACTGGTAAAACCTTAGTTAGCTCATCAAGTGTTGAACTAAAAATTAAAAATGGTGGTAATATCGAAGCTGCTAAGTTAGTTGGAGCTGATATTGCTAAAAAATGTAAAGATGCAAAAATAAAAACTGTTGTATTTGATAGAGGTGGATATCTATATCATGGACGTGTTGAAGCTTTAGCTGAAGCTGCACGTGAAAATGGTTTAGAATTCTAGAGTGGGAGGAAATGTTATGCCAAAGAAAAATATTGAAACTAAAAAGAATTTATTAGAAGAAAAAGTTATATCTATTGGTAGAGTAACAAAAGTTACCAAAGGTGGTAGACACTTTAGATTCTCTGCAACTGTAGTTGTAGGTAACCGTAAAGGTTTAGTAGGTATTGGTAATGGTAAAGCTAATGAAGTTCCTGAAGCTATCAAAAAAGCTTTACAAGCTGCTAATAAAAATGTTACTAAAGTATCACTTATTGACAATAGAACAATACCACATGAAGCTACTGCAAAAGTAGGTCGTGCACAAGTTATGATTAAACCTGCTAAAGAAGGTACTGGTGTTATCGCTGGTGGTGCTGCTCGTGCAGTACTTGAACTTGCAGGTGTTAAAGATATCGTTTCTAAGTCACTTGGATCAAATACAAAAATTAATGTTGCTAAAGCTACACTTGAAGCTTTAAAATCACAAAAGAGTCCTGCTAAAGTAGCAGCACTTCGTGGTAAGAAAGTTGAGGAGTTATAATATGAAGTTAGAATCATTACCAAAAGCAAATGAAACTAAAGCTCGTAAAAGAGTTGGACGTGGACCTGGATCTGGAATGGGTAAAACTTCTACTCGTGGAGAAAAAGGTCAAAAAGCTAGAAGCGGTGCATCAATAAGTGCATGGTTCCAAGGTGGTCAAACTCCTATTTATAGAAGACTTCCTAAACGTGGATTTAACAATGCTCGTTTTGCAACAATTTTTGCAACAATTAATTTAAGTGATTTAGATAAATATTTTAACGATGGAGATGTTGTTACTCCAGAAGTTTTAAAAGAACGTGGAATTATAAAAAAACAATTAAGCGGTGTTAAAGTATTAGCTAACGGAGAACTAACTAAAAAGTTAACTGTTAAAGCACACAGATTCTCATCTACAGCTGTAACTAAAATAGAAAATGCTGGCGGTAAAGCTGAGGTGATTTAGATGTTTAAAGGAATTGCCAAAATATTTAGTAAACAAAATAAAGATATAAGAAAAAGAATTTACTTTACTCTATTTTGTTTAGGCTTCTTTGCTCTAGGATTAAATGTTACAATCCCTTGGGCAAGTAGCATCTACGAAGAACTAGGTTTCTTAGAAATATTTAACTTAATGAGTGGTGGAGGTTTACAAAGCTTCTCAATATTCGGTATGGGTGTTAGTCCATATATTACTGCGAGTATCATTACTCAATTGTTACAAATGGATATTATTCCATACTTTAAAGAATTAAAAGAACAAGGTTATGTGGGTAGACAAAAAATTAATAAAATTACTAGATATTTAGGTATTATAATTGCCTTTATTCAAGCATATGCATTAAGTGTATTTTACTTAAATACTAATGATGTAATGTTAATGCTTAAAACAAGTTTAGTAATGACTGCAGGTACTGCATTCTTACTATGGATGGGTGACCAAATGACTCAAAAAGGAATTGGTAATGGACAATCACTATTAATTATGGCTGGTATCTTAATTAGCATGCCAAATGTATTTACTAGTGCTTATAGTTCATTTATTCATGGTTCACTTGAAACTGGACTAGGAATTAGTTTATTTGCGTTATTCATAATAAGTTATGTATTAATTATAGTTGGTATTATTTGGGTTACTCTTGCTGAAAGGAGAATTCCAATTCAATACTCTAATAGAACAACAAGTGCATATGGGGCACAACAATCGTTTCTTCCTATTAAAATTAATAGTGCGGGAGTTATGCCTGTAATATTCGCTTCTGTTCTAACTACTATACCAGCAACAATTGTTGCTCTTACAAAAAACGAAGCAGCAATAAACTTTGTAAATAATTACATTGTTTATTCTTCACCTACAGGCTTAATATTATATATTTTACTTATTTTCTTCTTTGGATACTTCTATACTTTTATAAGTATGAATCCAGATGAAATGAGTAAAAATTTAAATAAGAGTAGTGGATATATTCCTGGTGTAAGACCTGGCGAAGATACTACTAATTATATTAGTAAATCTTTATCAAAACTTACACTTGTTGGTTCAGTATTCTTAGTAATATTAGCTGCACTACCAGTTGCTATGTCAATGTTTACAGATTTACCTAGTAATGTTACTATAGGTGGAACTGGTATTTTAATCGTTGTAGGTGTTGCTATAGAAACATATAAACAAATAGAAAGTAGCTTAACAGCAAGAAGTTATTCAGCGAAGAAAAAGAGGTTCAGATAAAAATGCGTAATATCATTTTTATCGCACCTCCAGCCGCTGGTAAAGGAACTGTAAGCGACTATTTAGTAAAAAATTATAATTATATACATTTAAGTACTGGCGATTTGCTTCGTGAAGAAATAAAAAGCGGTAGTACTTTAGGACAGGAAATTGATAAAATTATATCAGGCGGTAACTTAGTTAGTGATGAATTAATTATTAAATTAGTTGAGGATAAATTAAATACTCTTGATAAAAATAAACCATTTATTTTAGATGGATTCCCTAGAACCCTAGTTCAAACTGAAAAGCTTGAAGAAATGTTGATAACTTTAGGAGTTACTAACAATTTAGTAGTTTATCTTGATATTAATTTAGAAGATGCTACAAAAAGGGTTATAGGTAGAATAGTTTGTCCTAAATGTAAGAGAAGTTATAATTTATATGATGAAAAGGTTAAACCTTTAAAAGATAATACATGTGATGATTGTATTATAGAACTTGAAAAAAGAAGTGATGATAATGAAGAAACTTTTAAAGTTAGATTTAATTCGTACTTAGAAAATACAAGTCCTATAATTAATTATTATAAAGATAAAGGATTACTTTTAAGTGTTGATGCCATGTCTGGTTTAGACAACATGTTAGAAGTAATTGTTAAAGAGGCGAAAAATGATTAGTATTAAAAGTGATAGAGAAATAAAATTTATGCGTGAAGCTGGTTATTTAAATTTTTTAACTCATGAAGAAATAAAAAAACATATAAAAGTAGGGGTTACTACTAAAGAGCTTGATAAAATAGCATATAATTTTATCTCTTCACATAATGCTAAACCATCTTTTCTTAACTATGATGGATTTCCAGCAAGTATATGCACTTCTATTAATGATGTTGTTGTACACGGAATACCATCAAATAGAAAAATTAAAAATGGTGATATTGTATCAATAGATGTTGGTGTAGAATTACACGGATATCATAGTGATGCTGCAAGAACTTATATTGTTGGTGATGTGTCAAAAGAAGTACAAGATTTAGTTGTTAACACAGAAAAAGCTTTGTATCAAGGCTTGCAACAAATTAAAGAAGGTGCTAAAATAGGTGATATAGGAGCTGCAATAGAAGAATATGCACATGAACATGGTTTAAGTGTTGTAGAGGAACTTGTAGGTCATGGGGTTGGTACAAATATTCACGAAGATCCTGATGTTCCAAATTATGGAAAAAAGGGAACAGGCGTTACTCTTAAAGCTGGTATGGTTTTAGCTGTAGAACCAATGCTTAACTTAGGAGAAAGATATATTTATTTACATGATGATAATTGGACTATTTCAACTGATGATGAGATGCCTAGCGCACACTTTGAACATACAGTTGTAGTTACTAAAGATGGATATAAAATTTTAACGGGAGATATTAGCGATGGCGAAAAAATTTAAAAATCAAGTTAATCAAAATAATAAAGAAGAAAAAATTGAAGTAGAAGGAAAGGTAGTAGAAGTCCTTAAAGGAAGTGACTACTTAGTAGAACTACCAAATGGATTTACTGTAAAAGCCTACGTTTCTGGTAAAATGCGAGTAAACATGATTCGTATTCTACCAGGTGATACGGTAACAATAGAGCTTTCGCCTTATGATTTAACACGTGGGCGTATAACATGGAATAAACGATAATGGAGGTATTATAATGAAAGTTAGACCATCAGTAAAAAAAATTTGTAAAAAGTGCAAAATAATTAGAAGAAAAGGTAAAGTTATGGTTATTTGTGAAAATCCAAAACACAAACAAACTCAAGGTTAATTAAGGAGGTAATTATGGCACGTATTAAAAATATTGAATTACCAAGCGAAAAACATGTATGTGTAGGATTAACTGCAATATATGGAATTGGTAGAAATTTAGGAAAAACTATTTGTGAAGCTGCAGGTGTTAATCCTGAAACAAAAGTAAAAGATTTAACAGATGATGAAGTTACTCGTTTACGTAAAGAAGTAGATAATCATGTAGTTGAAGGTGATTTAC
Source organism: Bacillota bacterium (assembly GCA_015059425.1). Lineage (GTDB taxonomy): Bacteria > Bacillota_I > Bacilli_A > RF39 > UBA660 > Caccenecus. The sequence continues at coordinate 87,784 of SVAM01000003.1, read as the reverse complement.
GTCGTAACGTACAAATGAGTATTAAAAATAAAATGGAAATTAACTGCTACCAAGGTGTTAGACATAAAAAAGGACTTCCTGTTAGAGGTCAAAGAACTAGCCGTAATGCTCATACTCGTAAGGGTAGAGGTAAAGTAGTAGCTAACAAGAAAAAAGTAGGAAAGTAGGAGGTTAATTATGGCATATAATAGAAGAAAAAGAAAAGTTAAGAAGAATATTCCTGAAGCTGTTGCTCATATCCATTCTACTTATAACAATACTATAGTTACTATTACTGAAAAAGATGGAAATGTTATAGCTTGGGCTTCAAGTGGTACTATTGGATACAAAGGTAGCAAAAAGAAAACTCCATTTGCTGCTGGTATTGCTGCTGATGCTGCATCAAAAGCTGCTATGGAACAAGGTGTAAAAAAAGTTGATGTTGTTGTTAAAGGTTTAGGTTCTGGTAGAGAAACTGCAATACGTTCTTTACAAGCTGCTGGACTTGAAATTTTATCAATTACTGATGAAACACCAGTACCACATAATGGTTGTCGTCCACCAAAACGTCCAAGAAATTAATTTATATAAAGAAAGGGTTATAAGAATATGATTAGTTTTGAAAAACCAGAATATAAGATTGCTGAATATAATGAAAGTAATTTTTATGGAAAATTTGAATTAGAACCCCTTGAAAGAGGTTTTGGAACAACTATTGGAAATGCACTAAGAAGAGTTATGTTGTCAAGTTTACCAGGGAGTGCTATTACTTCTGTAAAAATTGAAGGAGTTTTACATGAATTCCAAAAAATTGATGGTATTGTTGAAGACGTAACAAGTATCGTACTTGCACTTAAGAGTGTAGTAGTTAAAAATCATACTGAAGATGTTAAAACACTTAGATTATTTAAAGATACTGAAGGACCTGTTACTGCAGGAGACTTTGAAAAAAATGCAGATGTTGATATTATTAATCCTGACTTAGTTATTTGTAACTTAGTAGAAGGTGGAAAAATTGACATGGAAGTTACTGTTTTTAATGGTAAAGGATATGTTGATGCTAAAGAAAATAAGAAATTATTTGCTGAAAATAAAGTTGGAGTTATTGCTATAGATTCAAATTATTCTCCAATTGAACTTGTTAAGTATGAAGTTGATTCTACTCGTGTTGGTCAAAATGAAAATTTTGATAAGTTAACTATGGAAGTTAATACTAATGGTAGTATGACTCCTGAAGAAGCTTTAGCTTTAGCTGCTAGAATTTTAATTGAACATTTCAATATTGTGGCTGATTTAAATGCTATAAGTGATGTTACTGGATTAATGCAAGAAAAGAAAGTTGATACTATTACTAAAACATTAGAGACACCAATTGAGGAAATTGAATTCTCAGTTCGTGCTTATAACTGTTTAAAAAGAGCTGGTATTCATACAGTTCAAGACCTTATTTCTAGAAGAGAAGTTGAAGTTACTAAAATACGTAATTTAGGTAAGAAATCACTTAAAGAAGTATTAGATAAAGTAGCTGAAATGGGACTTAAGTTCCGTGATTAAGGAGGATTAACATGCAATATAGAAAATTAAGTAGAGAATCTAGACATAGAAGAAGCATCTTAGCTAATATTACTAAAGATGTAATTATGAATGAATCAGTTGTTACTACTGAAGCTAGAGCGAAAGAAGTAAGAAAATTTGTTGATAAAATGATTACTTATGGTAAGAAAGGTACTTTAGTAAATAGAAGAAAAGCTTTAGCTTTCCTTTATAATGATACTGATGTTGTAAACAAAGTATTTAATGAACTTGCTAAACGTTATGAAACTCGTAATGGTGGCTATACTCGTATAATCAAATTAAAAGAACGTGTTGGTGACGATGCTTTAGAAGTTAAATTAGAATTAGTTTAATTTTGAAATTACTATCTTTTTAGGTAGTTTTTTTGTATATAAATCGTAAATATTTTTATTTATAATTTGTGTTATTTTATTAATTTGATATAATTAAAATAGGTGGTTAAATTTATGGATAATGTTGTTTATCAAGAAGAATTTGTTAAAAGTAGCGTGGGAAGAGATCCTGAATCTATTTCTTATGTTTTAAATCAAATTAAGGAATGTCATCCAAAAGATTATGGATGGGTCGTTAGTGATCCAGAAATTATTCCTAATAATGATGGTAAAACTGTTACTTTAAAAGTTAAACTTACTAAATATGAAATAAAACAAGGATATTCTAGATAATATCCTTGTTATTTTTTTAAATATATATCATAATATTCATCATATGTTAATCCTGATTCATAAACTTTAGTAGCTAATTCGATTCCTAAATATCTTAAATGCCATGGTTCTTCTATAAATTGAGTTATGTGTGATTTTCCTTTTGGATATCTTACAATAAATCCATATTTATAAGAATTATTAAGTATCCATTCATAGTCTTTATCGGTTAAGTTATCATTTAAAGTATTGCTTCTAATATCAACTGCTAAACCTAATTGATGTTCTGAAAATCCTGGTCTTGCTGAATATGTATCTGCTAGCTCTTCACCATCTCTATTTTTATATCTTGTATATAGTACTTTTTGAGTAGCAAATGATCTATATGCACTAAATGGATAGAAAACGACATTATCTATAAGTGCTGCACTTGTAAGCTTTTCAAATGATTCTGCGGCATCTTTCCTTAGGGTATAAAATGAATCATAAGATAATGATACTAAATCATATGGTTCATAATTATCAGGTAATTTATTATATTTATTTACTAATATTGTTATATCATTATTTGCTTCTTCTTCAGTATAAGAATTATAAGTTGAATATCCTTTCTGATCTAGTCCTATATTTACATAAGTTACTACAGTCTTAATATCATACTCTTTTTTTTCTTGATATTTTAAATATCTATCTATATTATTAATATTAAAATTAGTTATGTCTTTAAATTGTAATATATTTATATATTCCATATTTAATAATATGTCTATATTCTCTATATAATTATTAAATATATAATTTATTTCATTACTATTATATTTTTTGTCTAATAAAGAATTTGTTATAATATCAAAATTTTCTATTGATATATAATTTACATCTAAGTATGATTCTATATAATTAGTTTTAAAACTTTCATTTTCTAACATTTTTTCAATTGTTTTTGAATAATCATATTTAATTATTTCATCATAAATATCATAATTTTTCATAATATTTATTGCTTTTTCACTATATAAAATTTCTTTTTCATTATTGTTTTTTGGTATAAATATATATAATAATAAACTACTTAATATTATAAATAATATAATTATTGTAATTATAAGTATTATTCTTGTTTTAGTTTCTTTTTCCATAGACTCCTCCACTATAAATATTATATCAAATAATTTGGTTTTATTAACTAGTATAATTATCTATTTACATAAAAAGAATGCTAACTAACATTCTTAAGTTTTAAAGCTTTCATTTTTATATATTTAATGATTATTAAAATGGATGTAATGCTATAAGTTATTTCTATTAATAAATTCCAAAAAAAATAGTGTAATTCTTTTTGAAAGAGTAAATTAAATAAATTTAATATCATGTCTCTAAAATATATAAATGGAATTTTTATTAGAATTGCTATAAATATGATATAAAAAAAGAAAATCACTAAATCTATTATTGTATCTTTGTTTTTAGTTTTTATTTTATTTATAATTATGTTAATAGCATCAAATAATTTAATTTTTTCTGGAATAATTATATTTATATTTTTCTCTTTATATATTTTGTTTGCTTCTTCTACTGGATTTAAATTATTAATTTCTATTTTAGAATAATTATTTATAATTTCTTCTAGTTCGTCTTTTTTTAAATATTTTAAGCTTTTCTTTATTTGATATAAAAATTCTTCTTTATTCATTTTTATCTCCTGTAATAGTTCCTAAATTAAATATAATTTTATTTTTAATTATTAAATCTTTTGTTATTGTTATTTTATTTTCAATAATTTGTTTTTTTGTATAATTATTTATTTCTATTGTTTCAAAACTTTCTAAAATTTCACCTTTAATAAAAATATTTTTTGTATTTATTGTATTGAATTCTTTATTTAATTCATCAATCTCAATTTTATCAGGTATATATATTATATTATTATTTTTTTCTATTTCAATTAAAAATACTTTTTCTTTATTGTTTAATATTGGGTCAATTGTTAAAGCTTTATATTTTGAATTTTCTTCGATATAAAAAGCTTTTAAATTTTTACCTAATTGCATTTTAACTTCTTCTATAGTATGACAAATATTAATAATTGATTCAATATATGAATCTATACTTTTAAAACTTATGTATTTAAAGTATTTATTTAAATAGTGAATGTTATTTTCATTAAATACTAATTCTTCAATTTCATTATATAAATAATCAATATTACAATTCTTAATTATATCTTCTTTTCTAGGATAATTATTATCTATTATATAGTTACAAATATTTTTGTAAAATGAATTATAAAGCATTAACATTGCTTTTTGATTTTCTTCTAATAAATCATATTGCATTCTTAAATCTTCTAATATATCAATTTGTTTAAAAACTTTTTTTTCTTTAAATTCCGGTATCTCTATTGTATTGCCGCTTATAATTTGATAAGCATATTTTAAATCTTCTATTTGCTTAAATTTTTTATCAATTGCTTCTTTATTATCAAGTAAAAATACATCTATTTTAATAGGCGCAAGATTTGTTTTTAAAAAAGATTTTAATTCGGCATCTATATTATGTAGTTTAGTCCCTTTAACATTAAAGTTTTTTTCTGATTCAATTTTATTTTTTACAAAATCAATTTGTTTTTTTAATATTTCAATATTAAATTTGTAAACTATATTAGAATACATTGTAACTAGATTTTTTTCATCTAATTCTTCTTGTTTTATTTCTTCTATTAATTCTTTTAAATAAACTTCTACTTCTTCAAGAGTCTTATTTTCAAAATCTATATTATCTTCTTTATCATTATCATTTTTTATATTTTCTAATGTAATTTGCTTTTTTTCAATTTGTTTATTTTTTCCGTAGTATAAGGATAAAAGTTCAATTAGTTCATGTTTTAAATCATTTTCTTCAGTTTTTAATTTGTTTTTTTCTATTTTGTTATTTACTTTTAGTTTTTTAAAACTATTTAAATAATTTATTAAATTTTTTATATTAATTATATAAATGTTTTTTAAATGTATATTTTTTTGTTCTTCATTTTCATCTTCTAAAATACTTTCAATGTTTATCATTTCTTTATGTTCAAGAATTTCATCATTATATTTATAGATTATATTAGGAGTAGGTGAGGTGTATGTATCTAAAGATATTTCTATGTTATATTTGTTCTTATTATTTTTGTACCAAAAATATTTGTTTAAAAAATCTTCTAGTTCACTTTCTGTATTAAATATGAATGCTCTTGTTAAAAAACCAAAAATATTATCTTTTATTTCTAAGCATATTCCTAAATTGTTTTCATTTTTGTATATAGTTGGCTCGTATTTGGTTGAATTAATGTTATATGTTTGTAATATTTTTAATGTTTTATTAATATCTAACACATTAATCCCTCCATATTCTATTATTTATTATATCATAGAGATTGTAATAATTCAATTTTATAGTTGCTTTACAATCTATAACATTATATACTTTATTAAGAGGATGATATTATGAAAATTATTAAGCCTAAAAACATGTATAAATTTAGTAGTTCAGTATTTGTGCCAATAATATATTTATTATTAGGTATTATTTTAGCATTTAAGAGTAATATTGCAATTGCATTAGTTTTTAATATAATTGGTATATTATTAATATTTTTTGGTATAAAAAATATAATTGATTTTTATCAAAATAAATTTAAATTTTCTTTGAATAGTGGGTTATCATCTATTATAATTGGATTATTGATTATAATTCTAGCTGAAGCGATTGAATTAAGTATAAGATATATATTAGGTTTTTTTCTTGTTTTTATAGGAATAAATATGTTACTAACTCAAATTGCTATTAATAAGTATATAAGTTTTTCTGCGATAAGTAGTATTATATTAATTGTTTTGGGGATATATAGCATCTTTGTTAGTAATGCATTATTAGTTATTATAGGTTATATTTTAATTATTAATTCATTTATAATGTTTTGGCAATGTTTAAAAACTAAAAGAAACTAGTTATATTTTATAATTTCTAGTTTCTTTTTTTACATCTTTTTCTTTTAATGATTGTCGCTTATCATATAATTTTTTACCTTTACATACTCCAATAAGTAATTTAACTTTATTTTTATTAAAATATAATTTTAAAGGTATAATTGTTAGTCCATCTATTTTAATTTTTTCTTTTAATTTTAATATTTCTTTTTTATGAAGTAATAATTTTCTTGTTCTTCTTTCATCATGATTAAATATGTTTCCTTCTTCATATTTAGCAATATACATATTTAATACATAGGCTTCATTATTTTTAATGTTTACAAAAGTATCTTTTATATCACAAGACCCTTTTCTAATAGATTTTATTTCTGTACCTGTAAGTACTATTCCAGCTTCTAATTCTTCTATAATTGTATAATCAAAGTAAGCTTTTTTATTTTTTATTTCTATCATGTTTCTCACTCACTATCTCAAAATCTATTAAAGCATTTTCCTTTGAGGCGCTTACTACTTTTATTTTTACTTTATCACCAACACGATAAGCTTTTTTAGTAGATTTACCTATTAATGATAACAATTCTGGAACGTAATTATAATAATCTCCTTTTAATGTATTAATATGTACTAAACCTTCAATTAAATTATCTAATTCAACAAAAAATCCGAAATTTGTTACTGTGCTGATTATTCCTTCATATTCTTCGCCAATATGACTTTCCATATATTCAGCCATTTTCATATCATTAACATCTCTTTCAGCATTTATACTTGCTACTTCTCTTTCACTTGTATGTTCTGCTGCTGTAACTAAGTAACTTTCTAAATAATTTATAGTACTCATACTAAAATCTTTTTCAACTAAATAAGTTTTTAATAATCTATGTACTATTAAATCCGGATATCTTCTTATTGGTGAAGTAAAATGAGTGTAATCTTTGCTTGCTAAACCAAAATGTCCAATATTTGTTTTTGAATATTCGGCTTTTTTCATGCTTCTTAAAAGTAAACTTGATAATATATTAAATTCTGGTTTATCTTTTAGTTCTTCTAAAATTTTTTGCATTATCTTAGGAGTAATTTCATTTATATTTGTTTGTAATTTGTAGCCTAATGCATGAACTAAATTTTGAAAATCTTCAATTTTTTCAGCATTAGGAAGAGCGTGTATACGATAAATAAATGGTAATTCCATATTAGAAATGTGGGTTGCTACAGTTTCATTAGCGGCGATCATAAAATCTTCAATTAAATTTTCGCCATCGCCTCTAGTCCTCTTTTTAATATCTATTGCTTTTCCATTTTCATCTTGGATAATTTTCGCTTCATCAATTTCAAATTCTATGTAACCTCTATTAACTTTTTTCTTACGTAATATTTTAGCTAATTTATTCATGGTTTGTAATGCTTCAGCATATGGCTCATAACCTTCAGGTATTATGTTATTTTCGAGAATTTCATTTACGCATGAATATGTCATTTTTTTATTTGATTTAATATAACTTGGGAATATATCATAATTTATTACTTCTCCACGTTCATTAATATTCATAACACAACTCATAGTGAGTCTAATAACATTTTCATTTAATGAACAAATTCCATTTGATAACTTATGTGGTAACATAGGTATTACTGTATCTGCTAAATACGATGATGTTGCTCTGTTATATGCTTCATCTCCTAGAGCAGTATTTTCTTTAACATAATGAGATACATCTGCGATATGTACTCCTAAAGTATATATTCCATCTTTATAATCTATACTTATTGCATCATCTATATCTTTAGTATCAGCACCATCAATTGTAAATATCATTTCATTAGTTAAATCTTTGCGATTCTTTAATTCTTTTTCATTTACTTCATTTGGAATACTATCTAATTCTTTTAAAACTTCTTCATTAAATTCGTCATATATTCCGTATTTATACGCAATACTTAATATATCTATTCCTGCATCATTTTTATGTCCTAATATTTTTATACAGTCCGCTAAATAATTTTTACTACCTAAATTTTTTGTTAAATGTGCTAAAACTTTATGGCCTTCTACACAGTTTTTAGTTGTCTCATAACTTAAGTACACATTAATATTTAATTTATCATCATCTGGTTTTAACATTATTTTGTTATTTTTAATGACTACTTCACCAATAACATTATTAAATTCTCTTTTTATTGTTTTGATAATTTTACCTTCAGGTTTTAATCCTTTTTTTAATATTTCAACTAAAACTATGTCATTATGAATTGCATCATTTAAATTTTCTTTAGATATATATATATCTTCTTCTTTGTCTAAGATTAAAAAACCAAATCCTTTTTTATTAATCGCAATTTTCCCAATTTTTAATCCGGGACAATTTTTCATAAGTAAATACTTTTCTTTTTTAGTTTTAAATACTATATAATCATTAACTAATTCTTCAAGATTTTTAGTTAATTCTTGTAATTCTTCTACAGTAGTAAGTTCTAATAAATCATTAATTTCAATTATTGTTTTTGCTTCATGAATATCATCTAATCTTTTTATTATATCTTCTTTCATTTTAACTCCTTTCGTTATAATATTTTTCTCGTAATTCTAAGTAGCATTTACCACATACACTCTCATATGTTGTATTCTTTTCAGATCCATCTATTAATATTTGTTTGCCATCAAATACTGGAATATTATTCACTTTTCTTAAATTTTGAGTTGCTTTTTTGCCACATGTACAAATTGTTTTTAATTCTTCAATATCATCTGATAATAAAAGTAGAGTAGGAGCACCTGGAAATGCATTCATTTGGAAATCAGTACGCAGTCCATAACATAAAACTGGTATATCTTTTAATTTGCTAATTTCATATAATTCTCTAACTTGTTTTTCGTTTAAAAATTGGGCTTCATCAACTAATATTGCATCTATATCATATTTAATTAATTCTTTTATGTTATCATTAGATCTAATTAAATAGTCAACTTTTCTTGATAAACCACTTCTATTCATAACCTTATTATTTCCTTTAGTATCAATACTTGGCTTTAATAATATTATTTTTTTGCCTTTCTCTTCATAGTTATAAGCTACTTGGAGGATAGCGGTTGATTTACCACAACTCATTGCTCCATATCTAAAATATAATTTTGCCATTTTTCCTCCTTATTTTATAACACATTTCTTTTCATTATTATCTTTATATATTTTTATAGTAACTTCCTTATAATCCTCTTCTTTTAATAATCCTTCTTTAACTAATGTATCAGAATTAATTTCGCAACTATTATTTAAACAATTTTCTTTTAAGTTTTTATTCTTATTTAATTCAATGTATGTGCATGCTGCTGTTTCTATAATTTCATTTACATTTTTTATAGATTGTTCTTTTTTAGTATCAAAAATGCTTATTACATTTATACTTGCAATAGTAGTAATAAGTGAAATAATTGTTATGCTACAAAGTAATTCAATTAATGTAAAACCTTTTTTATTCATAGTAATCACATTATAATTATACAATATATATTTAATTATTTAAAGATAACTTCTCTTTGTTTGTAAACTAATCTAATAAAAAATGATATTTTTGTAATATCATTTTAAAATTTTTCTTAAGAATTCTCCTGTGTAAGAATTTGGCTTTTTTGAAACTTCTTCTGGTGTTCCAGTTGCAACTATTTCACCGCCTAAATTTCCACCGTCGGGACCTAAATCAATTATATAATCTGCAACTTTGATTACGTCTAGGTTATGTTCAATAACTACCACTGTATCACCATTATCTACTATACGATTAAGTATACGTAATAATTTTTTTATGTCTTCACTGTGTAATCCGGTTGTAGGTTCATCAAGAATAAATATACTTTTACCAGTAGGTTTTTTTTGTAATTCTTTCGCTAATTTTACTCTTCCTGCTTCACCACCAGATAAAGTAGGGGCAGGTTGACCTAATTTAATGTATGATAACCCTACTTCTTCCATTACTTTTAATTTGTTGTATACTTTAGGAATATTTTCAAAAAATTTTAAGGCTTCACTAACTCTTAAGTCTAATATATCTGCAATATTTTTATCTTTAAATTTTATATCAAGAGTTTCTTTATTATATCTTTTACCACCACATACATCGCATGGAACATATACATCAGGTAAAAAATGCATTTCTATTTTTTTAACGCCATCTCCCCAACAGGCTTCACATCTTCCACCTTTAACATTAAATGAAAATCTTCCTTTATCATATCCACGCATTTTCGCTTCTTTTGTATTTGTAAAAACATCTCTTATATCATCAAATACTCCTACATATGTTGCGGGATTACTTCTTGGTGTTCTTCCTATTGCATCTTGTGTAATTTGAACTACTTTATCTATATTATCTATGCCTTTTATTTCTTTACAATTTCCTGGTACGTGTTTAGAGTTGTTAATTTTAACTGCTAAACTTTTATATAATATTTCATTTATTAAAGTTGATTTGCCACTTCCAGAAACACCAGTTACACAAACAAATTTATTTAAAGGTATTTCAACAGTAATGTTTTTTAAATTGTTTTCATTAGCTTTAACTATTTTTAAAGATTTATTATTTCCTTTTCTTCTAGTTTTTGGTATCTCAATAGTTTCTTTCCCACTTAAATATTTTCCTGTTAATGAATTTTTATTTTTCATTACTTCTTCAGGTGTTCCAGCAGCAATGATTTCGCCACCATATTCACCAGCGCCCGGTCCTATATCTACTAAATAATCACTTGCTAACATTGTATCTGTATCATGTTCTACGACAATTAATGTATTTCCTAAATCTCGCATTTCTTGTAATGCTTTAATTAATTTTTCATTGTCCTTTTGATGTAATCCTATACTTGGTTCATCTAATACATATAATACACCGGATAATTTTGAACCTATTTGGGTAGCAAGCCTAATACGTTGGGCTTCTCCGCCAGATAAGGTTCCGGCATTACGTGATAATGTTAAATATCCTAGGCCAACGTTAGTCAAAAAATCTAATCTATTTAATATTTCTTTAGTAATTAAACCACTAATTTCTTTTTCTTCATTTGAAAGCTTTAATTTAGAAATAAAATTTCTTAATTCGATAATACTAAAATTTGTTACTTCATATATATTTTTTTTATTTATTTTAACTGATAATACTAAATCATTTAATCTGGATCCATGGCATACTGGACAATCTGATTCAACCATAAATGTTTCTAACCATTCTCTTCGCCACGAAGAAGTTGTTTCAATATATCTTCTTTCTAAAGTATTTATAACTCCTTCATAGTAATCGCTTGTATATCTTACGTTCCCGTTTTTTGATACATATTTAAAATCTATTTTGTCTTTTGAACCATATAGAATTATATCTAATTCTCTTCTGGTATAATCTTTAATAGGTTTATTATAGTCAATTTTATAATATTCACATACTGCAATTAATTGAGTTGTTTCAATTGTATTATCACTACTTATGGTTTTAATGCCACCGTCTAATATAGTTTTATCTTTATCTGGCATTAATAATGCTTCACCAATTTTTAGTTTAGTTCCTAAACCTTTACATTCTTCACAAGCTCCATAAGGGGCATTAAAAGAAAATAATCTTGGCTCTAATTCTGGCAAAGAAAAATTACAGTGAGGGCAAGCATATGATTCACTCATTAATATTTCTTCTCCTCCATGAATTTTTATTAATACTTTTCCGTTTGCTAGTTTAGTACTATTTTCTATCGCTTCAAATATTCTTCCTCTTTCATTTTTTTCAACTGCAATTCGGTCTACTATAACTTCTATATTATCTTTTATGTTTTTTTCTAATATTATATCTTCTTCTAAAAAGCGTATATCACCATTAACTCTAACTCTTGAGTATCCACTTTTTCTTAAATCGTCAAATAAGTCTTTATGTGTACCTTTTTCTCCATGTATTACTGGAGCCATTATTTCTATTTTAGTTCCTATTTCTAATTCCATAACTTTATTTGTCATTTCTTCTATAGATTGTCTAGTTATCGGTATATTATGTTCTCTACAATATGGGATACCAATTCTGGCGAAAAGAAGTCTTAGGTAATCATAGATTTCAGTTATAGTTCCCACGGTACTTCTAGGGTTTTTGTTAGTCGTTTTTTGATCTATTGAAATACTTGGGCTTAAACCTTCGATTGAATCTACATCAGGCTTTTCACTTATCCCTATAAATTGTCTAGCGTATGCACTTAAAGATTCAACATATCTTCTTTGTCCTTCTGCAAATATTGTATCAAAAGCTAAACTTGATTTGCCACTTCCAGAAACGCCAGTCATTACTATTAATTTATTTTTTGGTAGCTCAATATTTATGTTTTTTAAATTATTTTCACGTGCTCCTTTAACAATTATTTTATCCATAGTTAAACTCCTTTTTTATTAGTGTGTTAAATTTTCTTAAAATTAACCACAAAAGCAAGTTTATTATACCATACGAATGTATGGGCGTCAAATATAAATGGCTATATAATAATAAAACTAATAATTTCTTGACAATTACGAACTAATGTGGTATTATAGCACGCAAAACCAAGCAATTGGTGAAGGGGGTTATTTATTATGTATGAAGAAAATACAAAAACAAAACTAGAAATAAACTGGAAATCACTACTTGTAAAAATGGCTATAGTACTAGTAGCATTATTTATAATTTTGTGGTTAATATCTTTAGTTAATAAAGATAAAAATGAAATTAAACCATCAAATATTTCTACTAATTTACAAATTATGGTTGATGGTGCTTTAGATTATTTTAAAGATTTGCATTTACCACAAACTATTAATGGAAAGAAAAAAATAACTTTAGGTGATATGTTGGATTTACATTTAATTAGTGAATTTAAAGATCAAAATGGTGAATATTGTGATAATTATTCAAGTTATGCAGAAGCTACAAAAGTGAATAATACTGATTATTCTATTAAAGTTAAACTTGTATGTGGTGAAGAATCAGATTACATTATTAAAACTATTCAATCTTATTCGAATGTAAATGATAATGATAATTTAACTGATGAAGATGATGAAAATTCAAATAATAGTGTTAATAATATAAATAACAATACTAATACAAATAGTACTCAAAATAATACAAGTACAACAACACCAAGTACAAGTACAACAACACCAAGTACAAGTACCACAAAGCCAAATACAAATACTACATCTAAACCTAGCGTTACTGTAAAACCAAGTGTAACAACAACATGTACATATGGTAAAAAGGAATACTCGGTTAGCTATCCTTTAGCTTATGTAGTTAGTGGAGATTGTGCAGTTAGTAATGCAGTATTAAACTATGCTACTCATTCTAATGCTGCTTCTACTATAGGTGCTACAGAATATAAAAAATTGTATTTAGAAATTCAAGAATTAAATAATAAAACTGGTGCTAATTTAATAGTTGAGTCTCCTCGTTATATAGAAGTTCAAAATAAAGATAAAAAAGGTTATGTTGGATATCAAATTAAATTTGTTGTTAAACAAAATAATAATATTATATATGAATATTACTTAGATACTAATGGTAATAGAACTGTTATTACAGATTCAAGAAACAATATATCTTATAATATTAAAGTGAATAGTGTTGAAATAAATAGTTCTAATTTAAATTTGTCTGAAGGCGAATATAATTATTTAGATGTTACTATTAAACCAAGTAATGCTACAAATAAAGATATAACATGGTCAAGTAGTAATAATAAAATTGTTAAAGTAACTTCAAATGGTAAAATTACAGCTCTAAAAGAAGGTAAAGCTTACATAACTGCAACTGTAGATGGCCTATCTGATAAAATTTTAGTAACTGTTTATAAGAAAACTGTTAATGTTGAAAGTGTTGAAATAAATAGCGATGATTTAGAGTTATATACTGAAGATAATAAAAATTTAACAGTAAGTATTAATCCAAGTAATGCTACAAATAAAGATATAACATGGTCAAGTAGTAATAATAAAATTGTTAAAGTAAATTCAAATGGTAAAATAACTGCTTTAAAAGAAGGTAAAGCTTATATTACTGCAACTGTAGATGGTGTATCTGATAAAATATTAGTTACTGTTTATGAAAATGAAACTTATACTTATTGCAAAAGAGTAGAAGAAAGAATATATTCAACTGGTTTTGCAGGTAAAGTTGATATTGAAAATAAGAGTTCTTTAAATTATTCTTATACTTTAGATTTTGAAAGAAGAAATATAGAAGATCTTAAAGTTGTTGATTATGGTAATTTAACAAATACTTTATCTGAATATAAGAAAGCATATAACTATTTAACTAGTTATAGAAAACCAATAGAAATTGTAAATAATGATAGTGGAGTAGATCCAATAAGTGGACAAAATTTAAAAGATACTTCATTTAAAAGTTCTAATATGACTCCAATAGTTAGTTATTTATATAATAGAGGAAATAGTTATTATTTCAATGTTAATATAAGACTTTATAATTTATATAATATTAGAGATGCTTATAAACATTATACTAGTGAAGATTATTGGGTATATTTTGTACCACTTTACTTTGATATAGAATATACTGATTTAAATGATTGTAAACAAGTAAATGCTAAAGATGAACATTTATATGAAAATAATAAAAATTATATAAAAGTTAGTTAATTAATAGGAAGTATATTTATGCTTCCTATTTTATCTTTTTTCTTAGTGTAAAATAGTATAAAGAAATCTTGAATATAAAATGTTTTGTTTGTTATAATAAATTCAGGTGAATAAAAATGGATTATAAATATACTGTTAAAAGTGTTCAAGATACATTAGAATTAGCTCAAAATATTGAGAGTGAAAAGTTTCCTGGTATGACTATATGTTTAAACGGTGATTTAGGAAGTGGTAAAACTATATTTGTTAAAGGTTTTGCTAGTGCTTTAGGTATTGAAGATAATATTACTTCTCCAACTTTTAATATTGTTAAAGAATATGTGAGTGGAGAAATGCCTTTATATCATATGGATGTATATCGTATAGATGATAATAGTGATTTTGGTGTAGAAGACTATTTTAATAAAGATGGTGTTTGTATTATTGAGTGGTCTGAATTAATTGAAGATAGACTTCCTCAAGAAAGATTAGATATCTATTTTAGAATAGTAGATGAAAATACAAGAGTTTTAGTGTTTAAACCATTTGGAATTAAATACGAAGAACTTTGTGATTCTGTTTTATAATCTCACTATAGGTGAGGTTTTATTTTAAAGGGTGGTGAATTATGTATTCATTATATATTGATACTCATTATATAGAGTTAGTTTTAGCTTTATTTAAAAATGAGAAAATAGTATGTATAAAAAAGTTAGAAAGTAATAAACATTCAGAAAATACAATTAATTTATTAAATGAGTTATTAATTGAAAATAATATAACTGTTGATAATCTAAAGGAAATAATTGTTATTAATGGACCTGGATCATTTACCGGAGTTAGAATAGGTGTAGTTATTGCTAAAATAATTGGATATACTAAAAATATTAATATTAAAGCTTTATCTTACTTAGAAGCTGTTTCTTTAAATTATGATAAAGATGTTATTGTCGGTTTAAAAGATAGAAATGGTATTTTTATTGGTGAATTTGATAAAGAGCATAATTTAGTTGATGATTACTATTACTTATCTAATAAAGAGTTTGAATCATTTGATAAAAATATTATAATTGATGATGTTGTTGATATCTTAAAAGTTATTAACTATATGAAAGATAAAGAGGTAATTAATCCACATTTGTTAAAACCTTTATATGTTAAAAGAATAGAGGTGGAAAAATGTTAAGAGAAGCAAGTGTTTATGATATTCCTAGAATAAATGAATTAGGGAAATTATTACATGAAAATTTTAGTAAAGTAAACAATATAAGCGAAATGTTAGAAGATAAATATTCTAAAGTAGTAGTTTACGAAAAAGGTGATAAAGTAGTTGGTTTTATTATGGCAACTGATTTGGGTGAGACTTGTGATATTTTAGATATTGTTGTAGATCCGGAATATAGAAAACAAAAAATCGCCTCTAATTTAATTACTTATTTAATAAGTGATTTAAGTGAAGAATTAAAAATGATTACTTTGGAAGTTTCTAATAATAATGAAGCAGCTTTAAAATTATATGAAAGGTTTGGTTTTGAAATTATTAATGTTAGAAAAAAATATTATAGTAATGGTGATGATGCTTACTTAATGGCAAGGAGGTTTATGTAATGAAAGATGTATACATTCTTGCAATAGAATCTTCTTGTGATGAAACTAGTATGGCTATTGTTAAAAATGGTAAAGAAGTAATTAGTTTATCTATTGCTACTCAAATAAAAACTCATGAAAATTATGGAGGAGTAGTACCAGAAATAGCTAGTCGTATGCATACGGAAGCGATAACTTTAGTCTTAGAAGATACTTTAAAAAAAGCTAATATGAAAATAGAAGAAGTTGATGCAATAGCAGTTACTTATGCCCCAGGACTAACTGGTAGTTTAATTGTTGGTATTGAAGCTGCTAAAACTCTTTCTTTAATTTATAATAAACCACTTATTGCAGTTAATCATTTAATAGGTCATATATATGCTAATAATATAGAAGATAATATGGAGTTTCCACTTCTTGCTTTAATAGTTAGTGGAGGGCATACTGAACTATTAATTATGGAGTCTGATTATAAATTTAAAAAACTAGGAGAAACATTAGATGATGCTATTGGAGAAGCGTATGATAAAGTAGCTAGAGTTATTGGACTTAAATATCCAGGTGGACCTAATGTTGAAAAGTATGCATTAGAAGGAAAGCATAGTTATAATTTACCTAAGCCTGTAATGGATGATACTTATAATTTTAGTTATAGTGGACTTAAAAGCGCTATTATAAATTTAGTACACAATGCCGAGCAAAAAGGTGAAGAAATCAATAAATATGATCTAGCTAGATCATTCCAAGATGTTGCAATAGATGAATTAGTTAGAAAAGTAGAAAAAGCATTTTTAGAAACTGGGATTAAAAGATTAGTTGTAGCGGGTGGAGTATCTGCAAATAAATACTTGAAAGAGGAAATGGATAAATTATGTCAAAAATATGATGCTAAACTTATGATACCAAGACTTCTTTATTGTACAGATAATGCAGCGATGATTGGTGCTGCAGCTTATCCTTTATATTTAAAACAAGAATTTATTGACTATAAAATAAATGCTTCTAGTCATGTTGATATTTGTTAAATAAAATACATGTTCGTTTAAAAATAATAGCAAGCAAAAATGCTTGCTTTTTACTTGTCTTTATGTTATTATCATATATGCAAATTTGTATGTTTGCATATGTTTTAGTGGGAGGGAGTTGGATTTGCCCAATACCACTACAAATCGAGACAATTTAAAATATTATTAGGAGGTGACTCGATGGCAAAAGAAGTCGTAAAAAGAATTAAACTTCAAATTGAAGCTGGAAAAGCAACACCTGCTCCACCAGTTGGAACAGTTCTAGGTCCTGCAGGAGTTAACTTACAAGAATTTTGTACTAAGTTTAATGATGCAACTAGAGATAAAATGGGTGATGTTGTTCCTTGCGAAATTTCAGTATACGATGATAGAAGTTTTGACTTTGTGTTAAAAACTCCACCTGCAGCATTCTTAATTAAGAAAACTGCTAAGGTTCAAAAAGGTTCTACTAAAGGAGCTAATCAAATCGTTGCTACAATTTCTAAAGAAGATTTAAGAAAAATCGCTGAAACTAAATTACCTGACTTAAATGCTTATGATGTAGAAGCTGCTATGAAAATAGTTGAAGGTACTGCTCGTAATATGGGTATTGCTGTTGAAGGTTTAAATGATGCTGAACTTGCAGATCAAGCTAAAGAAGCTAAAAAAGAAGAAGCAGAATTAGCTAAACGTGATGCAGAGCTAGCTGAAATGGAAGAAGGCACTAAAAACTTTAATGCTGAAGTTCCTGTAATTGGCGATGAAGAAACAACTGAAGAAAATTAATTATTAATATAAAAAAGAAATCCATCTTAAAAAACCACAGATAGGAGGGAAATTGAATTGAAAAAACACGGTAAAAAATATGTGGAAGCATCTAATAAAGTAGATAAAAATAAATTATATAGTTTAGAAGAAGCTGTTAATTTAGTTAAAGAAACTGCTGTTACTAGTTTTGATAGTACTGTAGAAGTTGCTATTAAATTAAATATTGATGCGAAGAAATCTGACCAAAGTTTAAGAGGAAGTTTTGTTCTTCCAAATGGTACAGGTAAAACTAAAAGAGTTTTAGTTATTGCTAAGGGTCCAGCTGCAGAAGCTGCAAAAGAAGCTGGAGCAGCATATGTTGGTGATAAAGATATGATTGATAAAATTGCTAATGAAAATTGGTTTGATTTTGATGTTATCGTAGCTACACCAGATATGATGCCTGAACTTGGTAAAATTGGTAAAGTTTTAGGACCTAAAGGTTTAATGCCAAACCCTAAAACTGGTACAGTAACTACTGATGTTGTTAAAGCTATTACTGATATTAATAAAGGTATGGTTACTTATAAAAATGATAGTTATGGAAATATTCATTCTATTATTGGTAAAGTATCTTTTGATAGTGAAAAGCTAGCTGAAAACTTAAGTTATGTAGTAACTACTGTTGCTAAAGCTAAACCAGCTAGTGTTAAAGGTGTATTTATTAATAGTATTACTATTACTACTACTATGGGTCCTGGTATTCATGTAGATAAAAATACTTTTGACATTTAATTAAATTTATAATATAATAATTTGTATGAAAAAGCGAACCAAAGACAGTAGGGAGTTCTACTTTAATAATCCTACCGAGGGGAGAGTAAAAAGACTTAGACTTTTTAGCTTCCCATGCGGAAGCTTTTTTAAATATATATAGGAGGAAGACAAATGGCAAGTAGCAAAATTTTAGAAACTAAAAAAGTTATAGTTAGTGAAATTACTGATAAAATCAAATCTAGCGAATCTGTTGTTGTATTTGAATATCAAGGTCTAACTGTTAGCGAAGTTAGTGAACTAAGAAAAAAACTAAGAGATGCTGAAGGCGAAGTTAGAGTTTATAAAAATACTTTATTAAAAAGAGCTTTAGATGACTTAAATATCGACTTAAATGGTTTCTTAGAAGGACCAAATGCAATTATGTTTGGTAAAAATTTACTTGAACCAATTAAAGTTATTTCTGAGTTTGCTAAAACTCACGATAAAATGAATATCCGTGTTGGTATCATTAATGGTGAGAGAGCTGAACTTAGCGTAATTAATGAATATGCTACTATCCCATCTTACGAAGGCTTACTAACAATGCTTGCTGCTGGTATGATGGAACATGTAAGAAATTTAGCTATTGGTTTGAACTTATATGCCGAAAAATTAGAAAATTAGAAAGGAATTGATTTAAAATGGCAAAATTAACAAAAGAAGATTTTATTAGTGCTTTAAAAGAAATGACTATTCTTGAAGTTAAAGAATTAGTTGATGCAATGAAAGAAGAATTTGGAGTAGATCCAAGTGCTGTAGCTGTAGCTGCTGCTCCAGCTGGTGCTGTAGAGGAAGGACCTTCAACAAAAACTGTAGTTCTTAAAAATGCTGGTGGTAACAAAATTGCTGTTATCAAAATCATTAAAGAAATTACTGGTTTAGGATTAGTTGAAGCTAAAGCTATCGCTGATAACGGTGGTAACTTAAAAGAAAATATTCCAGCTGAAGAAGCTGAAGCACTTAAAACTCAATTAACTGAAGCTGGCGCTGAAGTAGAATTAGTTTAATTTGTAAAAGAACTTTAAACAAGTTCTTTTTTTGTTGCAAATATAATTTATGCTAGTTATAATTATAATAGGAGATTTGTATGATAATTATAAAAGAAAGATTTAGTGATATTATTAAAGTAGCGGCGTTATCAGTAATTATTATTTGGTTATTATGTTTTGTTATTGATTATGCTAGGGCTATACAAAGTAAATGGCCGATTTTTTGTATTAAAGAAACAACAAAAAAATATCAAGATGGGACAGTTAAATCTTGTACTGGGGTAGGGTATAAAATGTATAAATATGATAGAGCTATTATTCCTGTGTCTGTTCAATTTGGTCCATTTTTTATAAAAGAAAGGACTAAATAGTCCTTTTTATTTAAATGTTTCAATGATATAATATTTTTAGGTGGTTATATATGGCATTAAATAAACATGGTTGGGGATTAGTAGAAATGTTACTTTTATCTTCTTTATTAATAATATTTTTATTAATTGCTGCATATTTAGTTTATATATTATATGGAACATTTGAAAGAAATACAATTAGCGATAATTATATAAGTTTGGAAGAAAAATTAGAAAAACAAACTTTGATTTATTTGAATGATTATTATGATGAGGATTTAACTAGTGATAAAATTACTATTACAAGAAGTGTTTTAAAAAGCTATGATTTGGATATATCTTTATTAGATAGTAAAGGAAATGCTTGTAGTGGATATACTGTAGCTTATAAAACTAAGGGCATTGTTCATACAGATGCTTATATAAAATGTGATGGTTATATGACAGAAGGTTATGAAGATTGGAGAAAATGATGAAAAAGAATAATGCTTTATTAATTTGTTGGGGGTTTATTGTTGTTGTATTGGTTGGATTACTCGCTTTTTTAGGTTTTGTGCTTAAAAGTAAAAATAGTGATTATGTAAAATTAGAAAATAAATTACTTGATAGTACTAAGAAATATGTAGATGCTAAATTTTTATATCCTGAAGATGGTAAAAAAACTAAAATAACTAGTGAAGAATTAATTGAAAGTGATTATTTAGATGCACTTGTGTTTGAAGATGATAAATGTACTGGTTATGTAGAAGTAACTAAAAGTGGTGTATATAAATATGATGTTTATATAAAGTGTAATAATTATAAAACTAAAGGTTATTAAAAAAGATTGGTTTTCCAATCTTTTATTCTGTTCTTAAGGCCTCAACCGGGTCTTTTTTGCTTGCCATTTTGGCAGGTATTAAACCAGCGATAACTGTAAGTAATATACTTATTATAACTAAAATTATTGCGCCTTTAATTGGTAATTTAGAAATATTACTAATATTTACTATATTTTTAATAATTATATTTATTGGAATATTAATTAATAATGTAACTAATATTCCTAATACTCCTGCAGTTAAACCTTCAATTAATGTTTCAGCATTAAATACTCTTGATATATCTTTTTTAGATGCTCCAACTGCTCTTAATATACCAATTTCTTTAGTTCTTTCGATAACTGATATATAAGTAATAATTGCTATCATTATTGATGATACTATTAAACTTATTGCTACAAAGGCTATTAGTACACTACTTATAACATCAACTATTGTTGATACTGAACTCATCATGATTCCTACTAAGTCTGTATATTCGATTTTATTTGCTTCATCTTTAGATTTGTTGTATTCTTCTATTAATTTGGTAATACTTTCTTTAGCATCAAAATCTTTAGGATATATTGAGATACTAGCAGGATTATCTAAATCTGCAACGCCTAATCTTTGTAAGTTTTCTTCATAACTTGAAGTCATGTTTTTAGTATAAGCTTCAATATATGATGCAAGTTCAGCTTCGCTTAAACTTTGTAAATGCATCATTTGCTCTGGATTTAAATTATTTATATCAAAATTACTATTTGTAGTAAATTTACTACCAGTAAATACATTTATTTCTTTATTTTTTAATTGTTCTTTAACTAATTGTGTTTCATTTATTTTATTTATTAAATATTCTGTTAATTCATGAGTATACCCAACAAGACCATAATCGGCCATAGTACCAACAGCTTCTTCATTAGCTTTTATAATGCCTACTACTTTAATTTCTTCGGCTTTATCTATGATTTTTTTCATATAATCTTTGTTATTTGTTTTGTCTATCCATAAACCGTTTTCTTTAGTGTAAAAATCGGTATTTAGAACTAATTTAAAACTTAAATTTAATAATTCTTCATTCGTGTAACTGGTTGATTCAAATGATACTTCTTTACCAGTGGTTAAATTAGTAAATTGTTCCTTTAAATAATCTTGATCAAGTAATCCTAAACTATATAATGTATAATCTGAAATTGTATTATTTTCTCCTACTAATAATACTACTTCATTATAATTATTTGCCCATTTGCCAGCGACTAAATCATATTGTTGCTTGTTAAGTTCCTCGTTATTAAGCATTTCATAAAATACGTCATAACTGGATAAATATGAGTTATAAACACTTGAGATACCTGTGGTACTCATACCTATCGCATCAAATACAGTAGTAGGATTAACTCTTGTAATTCTATTTGTATTACTATTATATAAATTCATTGTAACGCCATAGGAATACTGGATATCAGATGTGTAACTTTTAAACTCACTATTATTTTCTATATATTCTTTAAAGCTTTTTAAATCATTAGTCTTAGATTTTTCAGTCATTGTTGTTAGTAAGTCACCCATAATATTTATTGAATGAATCTTATCATCATTATAAACTTCGGTATTTGTATTTGTAAATGATGAAATTAGCGATGACATATCTATGCTTTCTCTTTCAATAGTTAAAGGATAACTACTTAATGTTTCTTCTTCTGTTTTGTCTATATAATTCTGGATACCATTTGATAACGATAGAATTAAAGCAATACCGATAATACCTATTGAACCTGCAAATGCTGTAAGCATTGTTCTTCCTTTTTTAGTCATTAAATTATTTAAACTTAATGATAAAGCGGTTTTAAAACTCATAGATGTTTTATTAGTTACTTTTTTTGAATCTTCTTTTTTTTCTTTGCTGTCATAGGGATTTGAATCATCTATAATTTTACCATCCAATATTTTAACAATCCTAGTAGAGTAATTTTTAGCGATATCTGGGTTGTGAGTAACCATAATTACTAATCTATCTTTAGCAATTTCACTCAATAATTCCATTACTTGAATACTTGTTTCAGAATCAAGAGCTCCAGTAGGTTCATCAGCAAGTAATATATCTGGATCAGATACAAGTGCTCTTGCTATTGCAACTCTTTGCATTTGACCACCGCTCATTTGATTTGATTTTTTATGCAGTTGGTCTTCTAAGCCTACGCTTTTTAATACTTGGGTAGCTCTTTTTCTTCTTTCTGTTTTGTTGATGCCCGCTAAAGTTAAAGCTAGCTCTACATTTTGTAATACTGTTTGATGAGGTATCAAATTGTAGTTTTGGAAAACAAAGCCAATACGGTGATTACGATATGTATCCCAATCTTTGTCTTTATATTTTTTGGTAGATATGCCATTAATTATTAAATCGCCACTAGTGTAGTTGTCTAAACCGCCAATTATATTTAAAAGAGTTGTTTTGCCACATCCAGATGGCCCTAAAATGCTTACAAATTCAGATTCACGGAATTTTAAGTCTATTCCTTTAAGAGCATTAACACTATTTGCTCCAGTTATATACTTCTTAGTTATTTTTTTTAGTTCTAACATCTTTAGTCCTTTCTTTCTTACCTTTTTTATGGTCTATAAAAATTATATGCTAAATAAATAATAAGTTCAAGTTTAATTGATGGTAAATTACTATTATGATAAAATATATGTAGGTGGTTTTAAATGCACGAATCAGAAGTATATTATCGTAGATGTTTTAATTTGATTAATGAATTATACAATTTATACATTAGCGGCTATAATTATTCTAATATAATTAATTATAGTAATAATAGGAGAAGAAATTTAAACCAAATTTCTTCAAAAGAAAATTATGCTTTTCTATTTGCCTCATTAATATCATTAATGGGTATTAATAAAGAAGCAATTGAGGAAACTGGAAAAAATACTAATTACTTAAATTATATTGATAGTAGCTCTAATGATGAAAATTCTAAACAATTATTAGCTGAATTAGCCAGAAGAAGGTTGATTATTACTGGATTAGATGATTGGCTAGCGGTTACTAATAATTTAGATAATAATACTAGTAATATGTCCTATTTAAAAAAAGTACGAAATGCTCTACTTCATAGTCATTTTGATACTTCAGAATATTTTTTTACGAAAGTATGGAATAACAATAAAAGTATGTTTGAAGGTTATTTGTGCAATGCTAATTTTTTTCAATTTGTTATTTCTTATTTTAGTAATATAGCTAGAATGGGACTTAAAGATAATTGCTTTATTTATATGGCTCCTAAAGATTTAAAAATTAATAACTATAATGAATTAGTAGAAGCATTAGATAAGTTTAGTATTAAAAGTTTTAAATATAGCTTAAATAAAAATTATAATGGTTATAATAGTATAGAATATCAATTACAAAAAATATGTTTAATTAACGAAGAATTACGAGAAGATAAATTTAAAAAATTATGGAAAAAGTTTAAAAATTTAGGTATTGAAGTAGATGGGATAGAAGAACTTACTTTAAATAATGATATAAAAAATATTATTTCTACATACATATTAAATTATTATGGAGATAATTTTTATAAGGTTGATGGAAATAAACAAAAATCGATTATTATTTCTCTTTGTGAATATATTTATGATAATCATTCTTTAATTAGTAATTGGATATTACATTTTATTTATGTTGTTTCTAATGATGGCATCAATAAAAAATATTTTTTAGATGATGATTTAATTAGTTTTGTAAGTATTCCATCTTTACTTATAATTAAAGCATACCATGTATTATACAGGCTTCAATGTGATGATTTTCAAGAAATAGATTATAATTTAATTGATTTTGATTTTAATAAAGACGATTTTTATTCATTTGTACAAGATAAAAATGTTCACTTAGCAAGTTCATTTTTGGATAGTTTTAATAAATTAAAATTGGAAAGAACTGATTTAAGTGATAATGAGATAAAAAATAAGGTTATATGTGATATTATTAGGGATGCTTTAGCGCACGGTAATATAAGAACTTGTTTTGCTGTTAATAATGGAGTTATAGAACATATTATTGAATTTGATGATATATATAGGGGCAAAACTAGGGGAATACAAATGACAATAGAGAAGTTTGCTAGATTTTTAAATTCGCAAGCGTTTTTACCTAAATATGCTTTAGTTAAAAATAATGGTCATCTATTAAAATAATTTTATTGAATCTTATATTATTAATTGTTATAATACTTGTGATTTTTATTTAGTGGGGAAATAAATTATGAATTTAGAAGATTTTGAAAGTTTTATTTATAATAGTGGTGAAAATGAATTAGAATGTTATAATGAAGCATTAAAAAATTTAAATTTGTATTCTTTAGATGAAAAGGATTTGGAAAAAATAATTAGTAAATTAAGAGAATTAATTAGTAATACTAAAATACCTTCTTTAAAGTTTAATTTTAAATTTGTTGATTATGCTTTTTTTACTGGTTTTGGTATTTTATTAGCTAGTTTTATTATTTATAAATATCTCTTTTTATTACCATTTTTAATATATAATGTTTATGTTTTATATAAAGAATATTATAACCCTTTAATAAATAAAATTGTGGAAAGAAAAAATTATAAATTAAATATTCGGGAAGCATTAAACAATATTAGCCGTGTTGCTAATGTTTTAGAGATGCGTCAAAGCGCTCCTATAGATATAGAATATCTAAAAGTTACTAAAGAAATTGTAAAAACAAGTGATATTAATGCTATAATTCAAGATATTGAGTCAAAAATGGAGTATTTATCGGAAGAGTTTTTGTTTAATTATTATTGTCGATATACCAATGCTTTGGCTAAGTATTATTCTTTAAATGTAGAAGAAGGAGAAAAAGAATTAATGGATTTAAGTATTGAATTAAATGAACTTTTAAACAGTAATAATAATGTGGAAAGTATTAACAATAACTTTAGTAGAAAAAGAATAATCAATAATGATAAAAAGGTTTAGAAGTTTGTCAAAAAATGCTTGACAATACATATAATATAATGTTATATTATTAACGATTTTAAATTTAGGTTCTGCTTAGGTAGAACCTGATTTAATGGAAACTGTGATACACCAGGATGTGTGTTAATGGAAGGAGGAATTTTAATGCCAACAATTAATCAATTAGTTAAGAAAAACAGAAAAAGTAAAACTAAAAAGAGTAAATCTCCAGTTTTAAATGTAGGTTATAATGCGATGACTAGAAAACAAACAGATACAAAAGGACCTCAAAAACGTGGTGTTTGTACTCGTGTTGGAACTAAAACACCTAAGAAGCCAAACTCAGCATTACGTAAATATGCTCGTGTTAGACTATCTAATGGTAAAGAAGTAGATTGCTATATTCCAGGAGAAGGTCACAATTTACAAGAACATAGCGTAGTATTAGTACGTGGTGGTCGTGTAAAAGACTTAATCGGTGTTCGTTATCATATTGTTCGTGGAACACTTGATACTCAAGGAGTTAATAATCGTAAACAAGGTCGTAGTAAATACGGAACAAAAAGACCTAAAAATTAATATTTAAGAAAGGAGTTTTAAATTATGCGTAAAAGACGTGCAATAAAAAGAGATGTATTACCAGATCCTATATATAATTCTAAAACTGTTACTAAGTTAATTAACAGAATTATGAAGGATGGTAAAAAGGGTACTGCTGAAAAAATTCTTTATGAAGCATTTGATATCATTAAAGAAAAAACTGGTAAAGACCCAATGGAAGTTTATAATGCTGCATTAGAAAATGTAATGCCTAACTTAGAAGTTAAGTCTCGTCGTGTTGGTGGTTCAAACTATCAAGTTCCAGTTGAAGTAACAGATGAAAGAAGACAAACTTTAGCATTACGTTGGATTGTAAACTATGCAAAAACAAGAAATGGAAAGGGAATGGCCATTAATTTAGCAAATGAACTTATCGACGCTTCTAATGGTGTTGGTGGAGCTGTTAAAAAACGTGAAGATACTCATAAAATGGCTGAAGCAAATAAAGCATTTGCTCATTATAGATGGTAATAGTATATGGCAAGAGATGTTAGTTTAGATAAAATTAGAAATATTGGTATCATGGCTCACATAGATGCTGGTAAAACTACTACTACTGAAAGAATTTTATTCCATACTGGAATAACTCATAAAATAGGTGAGACTCATGATGGTGAATCTCAAATGGACTGGATGGCTCAAGAAAAAGAAAGAGGTATCACAATTACTAGTGCAGCTACAACTGCTCACTGGAAAGGACATCGTCTAAATATTATCGATACTCCAGGACACGTAGACTTTACTATCGAAGTTCAAAGAAGCTTACGTGTTTTAGATGGAGCTGTTGCTTTAATCGATGCACAAGCTGGTGTTGAACCTCAAACTGAAACTGTTTGGAGACAAGCTAATGAATATAAAGTTCCTAGAATGATTTGTGCAAACAAAATGGGAAAAATGGGAGCTGATTTCTATTACAGTTTAAAAACTATTAAAGACAGATTAGGTGCAGTTGCTGCTCCAATCGAACTTCCAATAGGTGCTGAATCTGAATTCAAAGGTATAGTTAACTTAGTTACTAGAAAAGCTTATGAATTTGATGGAAGTGAACAAGAAAATGCTATAGAAGTTGATATTCCTGCTGATATGTTAGATAAAGTAGAAGAATATCGTACATTATTAATTGAAACTGTAGCTGATCATGATGAAGAATTAATGATGAAATATTTAGATGGTGCAGAAATTACTGAAGAAGAACTAAAAAGTGCTATAAGAAAAGCAACTTTATCCGTTGAATTCTTCCCGGTATTATGTGCTGATGCTTTAAGTAATAAAGGTATTAAACCATTACTTGATGCTGTAGTTGACTACTTACCTAGTCCACTAGATGTTGAAGCAATTGTATGTACTGATAAAGATGGAAATGATGTTTTACGTCATCCGAGCGATTCAGAACCATTTACTGCTTTAGCATTCAAAATTATGACTGATCCATTCGTTGGAAGATTATCTTTCTTCCGTGTATACTCTGGTATTTTAAAAAGTGGTTCTTATGTTTTAAACTCAACTAAGGGTGAAAAAGAAAGAATTGGTCGTATCTTACAAATGCATGCTAACCAAAGAAAAGAGATTACTGACGTTTATGCTGGTGAAATAGCTGCAGCTGTAGGTCTAAAGAATACTACTACTGCTGATACACTTTGTGATGAAAAAAATCCTTGTATTATGAAAGGTATGGAATTCCCAGAACCAGTTATTGATATTGCTATTGAACCAAAAAGTAAAAACGATCAAGATAAAATGGCTTTAGCTATTCAAAAATTGGTTGAAGAAGACCCAACTTTAAGAGTTAAAACTGATCATGAAACTGGTCAAACAGTTTTATCAGGAATGGGTGAGTTACACTTAGATGTTATTATTGATCGTATGAGAAGAGAATTTAACGTTGAATGTAATAGTGGTAAACCACAAGTTGCTTACCGTGAAACTATTAAAGTTGCTGCTGAATGTGAAGGTAAATACATTAAACAATCAGGTGGACGTGGACAATATGGACATGTTTGGGTTAAATTTGAACCAAATCCTGAAAAAGGTTATGAATTTGTTGATGCTATCGTTGGTGGTGTAGTTCCTCGTGAATATATTCCAGTAACTGATAAAGGTTTACAAGAAGCTATGGCTGGCGGAATATTAGCAGGTTATCCAATGGTAGATGTTAAAGCAACATTATTTGATGGTTCATACCACGATGTTGACTCATCTGAAATGGCTTTCAAAATTGCTGCTTCTATGGCTTTAAAAGAAGCTAAAAATAAATGTCAACCAGTATTACTTGAACCAATTATGAGTGTTGAAGTAATCGTACCTGATGAATACATGGGTAACGTTATGGGTGACTTAACTAGTCGTCGTGGAAAACCAATGGGACAAGAATCTCGTGGTAACGCTTTATCTATTAAAGCTATGGTTCCACTAGCTGAAATGTTTGGTTATGCAACTAGCTTACGTTCTAATACACAAGGACGTGGTAACTTCACAATGGTACTTGATCATTATGAAGAAGTTCCAAAATCAATTTCAGAAGAAATTATTAAAAAGAACAGTGTTAACTAATATTTAACACAACTAAACTTAAATAATACTTGAAAAAAGTTCAAGCATTAGATAAAATATAAGAGTAAATATTTGAAAGGAGAAAAAAATATGGCAAGAGAAAAATTTGACCGTTCTAAAGAGCACGTTAATATTGGTACTATTGGACACGTTGACCATGGTAAAACAACTTTAACTGCTGCTATTACAAAATATTTTGGTAAAGAATTTGTTGATTATGCTAATATCGACAAAGCACCAGAAGAAAGAGAAAGAGGTATTACTATTAATACTTCACACGTTGAGTATGAAACTGAC
The DNA here is from genome assembly GCA_015059425.1 of Bacillota bacterium. Classification (GTDB taxonomy): domain Bacteria; phylum Bacillota_I; class Bacilli_A; order RF39; family UBA660; genus Caccenecus. Next base: position 58,276 of record SVAM01000003.1, on the reverse strand, counting down.
ACTCGTCACTATGCTCACGTAGACTGTCCAGGACATGCTGACTATGTTAAAAACATGATCACAGGTGCTGCACAAATGGATGGGGCTATCCTTGTAGTTTCTGCTGCTGATGGACCTATGCCTCAAACAAGAGAACATATCTTATTATCTCGTCAAGTTGGTGTTCCTAAAATTGTTGTTTATATGAACAAATGTGACCAAGTTGATGATCCTGAGTTATTAGACTTAGTAGAAATGGAAATCAGAGAATTATTAGGAGAATACAATTTCGATGCTGAATGTCCAATCGTTCGTGGTTCTGCACTTAAAGCTATTGAAGGTGATGAAGCTGCTGCTCAATCAATCCGTGATTTAATCGCTGCTGTTGATTCTTATATTGATGCTCCTGAAAGAGATACTGATAAACCATTCTTAATGAGTATTGAAGATGTATTCACAATTTCAGGACGTGGTACTGTTGTTACAGGACGTGTTGAACGTGGTACATTATCATTAAATGACGAAGTTGAAATCGTTGGATTAAAAGATACTAAGAAAACTGTTGTTACTGGTATTGAAATGTTCAGAAAATCACTTGACTTTGCTCAAGCTGGAGATAATGCTGGTGTATTATTACGTGGTATTTCTCGTGATGAAGTTGAACGTGGACAAGTTCTTTCTAAACCAGGAAGTGTTACTCCACATCATAAATTTAAAGCAAGTGTGTATGTTCTTTCTAAAGAAGAAGGCGGACGTCATACTCCATTCTTCTCTAACTACAGACCACAATTCTACTTTAGAACTACTGATGTTACAGGTGTTATCGAACTTCCAGCTGGTGTAGAAATGGTTATGCCTGGCGACAATGTTGACATGACTGTTGAATTAATTGCTCCAGTAGCACTTGAAAATGGTACTAAATTCTCTATCCGTGAAGGTGGACGTACTGTTGGTGCTGGTGTAGTATCAGAAATTATTGAATAATAAAAATTAGAACCTAGAAATAGGTTCTTTTTTTGTGCATAAAAAAGAATACTCTTTTAAGTATTCTAACTATATTTCATTTTTTTTAATTAAATATTCACCAATCATTGATTTAGCATTCTCGATATAAACTAGTAATGCTTCTAAATAATCATCTTCGGATTCGTTTCCTTGTTTTAAATCTAATACTTCATTACTTTTTAAATATGATAATTCAATATTTGAATTTTTAGCAAGTGCATCAAACATTACAGTTATTTCATTTATGCTATGAATTATCTCTAAACGTTTATCCGGAATACTCATCTGTTTAAAGGATTCTATATACTCTTTAAAGCTTGTGTTTATTTCATCCATTATCTACTTTTTCCTTCAATATTGTTTTCATAAAATACTTCAAATGAATGATTATCCATAGCATATATTTTATTTTCTGCTTCTTGATAATATTTATTATATTGACTTGTAAAATCTTTTCCTCTCATTTTTGCCATTGTTTTTCCAAACCAACTTTTTTGATTATATGCTGCTTTTTTTTGTTCAACAAGAAATTTTACAGCTTCGGTTTTTTTATCTGCTCTTTCATATGCTTCTCTTTCACGTTTATTTCTTATGAATTCTTCTTGAGCTCTTTCTGCTTCTATTTTTTCGCGTGCTTTTCTTTCATTTGCTAAACCTTGTTCATATTGTGTTCTAGCTGCTTCTCTGTTTTTTGCTTCAGACATAGCTTCTCTTTGCGCACGTTCAGCAGCATAGGGACTATAACTTTGTTCTGCATGATCAGCTGAAGACCATCCGTCTTTCCATCCATTAGGGTAATTATTAGCCATATTTAAACCTCCATTTATTATAAATTATCATATTTTTACTCGTTAAACAATATCTGACATTATTTTTGACATTATTTTACGTTTTTTAAATTATAATAATTTTAAAAAAATTAATTTAAAAAATTTACTTTTTAATTTTTACATGTTATACTGGGTATATAAAATATGGAGGTAATATGAAATTAGTTGTAAAGAAAAAAGATTTAATTATATTGGGAGTTATTTTATTAGCAATAATAAGTGGGTTAATATTTGGTTTACCCAAACTATTAAATAATAATGGAACTGAAGTAAAAGAAAACAATAAAAATAATAAAGTAGAAAATAATAAAGAGCAAGAAGAAATTATTCCTGAAGTACAAATAGTTGATTTAAATAGTAAAACGAGACCTTATGCGGTAATGGTTAATAATCTTAGTACTGCTAGACCTTATCATTCAGGGCTTCAAGATGCTTACTTGGTTTATGAAATAATTGTTGAAGGTGGCATTACAAGATATTTAGCTTTATTTAAAGACCAAGAAACTACAATGATAGGAAGTGTTAGAAGTTCTAGACATTATTATTTAGATTATGCGTTGGAAAATGATGCTATATACGTACATCACGGACAAAGTCCTCAAGCACAATCAGATTTTAGTAAATTAGGAATTGATAGAATAGAAGTAAGTGAATCTAAAACTGGGTGGAGAGAAAAATTGCCTGTAGCTAGTGAACATACTTTATTTACAAGTATTGAAAAATTAGGCAAGGGTATTGGTAGCAAAAGAACTGAATTAAATAAAGATTTATTATTAAATTATAGTGCTACTCCAATAGATACAAGTAAATTAAAAGGAGTACAAACTGCTAATAAAGTAGATTTGAAATATTCTAGTGGAACAACTACAAATTATGTTTATGATAGCGAAAATAATGTTTATAAACAATATGTTAATAATAAAGAACACAAAGATTATAAAACTGGTAATCATTATACTGTTAAAAATATAATTGCTTATGAAGTGGAAAATTATTCTATTGATGATTATGGTAGACAAAATTTAAAAAATATAGGTTCTGGGAAGGGTTATTATATAACTAATGGTGTAGCTATACCTATAACTTGGGAAAAGAATTCTAGAAGTGCTCAAACAATATATAAATATCAAGATGGTACTGAAATAACTGTAAATGATGGAAATACTTGGATTCATATTGTTCCTAAAAATGGTAATATTAGTATAACTTATTAATTGTTTCATATAATTACTTAGGAGAATAAAAATGGATAATTTAGTTGATTTTATATTAAATAATTATATTTGGTTTTTAGTTATAGCATTAGTATTAATTTTTGCTTTAATAGGCTATTTAGTTGATATGACAAATCCTATTAAAAAGAAAAATAAAGATAAATTAAAAAAATAAAAATACCTACGGGTATTTTTTAATTTATTATTTACAATATTTTTTTATTTCGATATAATATTTTTGGAGGTAAAAATTATGGAATTAAAAGGTTCAAGAACAGAAGCTAATTTAATGGCTGCTTTTGCTGGAGAATCTCAAGCAAGAAATAAATATTCATATTATGCATCTCAAGCTAAAAAAGATGGATATGAACAAATAGCCGCTATATTTGAAGAAACTGCTAATAATGAAAAAGAGCATGCAAAATTATGGTTCAAAGAATTACATGGAGGGAAAGTACCTGATACTTTAACTAACTTAAAAGATGCAGCTGAAGGCGAAAACTATGAATGGACAGAAATGTATAAAGAATTTGCTGAAGTTGCAAGAGAAGAAGGATTTGACCGCATTGCTAAACTTTTTGATGGTGTTGCAGCAATAGAAAAACATCATGAAGAAAGATACATGAAGTTAGTTGGTAATATTAATGATAACTTAGTATTTGAACGTGGTGAAGAAGTTGTATGGGTATGTCGTAATTGTGGTCATATATATGTTGGGGCTAAAGCACCAATGGTTTGTCCTGTATGTGCTCATCCACAAAGTTTTATAGAACTAAAAGCTGAGAATTATTAATAATTCTCTTTTTTTGACTTTAATATATTTCTATGTTAAAAGAATTTTTTGGTTTATTTAGAAGTTTATAAAAAAGATTTGATTTTTAAGTTTTAAAGTGTTAAAATATTGTTCGTAAACATTGATTAAATATTAAGTAATAATTTTTAGTTCTTAAGAGAGATTAGATATCATAGGCTGAAAATATCTAAAGATAAAGAAAATTATGAATTTCGTATTTAGGAGTTTAAATAGTATGTCGTGCTATAAACGAAAAAGAGCTAGTAAATTCTAGAAGTTGGGTGGTACCGCGGAAAATTCGTCCCAATATTCTAGGATTTTTTTATTTTATGGAGGAATTAAAATGGAAGAAAAATTATTAAATTTGAAAGAAAAATTAAGTACTGAATTAAGTGTTGCTACTAAAGAAGCGGATGTTCTAAACATTAAATCTATGTACGTTGGTAAAAAAAGTGAAATACAAGATATTCTTTCTTCTTTAAAAGATATGAGTGTAGATGATAAACGTAAATATGGTAGTTTAATTAATAATACTAAAAAAGAAATGGAAGAAATGGTAAATAAGAAATTAGAGGAATTAGAAAATAAAACTACTGTTACTTTTGATGATACTTTAGATTATGATGTTAATATTGGTTCTTTACATCCAATAACTATTGTTGCTAAGGAAGTAACCGATATTTTAAAAAGAATGGGATTTACAATAGTAAGTGGTCCAGAAATGGAATCTGATTATTATAATTTTGAAGCTTTAAATATACCTAAAGATCACCCAGCTCGTGATATGCAAGATACTTATTATTTAGATAATGGTATGCTTCTTAGAACTCAAACTAGTGATAATCAAGTTCATGCGATGGAAAAATATGGGGCGCCTTTAAGAGTTTGTGCTCCAGGAAGAACTTTTAGAAATGAAGATATAGATGCATGTCATGAAAATACTTTCTTTCAACTTGAAGGTATGGTTATAGATGAAGGTATTTCTATTGGTAACCTAATGTATGTTATGCAACAAGTTTTAAGTGAAGTTTTGAAACAAGAAGTTAAAGTAAGATTAAGACCGGGATTCTTCCCGTTTACTGAACCTAGTTATGAAATGGATATAAATTGTACAATATGTGGTGGCAAAGGTTGTCCTACTTGTAAAAATTCTGGCTGGATAGAATTAATTCCGGGTGGTATGGTTCATCCTAATGTATTAAAAGCAGGTGGAATTGATCCGGAAAAATATAATGGTTTTGCTTTTGGTATAGGTTTAACTAGACTTGCAATGATGAAATATAAAATTAGTGATATAAGAGTTTTAAATAGTGGGGATATTCGCTATTTAGAACAGTTTAAAATAAATTAGGAGGTTTAAAATATGTTAATATCTTGTAATAAATTAAAAAGTCACATAAAAAATAGTAGTGATATTGATTTTCTAAATATTTGGAATATTTTTACTATTCGTACTGCAGAAGTAGAAGATGTCCGTATTGTTGGTAATACTTTTGATGGTGTAGTAGTTGCAGAAATCAAAGAATGTGAAGATCATCCGGATAGTGATCACTTACATATTTTAAAAGTTGATTGTGGTGATGCTGAATTAATTCAGGTTGTGTGTGGGGCTCCAAATGTTAGAGTTGGGCTTAAAACAGCTTATGTAAAAGTCGGTGGCCATATTGATGGAATGGAAATTAAAAGTCGTCCACTTCGTGGCGTAATGTCAAGTGGTATGTGCTGTAGTGGTCGTGAACTTGCAATAAGTGATAATCATGATGGTATTATGGATTTACCATATGAGTGGGAAAATGGTAGGGATGTTAAAGAATATTTACCAATAGAAGATATTATAGTTGAGATAGATAATAAATCTTTAACTAACAGACCTGATTTGTGGGGTCATTATGGTATAGCTCGCGAAATATGTGCAATAACTAATCATGAATTGTTACCACTTGATATTGAGGAAATAAAAAATGATAAAGAAGATTTGGATATTAAAATAAATGATAGTAATTTATGCTATCGTTATACTGGTCTTAAAATAGATAATATTAAAAATAATAAAACGCCTTTAGATATGCAAATATTCTTATATTATGTGGGAATGCGTTCTATTTCATTATTGGTAGATTTAACTAATTATTTAATGTTAGAATTAGGCCAACCAATGCATGCTTTTGATTCTAGAGTTGTTAAAAATATTGAAGTCGGTCTTGCTAATGATGGTGATACTTATACTACTTTAGATGGTGTAGAAAGAAAATTAACTAGTGATATGTTAATGATTAAAAATGGAGATAAATACTTTGGCGTAGCAGGTGTAATGGGTGGTTTAGACTCAGAAATATTAGAAGATACAACAAGTGTTTTCTTAGAAAGTGCTACATTTAATGCTGGAAGTATTAGAAGGACTGCTGTTAAACTAGGACTTAGAACAGAAGCTTCTGCTCGTTATGAAAAAAGTTTGGATCCTAATATGACTGATTTAGCATTACTACGTTTGGTTTATCTTCTTCGTAAAGAAAATCCAGATATGGTAATTGCATCTAATTTAACTGATGTATATCCAAATAAACTTGATGTTAAAGAGATATTATTAGATAAGAAGACTTTAAAAGTTTATATGGGTTTAGTATTAACTGATGAACAAGTAGTAACTATTTTAGAAGCTTTAGGTTTTAAAGTGGAAGTTTTAGAAGATGTTTATAAAGTTGTTGTTCCTACAAACAGAGCGACTAAAGATATTAGTATAAAAGAAGACTTAATTGAAGAAATTGCAAGAATATATGGGCTTGAAAATATAGAACCTACACCATTAAAACTTGAACTTTCAACAAAAGAACATGAGAATGTATTTACTGAAGAATATCAAGTAAAAAAATTACTTGCAGATAAATATGATATGAATGAAGTTCATAGTTATATTTGGTTTGATACTAATTTGTTAAATGAATTAAATGTTGTTAAAAACAATGTTAAATTATTAGGGAAAGAAACTAATAATATTTTAAGAGATGATATGAGTTTTTCGTTACTAAATATAGTTAAAGAAAATTTTAAAAATTATAATAATTTTAAGATATTTGAAATTGGTACTGTAATTAAAAATAATCAAAACAATAGAATTTTAAGCATTATATTAGCTGATGAAGAGAAAAATTTAGAAAAAGTATACAACGAGGCTAAAAGTATTGTTAAGTATTTATTTAAATCATTAAAGAATTTAGATATATCTCTAACTAATAATATTAATGAAAAAGATTATTATGATGATAATTTAGGTAAAATTATATATGTTAATGATAATAAAATAGGAGAAATTAATGTATTAAATAGAACGTGTACTAATAAACTTGCTAAAAAGAAATGCGTGGTTACTATTGATATTGATTTTGATAAGTATATTAATATTAGTAAATTAGATGTATTAGCAAAAGATGTTAGTAAATATCCTGTTGTTACTTTAGATTATACTATTAAAATTAATGATAGTAACTATCAAGATTTAAATGAATTATTAAATGAATTTAAAAGTAAATTAATAAAAAAACGAGAACTATTGGGCGTTTATGAAAATAAATATACTATAAGATATATTTTGGGTAGTGATAATAAAACGTTAGAACAAAAAGATATTCAAACTTTTAAAGATAGATTTTTAATTCATATAGAAAATGCTGGTTTATTTATTGAAAATTAAATATAAAAAAGATTTGTTTGAAAAAAAACTTGACAAATCTTTTTTTATGTGTTAGTATATTAAAAAATTTCAAAGGGGGAATATGATTATGAAATTTAATCCAGAAACATTAAGAGAAGTTTATGATTTAGAAAAGATGAATTTTATTAAATCATACGTTTCATTAAATCTTAAAGGTGCAGTAAAATATGGTATGGAGAAAGGTTTAGACAATGCTGGTAATTGGTTAAAAATTATAAATTTTGAATTTTTAAATAAACCAATATATGTTGATTGTTTAGCTTCAAGTATTGCTCGTATGATTTATAACGAATTACAACCTGGTATAGATATTTGTAATAATGAAATGTTACAAGAAAGATTACAACAAAGAATTTCTGAAAGAGATTTAGCTGAACGTGTTTTAAAATATCATACAATTGCATATAGAGATTATTTAGATGCTTGTGCAGAAAATGAAAATAAACTTTCTAGATAATGAAAGTTTTTTTTGTGGTTAAAAAGCTATTGTAAATGTTTATATTTTTTAGTATAATTAACTAAGAATAGGGTGAGTATTATGAAATCTAGTAAAGAACATCTTATAGCTTCTTTGATTGTTGTTATGTCTTTTATCGTTATCGGGATAAGTGGTTCTTATGCTTTTTATGAAAATGCTATAAATACATCTGGTGAAACTGGTTTAAATGTTAATAGTGGTAGTAATAATTTAACTATTGATTTTGCTACTGAAAATGGGCAAATTATTAATTCTTCTTTAGCTGGCTTAATTAATGATGCTGAAGTTACTTCTAAGGCTGATTATACTGAGTTTAGTGTATCTTTACCAAATAATTCGAAAGTAGAAACTTCTATTTATAATTTATATTTAACTGAGATAAGAATGACAGATAATTTTAAAAGTGAGTATTTGAAATGGGCTTTATATGATAGTTCTAATAATCCGATTAAGGACACTGATGGAAATGCTGTAGTGGGTAATTTTAGTGGCGTAACATTATCACCTGAAGCTGATAGCAATGGTATATATGATGCATCAGATATTGTTATATTAAGTAATAAAGAAGTAAATAAGGGTGCTACTCATACATATAGATTATATGTATGGTTAAGCAATGATCCTGATAAGTTGCAAAATGAATTATTAGAAGGTAGTTTAAGTATGAAAGTAGGCTTTAAGGCTGTTGTTAAATAAACTTAAGATTTACTTAAGTTTTTATTTTGGTATTTTATATGATTTACTTTTATGCTATAATTATTTTATATACTAGGAGGTAACTATGAAGTTTATAGAAGTAAATAATTGTTATAAAGTATATAAAAATGGTGTTAGTGCAATAGCTGATTTATCATTAAATATAAATAAAGGTGAATTCGTATTCGTTATTGGAGCTAGTGGTTCTGGTAAGTCTACATTAATTAAGATGTTATATAGAGAGGAAAAGCCAACAAAGGGTACTGTTTCTATAGGTGGTGTTAATGTAGGGAAGTTACGTAATAGAACTGTTTTTAAATTACGAAGAAAGCTGGGAATTGTTTTTCAGGATTTTAAACTTTTGCCTAAATTAACAGTATATGAAAATGTTGCTTTTGCTTTAGAATGTATAGGTTTAAAAAGTAAGGAGATAAGGCCAAAGGTAATTAAAGCTTTAGAGCAAGTAGGTCTTAAAGACAAATTAAGAAGTTTTCCTAATGAGTTATCTGGTGGAGAACAACAAAGAGTTTGTATTGCAAGAGCTATAGTAAATGATCCTAAACTTTTAATATGCGATGAACCTACAGGTAATTTAGATCCTAAAACATCTAAAGAAATTATGCAAGTATTAGAAGATATAAATAAAGAATTAGGAACAACAATAGTAATGGCTACACATGATAAAGAGATAGTTAATAGAATGAAAAAAAGAGTTATAGTTCTTGATAGTGGTGTATTGTTAGAAGATCATGAGAAAGGAAGATATAAAGCTAGTGAAACCGTTTAGAATTTTATTTAGAAGTATTAGAGATTCATTTAAAAGTATATTTCGTAATTTTAGTCTAAGTATGGCTAGTATTATATGTTCTACGATTACATTGTTATTAGTGGCAATTGCAATAGTTGTTACCGTTAATGTTAATTATGTTACTGATACTTTAGAAAAAGAATTAACAGTTGTTGTTTATCTTGATAGGGATACTAATGAAGAAAATATTAATATTATTGAGAGCAAGATAAAAAAAATAAATACAGTTGCTGATGTAGTTTATAAGAGTAAAGAAGAGTGGCGTATTGAAATGAAAAATTATTCTGATACTTTAAATGCTACTTTAGATTATTTAACTACTAATCCACTTTTAGATTCGTTTACTGTTACTGTAAATGATGTTACTGATTTAAACGTAACAGCTAAAGAGATATTAAAAATAGAAGGTGTTCAAACTGCTGATTATGGTGAAGGAATGGTTGAAGATCTTATTTCAATATTTAATGTAGTTAAAACTGCAACGTTATGTATGGTTTTTGCTCTAATTGTTGTTACAGCATTTTTAATCAGTAATACTATTAAACTTACTATATTTTCAAGAAGAAGTGAAATTGAAATTATGCGTTTAGTAGGAAGTAGCAATATTGCTATTAAATTACCGTTTGTATTTGAAGGCTTTTTATTAGGCATTATTGGAGCAATTATTCCAGTTGTTGCAACTATTTATGGTTATATTATTGGCTATGAAAAATTAGGTGGTTCTTTATCTTTTGGAGTTATTGAACTTATTAAACCATTACCATTTGTTTTATATACATCAATAGTGCTATTAGTAATTGGGGCTGTAGTAGGTATGTTTGGTTCAGCAAGAGCAGTTAGAAAGTATTTGAAAATATGATGAATAAAAAGGAATATAAAATAAAATTAGTATTTATTTTAATTATTGTATTATCATTTGTTTCTAGTCCACTAATAGTTAATGCATCTTCTCAAACATTGGGAGAATTAAAACAGGATTTAAAAAATTTAGAAGCTAAAAAGAGAGCTCAAGATAATGAAAAAGCACAAACTGAAGCAGAAATTCAAGCTAAGAAAGATGCTATTTATAAAGCTAATTTAGAGATTGAAGAAGCTAATCGTCAAATTGAAGCGGCTGAAATAGAAATTAAGTCAAGTGAAGTAAAAATAGAAGAATTAACGTTGGAAACTGAGAAATTGCTTGCTTTTATGCAAATGATGCAAGGTGAAAATGCATATTTAGAATATGTATCGGGTTCTTCTAGTATTACAGAGCTAATAATGAGACTTAGGGCAGTAGAACAAATTACCGATTACAATAAGAATAATCTTGAAGAATTAACAGAATTAATTAATTATAATAAAAAATTAAAAATTGATTTAGCTAAAAAACAAGAAGAAAATGAACTGAAAAAAATAGAATATCAAAATGCTATTGATAAATTAGGCAATAATTTAAGTGATATAGCAGAAGTTACTCATACTATTGAAGAAGATATTGCGGCTTTAAAAGAATCAATTGAAATGTATACAAAAATGGGATGTGATGATAATCAATCACTTAGTAGTTGTGCAAAAGTTGTAGAATCAAAAACATGGTTAAAGCCTTTTGAAAAAGGAAGAATTAGTAGTGCTTGGGGTTATAGAGTACATCCGGTTAGTGGCTCTTGGCAATTTCATAATGGTATAGATATTGCAATGGGAGAAGGAACTCCAATATATTCAACTACTAATGGTAGAGTAGTTGCAATAACTGATAGCAGTTGTGGAGGAAGAAAGCTTTATATTACAAGTACTGTAGCAGGTAAAAAATATACAGTTTATTATTATCATCTATGGGAAATTTATGTTAAAGTCGGAGATGTTGTTACTAATCAAATGACCATCGGGACTGTTGGTGGTGGTTCTAAAAGTAAAGCTTGGGCTCGTGCTAATGGTTATTATGTTGATACTTGTACTACAGGTGGTCATTTACATTATGGGGTGGCTACGGGGTGGTATTTAACTGATTATCAAACATATTCTGGAATCGTATCTAATAATATAAATCCACCAGGATATCCATCTGTTGGTAATTATTTTTATAGTAGAACTCAGTTTTATACATAAAACATTCATATGAATGTTTTTTTCTGTACATTTTTAAATTTTTAATATATAATTTTATTAAAATAAGAAGGTGATTTTGTGAGTATTAATAATTTTTTGATTAATGTTGCAAATGATATTAAATATAATAATAAAATATATAAGAAAGATGATTTTTATTATATTTTAAAATATTTGAATATTAATAAAGATATTTCTTTAGTTTCTGACATAGAAAAATTTTATCAAGATTTTTTAGTATCTTTAAATAATTCTTTAATTCATTATGAAACTAGAAGTTTAAAAAATGGGGAGAATGCAACACATTATATAGCTTTTAATACTAATAGTAAAGCTAATTATAAAGAGGCTATAAAAGTTTATTTCCCGGTTAAATATAAATATATGATCAGCGCTTTAAAAACAGTTTTTTCATATATAATTAAAAATAATATAAAGGCTACTATTAAGTTTCATGTAAAAGCTACCAATGAAAATATTGTTATTAGATTTTATGATAGAAATGACCTTATTCCTTTTATAAATTATTGTAATAATAATTTTAAATTAGATGAACTTCTAGAACCTCTTAATCCATTTATTACAAATAAATATGGAATAGGTTTTGTTACAGATGATAATTCTATTAGTACTTATTTAGATACTTTAAGTTTATTGTTAGAAGAATATTTTATTGTTTTAAGAGAAACTGATAATTATGATAATGTTAGTGATGTTGGTTTTGCAGAGTATCTTAATAAGAGATTAACTATAGAAGAAAATGAAGAAATGAAATACAATATTGAGTCTCTTTTAAGATGTTTAAACTTGTTAATAAAAAACAAAAGATAATGTTTTTAAAAACTTGCTATAAACTTTATTATGCGATAAAATATTATGGCATGGAGAGAATATTATGAATAATGTATTAACTTATTTAAATGATTTATTATATAAAGATGATACTATAGTTGTAGCAACTTCTGGTGGACCCGATTCAATGTGTCTGCTTCATTTGTTATGTGATTTAAAAAAAGGTTTATCATTAAAAATAGTTATTGCACATGTTAATCATAAGTTAAGAGAAGAAAGTGAAGAAGAAGCATTATTTGTAGAAAGTTTTGCTAAAGAAAATGATCTTATTTACGAATATATGGAAATTAAAGAATATAATAATGATAACTTAGAAAGTGAAGCTAGACAGAAAAGATATGAATTTTTTAAAAAGTTAATAAATAAATACCATGCTTTATATTTAATGACTGCTCATCATGGTGATGATTTAATAGAAACAATTATGATGAGGCTAGTTCGAGGTAGTAGTATTAAAGGTTATAGTGGATTCAAAAAACAAATTAATATGGGAAATTATAAAATTATAAGGCCACTTATTAGCTTAACTAAAAAGGATATAATAAATTATATGGATAAAAATAATTATAAATATTATATTGACAAATCTAATTATTCAGATATTTATACGAGAAATAGATATAGAATGAATTTATTGCCGTTTTTAAAGAGTGAAGATAAAAATGTTCATTTGAAATTTTTAAAATTCAGTGAAGAGTTAGAACAAGTAAATGTATTTTTAGATAAATATATATCAAATATTTTAAAAGATATGAAAGAAGAACAGGGCTTAAACATAACTAAATTATTAGAGCTAGATGAATTTTTAATAAAAAAAATAATTGAGCATGAATTAAGCTTGATATATATTAATGATTTATTTTTAGTAAGTGATAAAAATACTTTGGCGATTATTGAATTATTAAAAAATAATAGAAGTACAGGTTATATTAATCTACCTAATGATTATATAGCTTTAAAAGAATATAATTATTTAAAAATTGTAAATAATACTAAAGAAGAAGTATTTAAGTATGTATTAGATAACGAAGTAAAACTTAATAATGGTATTATTAAAGTTGTAAAAGAAAGCAATAGTACTAGTAATTTTGTTCTAAGATTAAATAGTAAAAATATAAAACTTCCTATAATTATTAGAAGTAGATTAGCTGGAGATAAAATTGCTATTAAAAATTTAAATGGTACTAAAAAAGTAAAAGATATTTTAATAGATGAGAAAATTTCATATCAAAAAAGGAAAAATATATCAATAGTTACTGATAGTGAAAATAATGTTTTGTGGATTCCTGGTATAAAAAAATCTAAATTTGATGTAAAAAAAGATGAAAATTATGATATAATACTTTCATATGAGGAGGATAAAAATGAATGTTAAAGATATTAAAAAAAATAATGTAGTTAAAAACTTTTTTCCTTATTTAATTTTACTAGCTATTATGATAATAGTATTTCTTTTCTTAAATATGGGTACTAATAAAGTTAATAAATTAACTACAGGAGAATTAGTAAAAGCATTAAAAGAGGAAAATGTTACTGAAATAACAGTAATGCCAAAAAGTAGTGAATCAGTTTATTATGTAACTGGTAAATTGGATGGTTATAAAGAAAATGAATCATTTGAAACCAAAGTGGTAGAAGCAGAAATTACAAATATTGTTAATTATGTTTTAGAAAATGATATTAAAGAGTATAAAACCGAATCAGATCCGGGTTCTAGCCCAATTCTTTATATAATTGTTCAAGTATTACCTTTAGTAATATTAGTATTAATAGCATACGTTATGTTTTCTAAACTTGCTAATTCTAATAAGGGTTCTATGGACTTTGGTAAAAGTAGAGCTAAACTTAGTGATGATAAACATCAAGCTAAATTTAGTGATGTAGCTGGCTTAAAAGAAGAAAAAGAAGAAGTTAAAGAATTAATTGATTTCTTAAAGAATCCGAAAAAATTCCAAAAATTAGGTGCTAGAATACCTAAAGGTGTTTTATTGGTAGGCCCTCCAGGTACAGGTAAGACGTTACTTGCACGTGCAGTGGCTGGTGAAGCTAACGTTCCATTTTTCTACATAAGTGGTTCAGATTTTGTAGAATTATTTGTTGGTGTAGGAGCTAGTCGTGTTCGTGAAATGTTCAAAGATGCTAAAAGAAGCGCACCATGCTTAATATTCATTGATGAAATAGATGCTGTAGGACGTCAAAGAGGTACTGGTTTAGGTGGTGGCCATGATGAACGTGAACAAACATTAAACCAATTACTTACTGAAATGGATGGCTTTGGTGAAAATGAAGGTATCATTATTATGGCTGCTACAAATAGACCTGATGTACTTGATCCAGCATTATTACGTCCGGGACGTTTTGATAGACAAGTAACAGTTAGTCTACCTGATGCTAATGAAAGAGAAGCAATATTAAAAGTTCATGCTCGTAATAAAATATTAGATAGTGATGTTAATATTAAAAATTTAAGTTTGCGTACTCCAGGCTTTAGTGGAGCTGACTTAGAAAACTTATTAAATGAAGCAGCATTACTAGCTGTAAGACGCGATAAACAAGCGATAACTATGGATGAAATAGATGAAGCTACAGATAGGGTTTTAATGGGACCAGCAAAAGTTAGCCGTAAAATTACTGATAAAGAAAAAAGACTTGTTGCTATTCATGAATCAGGTCATGCAGTAATTGGTATTAAATTAGAAGATGCTAATGAAGTTCATAAAATAACAATTATTCCTAGAGGGGTAGCTGGTGGTTATACGATGATGCTCCCTCGTGAAGAAAAAATTGCTATTATGACTAAAAAAGAGCTTGAAGCTCAAATAGTTGGATTACTAGCAGGACGTGTTAGTGAAGAAATGTTCTTAGGCGAAGTAACAACTGGTGCTAGTGATGACTTTAAACGTGCTACAAATATTGCCCGTGCTATGGTTACAGAATATGGTATGAGTGATTTAGGACCTGTTCAATATGAGCAAAAAACAGAAGGTGTATTCTTAGGTAGAGATTATGGTAAAACTAAAAATTTCTCTGATAAAGTAGCTCATCAAATTGATGAAGAAGTTCGTAAAATAGTTGAAAATTGTTATGAAGTAGCTAAAAAGATTTTAAGGGAAAATACAGATTTAGTAAATTTATTTGCTGATACTCTAGTAGAACATGAAACATTAACAAAAGAACAAATTGATTCATTAGTTAATACTGGCAAGTTATTGCCTGAACTAGATGATAATGAAGAAATTTCATTAAAAGAATTAAAAGCTTTAGCTAAAGAAAAAGGGATTAAAGGTTATACTAAAATGTCTAAAGAAGAATTGGAAGAGGCATTAAAATAAACTGAGGAAAACTCAGTTTTTTAATTTATACTAGTATTATAAAAAAAAAGATGTTAAAATGATTATAGTTATAATAAAGGGCTGAATAAAATGAAAAAAAGATTTATTTTTGATGAAAGTTATAATAAAAAACATAATAAAAAAGATTTTTTAAGATTATTATTAATTATAGGTGGAATAATTTTAGCAATAGTTATTGTTATAATAATAGTTATGTTAATACTGAAAAATTCAAACAGTACTGTAAAACCAAAACCAAAAAATGAACCTTATTATGAATTTAAAGACGAACTAATAATAGAATCTGGTGATAATTTACCTGATGTTTATGATTATTTTAAAACTATTAAAAATGTTTCTAAAGAAGATATTAAAATTAGTTATCCATTAGAAATGGAATTTGCTTATGATAAAACTAATTGTTCTACTCAAGATTTAGAAAAAATTAATAATACAGAAGATGTTGATATTAATAATTTTCCATGTATTGAATCTTATTTAAAATCTCAAAATACATATGGTATAAATATTAAAGTTTTTGATAAAGAATATACGGTAAAATTAATAGTAAAAGATACTAAAGCGCCTGTTGTTTCTACTAGTAATGTTGAAATATATGAAGGTAAAACTTATCATATTGAAGATTTTGTATCTTTGTGCTTTGATATAAATGATGAGTGTGTATATAGTTATTATGATAAAGATATAGATGAAAATGGAAATATAATTGATTATTCTAGTTTTAATAAATCAGGAGAATATAAAGTAAAAATAATTGTTTCTGATAAATATGGTAATAAAACGGAACCGGTAGTAGCAAAACTTACAATTATTAAACCGGAAGCTAAACTTTATAATATAACATTTGATTCTAATAATGGTAGTGAAGTAAAATCTCAAACAGTAGAGGAAAATGATATAGTAACTAAACCTTTAGACCCCTCAAGAAGTGGTTATAAGTTTATTGCATGGTATTATAATAATCAAGAATTTAATTTTAGTACAAAAATTACTAGCAATTTAACACTTGTTGCTAAATGGGAAAAAATTGAGAATCAGCAAAGTGGTAATGGTAATAGCAGCAGTGAAGAACCTAATATTATTAATGTTTCTTCGGTTTCATTAAATTATAGTACTATTTATCTTTATGTTAATGATTCTAAGACTGTTAGTGCTACCGTAAAACCTACGAATGCTGTAGATAAAGCTGTTACTTGGAAAAGTGCAAATACAAGTATTGCGAAAGTTGATAATGGGAAAATAACTGGTCTTAAAGTTGGAACTACCACTGTTACTGCAACAGCTGGAGGTAAATCTGCTCAAGTAACAGTGGTAGTAAAAGAAAAGGGTAATGGTACGACTTGTAAATATGGAGATGTTTCCTATAATAGTAATATCTATACTAAATCTGTAGATTTAACACAAAATAATTGTGCTGTAAATCCAAATCTAACTTATAATGAAACACTTTCAACTAAAGATTACTTAAATTTAGTAAATGATTTAAATAATTTAGGTTTTATAGAATTGCCAAATGATTTTTATAGTCCTAAATATATAAAAATACCAAATGCTTCAGGTTTAGGTATTGTAGGATATCAAATTCAAATAACTGTTAAAATAAATAATAAAGTTTCTATGTATGTTATAAAATCTAATGGAAGTAGAAGTTTTATTAAAAATGAACTTAATTTAAAATAGATTTAAGAATTATTTCTTAAATCTATTTTTATTATTAAAAAAGCTAAATTATTTTATTTAGCTTATCTATTATCTCTAAAACGAGCATTTGGATCTAATATTTTTTTTCTTAATCTTATATCTGTAGGAGTAACCTCAACATATTCATCATCTTCAATAAATTCTAATGCTTCTTCTAATGTAAATTTCTTTGGCCTAGTTAAGTTAATGGCTTCATCGCTACCACTAGCTCTGGTATTAGTTAAATTTTTATTTTTACACGGATTAACATTTAAATCGTTATCGCGATTGTGAATTCCTACAATCATTCCTATATATACCTCTGTTGCAGGTTCGATAATTAATGTTCCTCTATCTTCTAAATTCCATAAAGAATATCCTAAAGCTTTTCCTGCTTCCATTGAAACTAATACACCATTTTTACGTCTAGTAATAGGTCCTACATGTGGTTTATAATCTTCAAAACTACGTATCATTACACCTTCACCTTTGGTGTTAGTAATAAATGAAGAGCGGTATCCTATTAATCCTCTAGTAGGCGCACTAAACTCTAAATGTACATAGTTATCATCGCTATTTGTTATTACTTCTAAAGTTCCTTTTCTTTCTTGCAAATCATTAATAATAGTTCCAGAATAATCGCTAGGTACATTTATTATAACACGTTCAAATGGTTCACATTTAACACCATTAATTTCTTCTATTAATACTTCTGGTTTTGATACTGATAATTCGTAACCTTCACGGCGCATATTTTCAAGTAATACTGATAAATGTAGTTCACCACGTCCGCTTACTTTATATCCATCATTTCCTACTAATTCTTCAACAATTAATCCTACGTTTGTTTCTAATTCTTTTTCTAATCTTTCTTTAATGTGTCTTGTAGTTAAAAATTTACCTGATTTACCAGCGAATGGAGAAGAGTTAACTAAAAAGTTCATAGATAGAGTTGGTCTTTCAATACTTATTGGAGGAAGTGGATCTACAACTCCTCTTTCACATATAGTATCACCAATAGAAATATTAGGACATCCAGCGATAGTTACTATATCTCCAAAATATGCTATATCTTTTTCTACTTTATTTATACCTTCATTAACAAATAATTTAGTAATTCTAAATGATTCTACTTTTCCATCATTTTTAACTAATGTTACAGTTTCTCCGTTTTTAATTTTCCCTTTATTAATTCTTCCTATCCCTAAACGTCCAATATAATCATCATATCCTAAGTTAGATATTTGTAATTGTAAAGAATCAGATTCACTACCTTTAAATGGTTCAACATGATTAATAATTGTTTCTAATAATGGAGAAATATCTTTTCCTTCTTCTAATAAATTAGTAGTACAAGTACCACGTTTAGCAATCCCGTATATAATTGGGAAATCTAGTTGTTCATCTGTAGCATTTAATTCCATAAATAAATTAAATGTCATATCTACTACTTCTTCTGGACGTGCATCGTTTTTATCAATTTTATTGATAAATAAGATTGGTCTTAAGTTTTGTTCTAAAGCTTTATTTAAAACAAATCTTGTTTGAGGCATTGGCCCTTCAGCAGAGTCTACTAATAATATAACTGTATCAACGGTTTTTATAACACGTTCTACTTCACTTGAAAAATCAGCATGTCCTGGAGTATCAACAATATTTATCTTATAATCCTTGTATCTTATAGAACAATTTTTAGAATAAATAGTTATTCCTCTTTCTTTTTCTAAATCGTTAGAATCCATTATGCGTTCTTCTTTAGCTTCATGTGTGTTAAATACTCCGTTTTGGTCTAGTAGGGCATCTACTAGAGTACTTTTACCAGCATCAACATGGGCAACCACGGCGATATTTATGATTTTTTCCATAAAATCAACTTCTTTCTTTTTAAAACTAATTTAGTTTATCACAAATAAGTGTATTTAACAAGAAAAAATTTAGTTAAGCTTGATACAAGAACAAATGTATGTTAAAATTAATATATAATTCAGGAGGGCTTATGATAGAAGAAAAAGAAAATATAAAAATAGAAAATATGATATATGAGATTAGAGGAAAACAAGTAATGCTAGATAGTGATTTAGCAAAATTGTATGGATGTGCTAATGGTACTAAGGATATTAATAAAGCAGTAAAAAGAAATGTTGATAGGTTTCCAGAAGATTTTTATTTCCAATTAACTCGAGAAGAAATTTTAAGGTTCCAAATTGGAACCTTGAATAAAACTGGAAGAGGGTATAATATTAAATACTTGCCTTATGTATTTACAGAACAGGGGATTGCAATGTTAAGTTCTGTTTTAAAAACTAATACTGCAACAAAAGTTAGTATTAATATTATGAGAGCTTTTGTATCTATGAGACATTTTATATTAGAAAATAAGGATATAATAATAAGTATAAATAATATTCATAACAAACTAGATATATATGAGCAAAAACTTATAGAATATGATGATAATTTTAAGATTATATTTGATAAATTTACTCAAAATGAAATAAGAGAAGGAATCTATTTTGAAGGTCAGACATATGATGCATATTCTTTATTAATTGATATATTAAAAAGTGCTAAAGAAGAAATAATAATAATAATAGACAATTATATAGATAAAAAGTTTTTAGATGTGTGTTCTAAAATTAAAGTGAATATATTAATAATTACTAACAAAATAAATGAGATAGACTTAGAAAAATATAAAAAACAATATAATAATATAGAGATAAAAATATCTAAATCATATCATGATAGATTTATAATTTTAGATAAGAAGGTATTATATCACTGTGGGGCATCATTTAAAGATTTAGGTAAGAAATGTTTTGCAATAAGCAAAATAAAAAATAATAATATATTAGATAAAATGTTAGATGAAATAAAAATATGAGATTATAAGCCTCATATTTTTATTGTAATTTACGTTGGAAATTATTGTTAAATATAATTTCGTCTATTATATTTGTTGTTATTTTATAATCTTTATGTTTATAGTATCTTGCATTAGTTATTGTTTCAATAACAGTTTTATTATTATTTTCGTTAATTGATAATTCTAAAAAACATTTTATAAATATACAATTAGTTATGATTTTAGAATATAGATGAGGGTAATTATTAAAGTCTTCATCTGAATAATCAAATAATAAAGCACATTCTTGTGTTTTAGATAATAAGGTTTGAAATGAGCTTTCGGTTAGCCATTCTGTATTTATTGTTGGTAACTCTAAATCGTTTATTGTATATTTTTCTAAAAGATGTTCTTCTATATTAGATAATTCCGGTAAATATAATAATAAATATTTTTTTACTATTAAATTTTCTATTATATCTATTTTTAAATTATATTTATTCTTTATTATAAATTTGTTTAAGCATATTAAATAATAGGTTAGAAAAAACGGTATTTCTTCAAAATAATTATTAATTCCAGAATATTCTTCTTCGTTAGCTTCATACTCATTAGATAGATAATCATTTATTATTTCTTCATTTTCTTCATTCATTGTTTCATCAATTTATTCACTTAAATATTGCAATTTATCATAACTCAAACTATAAATTTGGTTTCTATTATTTGAAAATAAAGCTATATTCCAATTTGAATTTGTAAAATAATCTTCTTCATCTAGTAAATACCTACCATTATAATGGGCACAACACATTTTTATTTTATACAACATTGTATTATCTATTTCATTAAGTTTATTTTTTAACATATCCGTAAATACTTTTATTTGAGATATTATACTAAATATATTTTTGTTTTTAAATTCATTTTCGCCAAGCATAATATAAAGTTGCATTATTCTTAAATTAATCTCAAATAATTCTTTAGTTTCTTCAATTGGAACTGGTATTTGTAAGCTTTTATAAACTATTACATTTTGAACATATTCTTGAATAGCATAGTCAATTTCTTTTAATGTAGGTATTTTCATTATTATTTCGTCATAAACTAATTCTATATCTTCACTTATTATTATTTCGTCATCTTCTATAACAAAAGAATTTGAAAAATTTTCTAATAATTTTTCTAGCTCTTCTTCAAAAATATTGTTAATAGTTAATTCTTCTTTAATATTAATAACATCTTGTAAAGCATAAAATGCTTCTTCTAAAATATTAAGTTTTAAGCTTTCGTTACCTGTTAAATAGTAGTTTAATTTTAATATTTCAAAAAACATTATTTCAGTATGATAAGGCATAAATATTCCTCTTTTCAAAGTTTAGTTTTTATTATATATAATTAAATACAATATTGCAATAATTAAATTAATTATGTTATATTTATTTAGCTAGGAGTAGAATTTATGAATGAAAATATTATTAAAGAAATTAGTTTAGAATTAAACATTAAAGAGTATCAAGTAGCTAATACTTTAAACTTATTAAGTGAAGGTGCTACAATTCCTTTTATTGCAAGATATAGAAAGGAAGCTACAGGTACTTTAGATGAGAATCAAATAAGTAAAATAAATGAAGTATATACTTATCAAGTTAATTTACTTAAACGTAAAGAAGATATAATTCGTCTTATAGATGAAAAGGGTTTATTAACTGATGAACTTAAAAATGAAATTATGTGTGCTTCAAAATTAGTAGAACTTGAAGATTTATATAGACCTTTTAAAGAAAAGAAAAAAACGAAAGCCACAGAAGCAATAAAGTTAGGATTAGAACCTTTAGCTAAAGAAATATTTAGAGAAAATAAAAATATTAAAGAAGAAGCAAAAAAATATTTATCAGATAAAGTGACTAGTGTAGAATTTGCTTTAGAACAAGCTTGCTATATAGTAGCGGAAAATATTAGTGATAATGCTAACTTTAGAAAGTATATACGCGCTAATACTTTTAAGTTTGGAAATTTAAAATCTGTTAAAAAGAAAAAAGCAGAAGATGAAAATAAAGTATATGAAATGTATTATGATTATAATGAACCAATAAAATTTGTTAAATCGCATAGAATACTTGCGATTAATAGAGGAGAAAAAGAAGATATACTTAATGTTTCTATTGAATATAATTTGGAATTTTTAGAGAATTATTTGCAAAGTAAATTAATTCATAAAGATAATGTTGATACAACTAACTTATTAAAAATAAGTATAACCGATTCTTTAAAAAGATTAATTATGCCAAGTATTGAAAGAGAAATTAGAGCAGAACTTACAGAAGTAGCTGAAGATAGTGCAATAAATAATTTTAGTAAGAATTTACACAATCTTTTAATGCAACCACCTATTAAATCCAAAACAGTATTAGGTTTTGACCCAGCTTTTAGAACTGGTTGTAAACTGGCAGTAATATCCAAAAATGGTAATTTAGAGCATATAGATGTTATATATCCTCATGAACCTAAAAATGAAATAGAAAAATCAAAAGCTAAAGTTTTAGATTTAATTGATAAATATAATATAGATATTATTGCAATAGGTAATGGTACTGCATCAAGAGAAAGCGAAGCTTTTATATCTAAAGTTATTAAAGAGGCTAAAAAAGAAGTATCATATATTATAGTTAATGAAGCAGGTGCTAGTGTTTATTCTGCAAGTAAGCTTGCGCAAGAGGAATTCCCTACTTTACATGTCGAAGAACGTAGTGCGGTGTCAATTGCTAGACGTTTAATTGACCCATTATCAGAACTAGTTAAAATAGAACCAAAAAGTATTGGAGTAGGTATGTATCAACATGATGTTACTCCTAAAAAATTAGATAGCGAACTAAATTTAGTTGTATCAACTGCAGTTAATAGTGTCGGGGTTAATGTTAATACTGCTTCTCGTGAACTTTTAAATTATATTTCAGGTATGAATAAAAGAGTTATAGATAAATTATTTGATTATAAAAATAAAGTTGGCACTATATTGACACGTAAAGAACTTGCTAAAGTATTTAGTGAAAAAGTATATGAACAGGCGATAGGTTTTTTAAGAATTCCAGAAGGATCTAATATACTTGATAAAACATCTATACACCCAGAAAGTTATAATATAGCTAATTGTATTTTAAACAAATATAACTTAGATATAAATGATATTGGTACTGATAAAGCTAAAACAACTTTAAATAGCATTAATTATGAAGAATTAGCTAAAGAAGTTAATTCTGATATATATACAGTAGAAGATATTATAAAAGCCTTTATAGCGCCATTTAGAGATCCTAGAGATGAATTAAATGCTCCTATACTTAAAAGTGATATATTAACAATAGATGATTTAAAAATTGGTATGGAACTAGAAGGAACAGTACGTAATGTAATAGATTTTGGAGCATTCGTAGATATTGGACTTAAGAATGATGGTTTAATTCATATATCAGAAATGTCTGAAGACTTTATTAAACATCCAAGTGAAGTTGTAAGTGTAGGAGACATTATTAAATGTTATGTTCTTGACATAAATAAAGAAAAGAAAAAAGTATCTTTAACTCTAAAAAAATCTAGCTTAAAATAATAAAACAAAATAAGTTAAAAAGTATAAAAAGATATTGCATTTAATAAAAAAAAATGATATGATTTTTACAGTAAAGGAGGTAAACAATAGTTATGGAAAGAAAGAACACAATCTTATTAACAGTTATTGCTGTTGCAACATTATTAGTTGCTGTAGTAGGTGCTACATTTGCGTATTTCACTGCTACATCAACAACAACTGGTACAGGTTCAGGTAATGTTAATACTGAAACTGCAAAAGTTTCATCTGTTACATTAGATTTAGATTCTCAAGCTGGTTCTGTAAAATATCTTGACTATCCAGGAGGATTTGGATACACTAGTATAGCTGTAGATGCAAGTCAAACTGGTGATGTTAATGGTGAGTACACATTATCTTATGATATTAAGCTTAATTTTGGAAATGCTACTACAACTGATTTAAAATGGAATTTATATAAAGTTGTTGATAGTACTGGAAGTTATTCATTCAAAGATAATGCTACATGTACATTAACACAAGATACTACTACTAAGCCTGGAGAAACACATTTCTTCTATGCATGTATTGGAGAAGATACTAATAATTACGGAAATGCAATGGTTACATCAACTAATGCTGCTGCTCTTGGAGTAGCTATGGATACTACTGATACTGATCTAGTATCACTTGCTGCTGGAACAACTGCAAAAACTGTTACTATTAGTGATAGTCTAGCTACTGATGAAGGTAAAGCTTATTATTATTTAGTAGTTTACTACGAAAATAAAAACGAAAACCAAGAAGATCAAGTTAAACAAATTACTGCTGAAATTGCAGGTGTGGAAAACGTTAAATCTGTACAAAAAGCTGCTTAGTAATTAAAAACTATTGAAACCTAAAACTATCCTTAATTTAAACTGTAATTTTGGATAAAAAAGTGTATGGTTTGATTTAATTTAATTGGCTAATTGAGTTAAATTTATTGACTTAATACTAATAATTTTAAGGGAGATTAATTATCAATCTTCCTTATTTTTGTTTTTAGAAATATATTTAAAACTAATTTTTTATACATTTCTATAGTTAATTTTTTTTCTTTTTATTGTTAATTTTATGTATATTTCATATGTATACTTCTTTCTTTGATTTATTCTTATTTACCATTAAAATGAAAGATATTAAAAAATCTTTAAAAAGATATTGCATTTAATAAAAAAAAATGATATGATTTTTACAGTAAAGGAGGTAAACAATAGTTATGGAAAGAAAGAACACAATCTTATTAACAGTTATTGCTGTTGCAACATTATTAGTTGCTGTAGTAGGTGCTACATTTGCGTATTTCACTGCTACATCAACAACAACTGGTACAGGTTCAGGTAATGTTAATACTGAAACTGCAAAAGTTTCATCTGTTACATTAGATTTAAATTCTCAAGCTGGTTCTGTAAAATATCTTGACTATCCAGGAGGATTTGGATACACTAGTATAGCTGTAGATGCAAGTCAAACTGGTGATGCTAATGGCGAATACACATTATCTTATGATATTAAGCTTAATTTTGCCAATGCTACTACAACTGACTTACAATGGAATTTATATAAAGTTGTTGATAGTACTGGAAGTTATTCATTCACAGATAATGCTACATGTACATTAACACAAGATACTACTACTACACCTGGAGAAACACATTTCTTCTATACATGTAATGGAGAAGATACTAATAATTACGGAAATGCAATGGTTACAGAAACTAATGCTGCTGCTCTTGGAGTAGCTATGGATATTACTGATACTGATCTAGTATCACTTGCTGCTGGAACAACTGCAAAAACTGTTACTATTAGTGATAGCCTATCTACTGATGAAGGTAAAGCTTATTATTATTTAGTAGTTTACTATGAAAATCAAGAGCAAAACCAAGATGATCAAGGCAAACAAATTACTGCTGAAATTGCAGGTGTAGAAAATGTTACATCAGTACAAAAAGCTGCTTAGTAATTATAAACTATTGAAACCTAAAAACTATCGGAAAGATAGTTTTTTTTGTTGTTTATTATTTTTTTGTATGATATACTTTTATAGTAGGAAGTGTAGTATGGAAGATAATAATTTACAAGAACAATATGCTCTGTTGCAAGAAGAAAAAAGAGTTAATATGAGTAGAACTGTTATATTATGTGGAATATTTAGTTTAATAGCAGTTATTTCATTAGTTACAATTATATTATCATCATTTAATTTAAGATAGCTACATTAGTAGCTTTTTATGTGTAAATATTTTTATAAATAACTTGTAATTTATATAGCATTGGGCTATAATAAAATTATGATAGGAGGGGCCTCTAGTGAATGATTTTTCAATTAAAAAGGCTTTTCATGCAATAAGTAAGTTTGTATCTTGGATATTTTTTGTTATCCTTTTAATTGCTGCGGCTTTCTTATTATATTATTTTGTTGCAACTAAAATATATGCTGCTAAGGGTCCAGGTTATGAACCTAAATTTTCTATTTATACAATTGTAAGTCCATCAATGACTCCTAATATTAATGTATATGATGCTATTGTTAATATAAAAGTAGATGATCCTAATAAAATTGAAGTAGGAGATGTTATAACGTTTGTTTCAACAAGTGTTTTAACTCCTGGTATAACAATTACCCACAGGGTTGTTGGAATAACTACAGATGATAATGGTGAAATTTGTTATCGTACTAAAGGAGATTTTAATAACGTTGAAGATCAAGCGTGTGCTAAACATCGAAATGTACTGGGTAAAGTGTTATTTAAAATACCTCAATTAGGTAGAATACAATTTTTCTTAGCTTCTAAAGCAGGTTGGTTACTATGTATATTAATCCCGGCCTTATATATAATTGTTAAAGATGTTTTAAAAATACTTAAACTTTCTGATATGAAGGAAACTACTGCTAAAATAACAGAGCCTAAAAAGAAAGATCCTAAAAAAGCAGAGTTAGAAAGAAAAAGAAAAGAAGAATTAAAGAAACGTTTATTAAAGGAAGAATTAAATAAAGAAAAAAATTATTTTGTAGAACCAGTAGTAAAAGAAATTGATAAGAGAAAAAAAATAGATACAAAACCTAATACTGAAGCTGGTATGAAAAAAATTAATAATATTAATAATAAAAAGAAAAAGAAAGGAAAAAATTCTAAAAAGAGTTAATTACTTTCTTTTTTTGTTTTTTGCAGATATTTATAAATCTGCAACCAATTTGTATAAATCTGCTAAGTAATATTAATAAATCTGTATTATTTCAATACAGATTTGTGAATATCTGCAATTTGACATATGTTTGTTTATGTAATAATATTAAATCATAGAAAAGAGGCGAACGTATGTATAAAGATAAAATTGAAAATATTGAGATGTTTTTTATATGTTATAAAAAAGAAGAAATGAGATTGATAGAAGATTATTATGATGAAATATTAGATGTGCATTGTTGGTATATTAATTGTTATTTAGCATATAAATATTGGAAATGTGGTTTTAAAAAAATTAATAAAGTAGAAGAAATATTAATTATTGTTGCTACTAGTAAATATTTATTATATGTGATTGAGAATAAAAAATATAAAAACGAAAAAGAATATAAATTATATTTAAAAGAATTAAAAAAAATACAGATTAAATTAAAGTCTATAATATTAAAATAAAAAAGAACTATTTCTAGTTCTATTAAATCAAATGGAGCAAGTAAGCAGATTCGAACTGCCGTCTCAGCCTTGGCAAGGCCGCATACTAACCACTGTACTATACCTGCATGCATAAATAATATAACAAATTATTTTATAGAATGCAAGCCATTATTGACATATTTTTTATGAAATATTATAATTTAGATAAACGAGGTAGTATTATGTTAGCAAATGTTATAACCGCAATTGGTGGATATTATGAAGTTAGTAGATATTTATATGATTTTATAGGGGCAGTATTAGGAATTTTGCTTGCTTATAAAGCTGTTTATTTCGCAATAGGTTTTTTGTTTACAAGAAAATTTAAAGCTGCAAAAAATTATCATAAGTATGGAATATTAATAGCAGCTAGAAATGAAGAAAATGTTATTGGTAATTTGTTAGATAGTATTAGAAAACAGGACTATCCAAGTGAATTATTAACAGTATTTGTTGTTGCAGATAATTGTACTGATAATACTGCTAAAATTGCTAGAAAACATGGTGCTGTTTGTTACGAAAGATTTGATAATGAACATAAAACAAAGGGTTTTGCTTTACAATTTTTATTTGAAAATATAAAAAAAGATTATGGAATAGAAAATTTTGAAGGATATTTTATATTTGATGCAGACAACTTATTAAATAAAAATTATATTACAAAAATGAATGATGCTTTTGATTCTGGAGAAAAAATAATAACATCATACAGAAATACAAAAAATTTTGATGAAAACTGGATCGCATCTACGTATGCACTTCATTGGATACGTTCTATTAGGACAAATCATAGGGCAAGAAGTGTACTTAGATTGGCAACTAATATACAAGGTACTGGTTTTTTGTTTGCAAATGAAATAGTAAGAAATGGTTGGAAATATACAGGTTTAACAGAAGATAGAGCTTTAACAGCAGATGCAGTAGCAAGAGGGTATCAAATAACTTATCAAGATGAAGCAGAGTTTTTTGATGAGCAACCTATATCATTAAAAGTTGCATTAAGACAAAGATTAAGATGGAGTAAAGGCCACTTATTAGCTTTTTTAGAAACTGGTCCATCATTATTCGTGAATATATTTTTTGGTAAATTGTTTATTAAAGATAAATGGGGTAAAACAGACAAAGAAGAGAAAATTTATTTAAGAATAATTGAATCTATTAGACATCGTTTTGCTTCATTTGATACATTAATGCAATTAACTCCAATAGTAGTAATTAATTTAGCTCGATGGTTAATAGTTAGTGTATTTATATATGCATGTTTTGCATATTCTAATGGTATAATTAGCAAATATGTAATAAGCGGAAGTAGTATCATTATAAAAGGTATAGCTAATATTTTTGGAAAACCAATTATAACTATTGAACCAGGAATAAATGCTTTCTTTATTGCAATGTTATTAGCATTACTTGCAAGATTACTTTATAGATTAGGAGCATACTTTGCTAACATGTGGATGGCGATATATTTATTTGTTGTAGAAAAACATAGAATTAAAAAAATAAGTTTTTTGAAAAAAGTATTATATACTTTTACATGGCCTACATTTGATATTATAGGTAGATATACAACTTATTTGGCATTATTTGTACATGTTACATGGAAACCAATTCCTCATACAAGTAAAGTAACTATAGATGAAGTTGACACTAGTGGAGGTAATTAATGAAAAAGTACTTAGATCAAATATTTTATGAAGGTTTAGGAAAAACTATATATTTGCCTATTGAAAAATTGATTAATAAAATAAATAATTCATTATTCAAAAAAAGATTAATAATATTTACAAAAATAATTTATTTTGTAGTAGCATTAACTATTGCAATATGTTTATTTTTTTATAAATTATAAAAGCTATATAAGCTTTTTCTTTTGTTAAAATATATAGGAAAAATTGCAAATTTTATATTTATATTATATAATTATTTATGAAGAAGGTAAGTAAATGAAAGATAAGTTTAAATATATATTAAGAAAAATAAGAAAATTGGTAATAGAATATGTTGCTACAAATAGATTATTCTTATCTTATGTAATAATTGCTACAATTGGGCTTTTATTAATAAGAAATTTTACTATTGGAAATGTAGATGAGTTAAAAGTGTTTGCAATCGATATTTCTATGGTTTTATTGTTTGGAGCTTTTGGCTATTTATTTAAGCCAAAAAATCAATTTAAATATTATTTTATTTTAATATTAATTTTTACTATTATGGAAGTAGTAAATTCCATATATTATACTTTCTATTATTCTTTTGCATCATTTGGTGAACTTGCAACAGTAGGTCAAACCGAAACAGTAATGGGTTCAATTTACGAAAAATTAAAAATATCTGATATAATATATGTAATTTTTCCTTTTATATTTTATTTTATACATAATAAACTTATTAGAACAACTTATTATAATTTTATTAGTGTCGTTGAAAAAGGGAAAAAAATGTGTTTAATAACTGTTATAGTTGCTTTATGTTTTTTTGTATATGCAGCTATGAACACAACAACAAAAGAATTTGGACGTTTAGGGCACAGATGGAACAGATTATCAATTGTAGAAGGATTTGGTTTAGTATTTTATCAATGTAATGATTTAGTTCAAACTTTGACACCAAAATTAAATAGTTTGTTTGGTTATGATGAAGCTTCTCAAAAATTTATAGAATATTTTACGAATGAAGAAAATTTAAAATATAAAAAGGATAATAAATATACCAATATTCTTGATGGATATAATATAGTATTTGTACATATGGAAGGTATTGAAACTTTTTTGATGAATTTAAAATTTAACGGAATAGAAGCAACTCCAAATATAAATAAATTAGCAAGAGAAGGAATGTTTTTTACTAATTTTTATCCGCAAATTAGCACTGGAACATCTAGTGATACTGAATTTACTTTATTAACTAGTTTAATGCCTGCAGCAAGTGGTGCAATATTTACTACATATTATAATCGTGAATATGTAACAATTCCTAAATTGTTAAAAGAAAAAGGGTATTTTACTTTTAGCATGCATGGGAATTATGCATCTATGTGGAATAGAAGTAATGTTCATCCAAAATTAGGATATGACAAAATGTATTTTGAAGAATCATTTATATATGATAAAAATGATATAATAAATTTAGGAATAAATGATAAGATGTTTTTTGAACAAGCTATACCTATACTGGAAAATGTAGAAGAAAACAACGAAAAATATATGGGAACAATTATAACGTTATCAAATCATTCGCCGTTTAAATATTTAAATAAATATGGTGAATATGATATGTCTACAACTTATAAAGAGTGTGTAGAAAATAATTGTGAAGAAGTTACCACTAATTACTTATATAATACATCTGTTGGTAATTATATTATGAGTTCTCATTATGCAGATGAAGCTTTAGGAGAATTTATAGGATATATAAATAATTCAGAATATTTTAATAATACAGTATTTGTTTTATATGGAGATCATGATGCTAAATTAAGTAAAGCAGAAAAAAATTATTATTACAATTATGATTATAAAACTGGGGAATTAAAAACAGAAGAAAATCCATCATATGTTGATTATGATTATTATGACCATGAATTAAATAAAAAAACTCCATTAATTCTTTGGACAAAAAATAAAGAATTAAGAAGTAAATTGAACGGAAAAGTTGATTATGTAATGGGAATGTATGATGTAATGCCAACAATAGGTAATATGCTGGGTATAAAAAACGAATATGCTTTTGGTAATGATATTTTTAATATAAAAAATAATAATATAGTAGTTTTTCCAAATGGAAATTTTGTGACTGATTTAATATATTATAATAACTCAACAGGACAATCTAAAATAATTAAAGATAATGCAGAATTAAATACTGATTATATAAGTAGTTTAATAGCAAAAACTGAAAATATATTAGAAGTATCAAATGCTATTGTAGTTCATGATTTAATAAAATTAGAAAGTGAAAACTTAAAAACTATTAAAGAAAAAGGGATAATTAAATGAAAAAAAAGTATAAAATTTGGTTAATTTTAATAGTAGTACTATTAGTGTTAGTGATTATAATTGGAATTATTAGTTTATTTTTAAAACCTAAAGAGAATCAAGAAGTTAATTCTACCAATGTGCTTACAAGTATAGAAAAGTATAAATATACATTAGATGATAGAGATACTAAGTATATGAAAGATACTTTTATAGAATTGGAAAATATACTTAATAGTGAAGAAATTAATTATAATGATTATGCTCAAGTATTATCAAAATTATTTGTAATTGATTTTTATACATTAAATAATAAAATAAATAAATATGATATAGGTGGCTTAGAGTATATATTAACTGATAAAGTAGATATGTTTAAAAATAAAGCTATGGATACTATATATAAAGATATTATTGATAACACTTATAAAGATAGAATTCAAGAATTGCCAGAAATAACTGAAGTTAAAGTAATTGACTTTAATGTTTCAAAAATAAATATTAATGATGCCCAAGAAGATTGTTATGAAATAACTTTAGAATATAAATATAAAAAAGATTTAGGGTATGATTCCAAAGGAATCGTTTATATAATAAAAAATGGAGATAAATTAGAAATAGCAAAATATGAAGCTTTAAATAATATTGAAGAACAAATAAATTAATAATAGGAGTTTGTTTATGGAAAAATTTGACAACATTGATATATTTTTTGTAATACTGATAAGCGGATATTTTATTGTTTTAATTTGTATTGGTTTATTAATAGTATTTAATGTTTTTAAAAATAAAAAAGTTAATTTAAAAAATAAAACTAATAAAAGTAAAACAAAGAAGAAAAAAAGAAAAAATAAAAAACATAAGAGTAAGAAAATTTTATTTAAGTGGTTTAAAAAATTAAAGAAAAAGAAAAGTAAAAGCAAAAAAATATCAAAAATAAAAGTGTTAAAACCAACAAAAGTTTCTATTAAAAATAATGGGAATCAAAAAATAAATATTATAAAAGCACAAAAAAATATTAAAAAAGAAGAAATAAATTTAAATGATAGAAAAACTGTTAAAACTAAAAAGAATCTACAAAATGATTTAAAAGAAACAATTAATAAAAATAATTTAAAAAATATAGAGCCAACTAAAAAAGTGCTTAATAATACTAAAAATAAAAATGTTAATAAAACATCTCAAAAAAGTGGTAAAAAAGACAATAAAAAAACTAATAAAGTACAAAAAGCTATCAAAAAGTAATTGATAGTTTTTTTATGGTTTATTGCCTAATCAAAAAAACATTTAGAACATACTATACTTTAGGAGGTAAATAGAAGTGTTATTTGAAGACAATAATTTTGATGTAAATATGTCATTATTTATGCCTGATGTAAATTTTAATAGAGATAATAATGTCTTAGAACCTATGGAAGGTTTTTTAAGAGGTAATATGTTTAAAGATGAATATAAACCTTATAAAAATCTAACATATTTTAAATTAAATACTACTAGTGAAAAGGAAAAAATGTTACTTAAAATTATGGCGTTATCATTTGCAATAAACGATTTAAATCTGTATTTAGATTTACATTCAGAAAATAAAGAAATGTTTAATTTGTTTAAAAAATATGTTGAAGAAAAAGATGTATTATGTAAAGAATATGAAAGAATTTATGGGCCACTAGAAATAACTGGAGATAAGGGTACAAAGTATGATTGGTTAGATTCACCATGGCCATGGGATAATAAAGGAGGTAGTATGTATGTTTAAATATGTAAAACACACTAATTATCCAGTAAATATTCGAAAAAAAGATGTTAGAATGGCTAAATATTTAATAACTCAATTTGGAGGTTCAAATGGAGAATTAGCAGCAGCTATGCGTTATTTTTCACAAAAATTTAGTATGCCAGATGATTATGGGAAGGCGTTATTAAATGATATTGCTACTGAAGAATTAGGTCATTGTGAAATGATTGCCACTATGGTTCATCAATTAACAAAAAATGCTAGTATTAAGGAATTAGAAGCAGTAGGGTTAGGGGGACATTATGCTGAGCATGCTAAAGGTGTTTATCCAACAGATGCAAATGGAGTTCCATTTACTGTAACTTATTTTGCAGTAACTGGAGATCCTTTAGCCGATATAATGGAAGATATGGCAGCAGAACAAAAAGCAAGGGCAGTTTATGAAAATTTAATTGATATGACAGATGATGAAGATGTATTAAAAGTGTTATTATTTTTAAGACAAAGAGAAATAGTACATTTTAATAGATTTAAAGAATTATATGAATATTATAAGAAAAAAGGATATTAAGTAGTAAAAAAATACTACTTTTTTCTTATATTAAAAAGTTGCAAAAAAACTTTAGTTGTGATATTCTTATATTAGAATAGAAAAGGTGGCTAATATATTATGCATACAGAAGTTTTTAATAATATAGATACTCTTATTGATATGGCAGGTTCAACATTAAATATTGATGAAATAAATACTGATTTATTAACATTAAGAAAAGAAATAAAAAATAAAAAAGCTGATATGGAAGAATTAAACAGCTTAATTTCTGATGCTAGATATTTCAATGCTTCCAATGAACTTGTTGATAAAAATATAGAAATAAGTTTAAAAAATAAAATTACAAGATTAAATAAAAAATTAAAAGATATAAAAGCGTGCATTAATTATATTAGTACTGATGAAAATAAATTACATGAAGATATTGTTTTATTAAAAGAAAAATTAAGTAGTAATGAAAAATATTTAAATGTTTTAACTAGAAAAGTAGAAACTAGTAAAAATAACAATTATTATAAGGAATTGTTGAAAAAAGAAAGAGATAATGTAAACTATTTAAATAAAGAGTTAAAAGAAAAAGAAAAAGAATATCAAAATATTTTAAAAGAATTAGAATTAAATAATCAAGCATTGGAAGAACTAAATAATAGTCTTGATGCAGAAAAAAATAGATTGAATGACATTTTGGATAATTTAAAAAATCCTAATGCTTATATTGATGAAGATTTAAAAAATAGTGATCAAGAAAAATTGAAAAAACTAGAAGAAGAAATAAATGAGCTAGAAAAAAAGGAATTAGTATTATTAACTGATGCCAAAGTAATAGGAACTGATGCTAAAGAATTAATAGCAAATAATGATATTTCGGAAGCTTTAAATAAAATAAAAGAATTAGTTACAATAGTTAAAAGTAAGCCTTATATGGATATTACTAATAGAAGTATATTGGATGAAGAGTTAGAAAAGAAAGAGAGCAAAAGAGTAGAATTATCGAATTTAATAGATACTAAAAATTATGAAGGTATAAATAGCAATGCTATAAATAAAAGATTAGAATATATTACAAATGAAATAGAAAATAATAAAAAAAATATTAGTAATTATGAAAATGAAATTAACTTAATAGATGATTTTATAAATAATACTTTAGGTAATATAATTACTGATTTAGAAAAAGAAGTTTTAAACTTAGAAGAATTAATAAAAGAATATAAGGAGTTGTTAAAAAATAAAACTTCAATTAAAGCTAAAGCAAATATTGAAAATGCTTTAACTAAAAAAGAAAAAGAAAAGAAAATTTTAGATGAGCTATTAAAAAAATATAAGCAAGATTTTATTGAAAAGTTAAATGAAACTAATATTTTAAATGACATAATTGAAAAATTAGAAAAAGAAAATAATGATTATATTAACGAAGAAAAAGAATTACAAAAATCTTTATTATTGAATTTTAAAACTAAAGATATAATAGATGAAGAAAAAGATAAAGAAGAATTAAAAAAATTAAATGAAGATATAAAACAAATAAAAATGCGTAATAAATATGAAAAATCTGTTGATGAATTATATGATGAAATAGAAATGTCTTTACAAGCAACAAGATCATCTCACGGTTCAAGAAATGAAAAAAATAAAATACAAGATTTAGAACTAGATAGTTTATTAGAAACGCCAAAAATTGAAGATTCACTTAAAGGGAGATTAAAAGTAATTGAAATGATACCAGTAGAAACAATACAAAAAACAGATGGAGGTAATTAAGATGGGGTTGAAAATAAATAACATCATAGTTTTAGAAAATGAAGAACAATACATAGTTTTAAATGAAGCTATGTATTATGGCAGGAAGTATTATTTAGCTATGGGTTTAAATGAGAAAAGAGAAGTTATTACAAACAATGTTGTAATATTAGATGAATATATAAGTGGATTTGATACATACGTAAGTAAAATAACAGATAATGAGCTTATTACAATATTAACAAGGATGTTTAAAGCTCAAGTAAAAAGCATATAAAAAGTATGGATTAAAATCCATTTTTTTGATATAATTTATTAGTAAGTAGGAAGGTGAAAATATATGTCGCTAGCGAATATATGGGAAATAATAACAAAAGTAATAGATATAGGAATAGTGTGGATTGCATTTTACTATATTTTAAAGAATATTAGAAATAATACAAAGATGGTATTAATTTTTAAAGGTGTTGTATTAATTTTATTGGTAAAATTATTGAGTAATTTACTTAATTTATATACTGTAGGAATAATATTGGAATATTGTTTAGAGTGGGGACCTTTAGCAGTTATAATTATATTTCAACCTGAAATTAGGGGTGTGTTAGAATCAATAGGAAGAACTCAATTATTAGGTAGACATAAAATATTAACCATTGATGAAAGAGAAAAAGTTGTGTATGAAATTATGCGTACAATTGAATATTTTAAACGTAATCGTATTGGTTCTTTGATTGTAATTGAAAGAGAAATTTCTTTACAAGAATATATAGAACCGGCTACAAAAATATATGCAGATTTATCTAGTGATTTATTAGAAACAATATTTTTCCCTAATGGACCTTTACATGATGGCGGAGTGATTATTCAAGGGGATAGAATAACAGCGGCAGGTGCTGTATTTAAAACAAGTATGAATCCTTCTGTTTCAAAAAGATTAGGTACAAGACATCGTGCAGCCTTAGGTATAGCAGAAGAAAGTGATGCAATAGCACTTATAGTTTCTGAAGAAAATGGCCGTTTAAGTATAGCTGTTGATGGAGAATTAAATTATAATTTAACATTAGATGAATTTAGAATGTTATTAATTGAAGCTTTGAATCCTAAAGCTGAAATGTTCTATGAAGCAGAAAATAAAGATAGTGCAGGTGAAGAGTAATGAAAAAAATATTAAAAGCTTTTGGCCGTTTAATTTTAGCTATATATAGAATAATTGATAAATTAATTGTTACTCCAATAAGTAGATTAATATTTACTATTAAAGAATATTTAAAAACTCATAATGTAAAATTAGACTATATATTGAGTAGACCAAATTTTATGATTTATGTGTCATTAATTTTAGCAGTGGTAATGTTTGTACTTATTGATTCTAAAGTAATTAGATTGGTGGAATCTGAGGCTGAAGTAATTACTAATGTACCTGTAAAAGTTAATTATAATGAAGAAGCGTATGTAGTTGAAGGTTTACCTGAATCAGTAGATATAGTATTAATTGGAAGAAAAAGTGATATTTATTTAGCAAAACAATTAGGTACTAATATGGTTATATTAGATTTATCGGATTATGAAGCTAGAGATTCAGCATATAAAGTATATTTATCATATACAAAATCTATTGATTCAATAAATTATAAATTAGATCCTTCATATGTATCTGTAACAATAAAAGATAAAATAAGTATAACTAAGACTATAGATTATGATTTAATAAATGAAAGTTATTTAAATGAAAGATTAAGTGTAGAAAATGTTGAATTATCAAAAACTGAAGTTGTTGTAAAAGGTAGTCAAGATGCTTTAGATAAAATTGCTTCTGTTAAAGCTTTAATAGATTTAAAAAATGATTCCTTAAATGATGCTGGCGATTATGAAATAGATGATGTAACATTACTGGCTTATGATTCTAAGGGTCAAATAATTAAAGAAGTAGAAATTGTTCCAACAACATTAACTGCTACAATTTCATTAGATACTTATTCTAAGAGTGTACCAATAAAAGTATTAACAACTGGTAAGTTAGTAACTGGAAAAGCAATTGCATCTATTTTAATAAATAATAGCAATAGTCATTCTGTTACTATATATGGTGATCAAGAAACAATTAGTGGTATAACAGGTGTACCAGTAACGATTAATGTAGCAGATCAAGGAGCTAATAGTACTAAGTCATATAATGTAACAATTAATAAACCTAGTGGAGTAAGAACTATTAGTGAAAAGAAAGCTAATATAATAGTTACTTTTGGAGAAGAAAAACAAAAAGAAGTTGAAATTACTACTATTTCTCAAAAGAATTTATCAAGTAATTTAAGTGCAAATATAATTGGAACTGATAGTATTAAAGTAATTGTAAAAGGTGTACAATCAGTAATAGATAATGTTACTGCAGATAATATTAATGCATATATAGATCTTGAAAATTATTCTACAGGTGAATATGATGTTCAAGTTAAAATAGCAAATGATGATCCAAAATTAAATTTTGTAGTTTCATCAACTGTTAAAGTAAAAATAACAAATTAAAAAAATGAGTTATCTTAATAGATAGCTCATTTTTTATAAAAAGAAAAAGCCTCAAGGGCCTCTGTTAACTAAAAAAACATTTAGATTTTGCTTGAATTAGTAGAATTTGATATTAGTTAAGTAAAGGAAGTATATCAAAGAATGGAAAAGAATATTCAAACAAATTAAATGTTCGAGAATGTATATTAGCATAACTTTGTTTATCTGTCAAGCAAAAATATGCAAAAACATGAAAAAATTAATCAAAATGCTTATTTTTGTGTATTATTACCCCTAAAAACATAAAATAAACAATAATATTTGTTCCTCCATAGCTTAAAAACGGAAGTGGTAAGCCTATAATTGGAAATAGACCTATATTCATACCAATATTTTGAATTTGTGCAAAAATAAACATTAATAAAAATGATGATAAAAACATTTTATATTGTTTATTTTTAGTTTTAAAAAAAAGACTAAGAAAATAAATATCTAATAACAAAAAGCATAATAATGTTATAAAAAAACCAATTAAACCAATATTTGAAATTGTAAGTGCAATAATAAAATCTGTTGGGGCTTCTGGTATGTATACATATTTAGAATTAGGTAAGAATCTGGAGCTCCCTATAGATATTAAAGCTCTATCTAGTTGAAAAGAATCGTTATTTATAAATGTTAAAATTCTATCAATTCTATAAAAAAATGAAGTTCCAAAAATTTTAATAAAGATATCTTTGTTAAAATAAAATATATAACCAAAAACTATAATTATTATTAACAAAAGAATAAAAAAGAAAATATACCATTTATAATTTATTTTATAGACTAAAATAACGCCTAACATAATCAATAAGTATATTATTATAGCGCCTGTATCAGGTTCTAAAAACACAAATAAAGAAGGTATTAAAGTTAAAAATAAAGCATTTAATATAAATTTGAATTGAGTTTTTAGATTACTATTGGGTATATTTGATAAAGTATTTGATAGGTATAATGCTAAAGTAAATTTCATAAGTTCGCTAGGTTGAAAAGAAATAAAACCTAAATCAAACCATGCTTTAGAACCATTTATGGTTTTTCCAATAAATAATACTAAAATTAATAGAATAATATTTATCCAATAAAATAATTTACTATATTTAAATAAATGTTTTGGCTTAATAAATTTTATTGTAAATAATATTATAAAACCTATAATAAACCATAAACTTTGCTTAAAAAAATAGTTTTTATATATACTAAAATGTATTCCAACTTTATACATATTATATAAAGATATTGATATTAATATAAAAATTGGTATAAATAATAATAAATTATTAATAATATTTTTCTTTTTCATATTTTTATTATGTTTCAAAATGGGATAATTATCATAAAATATTATAAGAGGTGTATATCTATGAATAAAAACTTACCTAAAGTTTTTGCTAATCCAATTAATAAAAAGATAAATAATAATAAAGATATTTACATAAATATTGAAAGTGATAGAGTATTAATAAAAGATGAAAATATTTTAAAAAAAATAAATGAAATATTTGCATCGCCTCATCATGTTTATAAAAGTAAAGTAAGAATTAGGACTAATGTTGATGATTTTGAAACAAATATAGTGGGTAAATCAAATAATTATTTGTTATCATTAGATGGTAAAAAAATAAATATATATGATATTATAACTATAGATAGATTATAAAATTGACAACTATAAATTTATATGATAAACTTAAATCCTCTTCATAAAATAGGAGGAAATAATGAAAAGTTATCTTATAAAAATGTTTATTTTCTTATTAATTGTTGTTTGTTTTTCTTTTACTTTAAAAAAAGAAGATAATAATGTATTAATTATAGATGATGACACAAAAACTGTTGTAAATAGTGAAGAAGTAGAGGTAGAACCAGTAGTATACGAAGATTTAACATTACAAGAATTAGGTAAAAAGATAGATAATATTTTTAATTCTACTTTAGATGGTTATGGTGAAATTGTAGCTAGTAAATCTTTAGAAAGTAATGTTGATCCGGTTGTAGCAGCCTCAATTATTTTAGTTGAAACAGGATGTAAATGGACATGTAGTAGTTTAGTTAGAAATAATAATAATGTTGGAGGAATGCGTGGTAGTAAAGGCTATATGACTTTTAATACATTAGAAGATGGTATTCAAGCTTTTATTAATAATTTATCAAGAAATTACTATGAAAAAGGGTTAAATACTCCGGAATTAATGAATAAAAAATATGCAGAAAATCCTAATTGGTATAAAGATGTATATTATTATGTTGATTTAATTAAGGCAAGTTAAATTGCTTTTTTTTTAATAATAGAATATAATTTATTTAGGTGGTTATTATGTTAAATAATAAAAAAGTATTTATATTAGGAATGGCAAGAAGTGGTTATGAAGTTGCTAAACTTTTATATAAAGAAAATGAAATAATAATATGTGATAGTAAAAACCAAGACATAAGTAAGTTAAGTGAATTAAATAGTTTAGGTGTAAAATTTATAAAAACAGATAAACCAGAAGAATTATTAGATGAAACGTATGATATATTAATAAAAAATCCTGCAGTATTTCCGAATCATCCTTGTGTTTTAAAGGCAAATCAATTAAATATTCCTGTTGTAAATGAAATGGAAGTAGCTTTTCATTACATAACTATGCCTATAAAAATAATTGGTGTTACAGGTTCTAATGGTAAAACGACTACTGTAACTTTAATAAATGAAGTATTAAAAAAAGCAGGAGTAAATGTAATTTTAGGTGGAAATATTGGTACTCCATTATCTAAATTGATTAGTGATAT
Source organism: Bacillota bacterium (assembly GCA_015059425.1). Taxonomy (GTDB): domain Bacteria; phylum Bacillota_I; class Bacilli_A; order RF39; family UBA660; genus Caccenecus. Next base: position 17,347 of record SVAM01000003.1, on the reverse strand, counting down.
TAAGGGAAATGAAATTTTATTATTGGAAATAAGTGATCATCAATTAATAGATTTTAAAGATTTTAAAACTGATATTAGTATACTTACTAATATATGTCCAACACATCTTGATCATCACGGAAGTTATGAAGCTTATAAAAATTCTAAAAAAAGAATATTTAAATATCACACTAATAATGATATTGCAATTATTAATAAAGCTAATGCTGATTCGTTAGAAATTACTAATGATATTCTATCTAAAAAAATATATTTTAATAATGAAAGTAATTTTATTAAAGATGACAAAATTTATATAAATAACGAACCTATAATAAATACTAATGAAATATTATTAAAAGGTATTCATAATTATGAAAATATACTTGCTATGTTAACATTACTAGATATATTAAATATAGATTTTAAATATGCTAAAGAAGTTTTAAAAGAATTTAAAGGAGTAGAACATAGAATTGAGTTTGTTCGTGAGTTAAATGGCGTTAAATATTATAATGATGCTAAATCAACTAATCCAACATCAACAATAACAGCTTTAAATTCTTTTGATGGAAACATTCATTTAATATTAGGTGGTATGGAACGTAATCAAGATTTTAGTGAGTTAAATCCATGTTTAAATAAAATCAAAAAAATATACGCAATTGGTGAAGTTAGAAAAAGATTATTAGCTTACGCTATAGAAAATAATATAGAAGTAGAAGAACATGAATATTTAAAAGATGCATTAGATAGTATTAAAAATAAGGTTGTAACAAATGATATAGTTTTATTAAGCCCGGGTTCTGCATCTTGGGATCAATATCCTAAATTTGAAGATCGTGGTAGTGAATTTAAAAATATAGTTAACAATTTTGAATAACGAAAACGTAAAGTATTAAGTTACTTTACATTTTTTTATATTTTATGATATACTACGTACAGGTGATTACATGTTAATATGTGGAAAAAATGTCTTGAAAGAAACTCCAGTAAATAAAATACATAAAGTGTATATTAAAGAAAATTTTAAAGACGCAGAAATATTAAATTATTTAAAAGAAAATAGACTTCGTTTTGAAACAGTTCCAGAATTTAGATTAAATAAAATGGTAAGTATGAATCATCAAGGAATTGTACTTGATGTAAATGATTATGAGTATTATAAATTAGAAGATGTTATGGATGAAGATTTTATAGTTTGTCTAGACCATTTAGAAGATCCTCATAATTTAGGAGCTATTATTAGAACCTGTGAATGTGCAGGTATTAAATCAATAATAATACCAAAAGAACGCAGTGTAAGAGTAAATGAAACAGTAATGAAAATAAGTGCCGGAGCAATTAATAATGTAAAAGTAGTATTAGTTAATAATTTAAATGATGCTTTAAAAAAATTACAAAAGAATTTATTTTGGGTATATGCTGCAGACATGGATGGAACGGATTATAAAAAGCTGGAATATCCAGAAAAAAGAGTTTTAGTTATAGGGGCAGAGGGTAATGGTGTCAGTAGAATAATAAGAGAAACTAGTGATGAAATAATAAGTATTCCAATGTATGGTAAGATTAATTCATTAAATGCTAGTGTTAGTGCGGCAATACTAATTTATGGAATGATAAAGGAATAAAAATGGATAAAGAAGAATTAATTAAATTAGCTTTAGAAGATAATGAAGAAGCTAAAAATGAATTATATAAAGAATATAAGTATATCGTAGATATTTTGATTCATAAATATCATAATATTGCTTTAAGTTTAAATATTGAATTATCTGAATTAGAACAAGAAGCATTATATGCTTTTAGTGATGCTATTAATTCTTATCAAGATGATAAAAATGCTAAACTTTCTACATTTATATCTTTATGTATAGATAGAAGAATTAAAAAAATATTAAAAAAATATAGTAGTGATAAAGCAAAACTTTTAAATAATACTTATTCACTAGATTATGATTATAATGAAGAGGGTACTACTTTAAAAGATTTTATAAGTGATGAAAATCAAAATGATCCTTTATATAATTTGACTAATGAAGAAAATTATAAAGAGTTATTAGATAAAATTAAAGAATCTTTATCAGAAAGTGAATATGAAGTATTTAAATTTTATATAAATGGCTTTGATTATATAACAATTGCTAAATTAACAGATAAAAACCCTAAACAAATAGATAACACTATTCAAAGATTAAAACATAAAATAAGAGATATTATCATAAGTGATTAAATCTTATCACCTTGATAAATATCTCTTTTTTTCATTTCTTTATCAATATCATTTAATACACAAAACTTTTTTAATAACCAAGAAGGTTCAATAAGTTCTTCTTTTATAGGGTCTCCTGTAATTCGTTCTATAACTATATTTTCATCTAAGTATTCTAATTGTTCACAAACTATATCAATATATTCTTCTTTAGTTAAAATATGAAATGTATCAGTTTCGTACATATTGGCTAATTTAGTATTTTTAGTTACATAAAGCATATGAATTTTAATGCCATCTATATTTAAAGAGTTTAAATATTTAACAGTTTGTATCATCATTTCTTTAGTTTCATTAGGAAGCCCATTGATAATATGCACTACAGTAAAAATATTTCTTTTTTTTAGTTCTTTTATAGCACTTTCAAAATTTTTTAAATCATGTCCTCGATTAATCATTTTTAAAGTTTTATCGTGCATTGATTGTAAACCTATTTCAACAGTTAAAAACGTTCTTTTATTTAATTCTTCTAAATAATCTAATATTTCATCATTTAAACAATCACTACGAGTTGCGATAGATAGACCAATAACATTTGGTATTTGTAAAACCGATTCATATTTTTCTTTTAAGACATCTAATGGTGCATAAGTGTTACTATTAGCTTGAAAATAAGCGATATATTTAGAATTAGGCCATTTTTTATCTAAAGGAATTTTAACTAAATTAAATTGTTCTAATAAATCAAGATGTTGATAATTATTACCACTACCATTACTACAAAAAATACAACCAGTTCCATTTTTAAAATTAGGACAAGAAAAATTAGCATTTAAGCTAACTTTAAAAACCTTAGAATTAAATTTATTTTTATAAAAATAATTTAAAGTATGATATCTTTTATTATCTAAAGTATATTTAAACATAATTTCACCTAAATTATTGTAACGTAGGTATATCCTGTTTGTAAATATCTAAATTACCATTTAAATATCTCTTAAGTGCAATATTAAACAGCGTATTTGACATAGGTATATTATAAGTGTCCATAAAATTTATTATGTATGTAAGTTCATCTTTCGTAATAATTCTATTTTTATTATTTACTTGAATCTTATAATATCCATTTATTAAAATATTACGATTAATGTGAGTATCATTTATTATAGGTTTAAAAAAATTTTTTAAACATTCTTTTTCTTTACCATTTAAAAATGGATAAACATAATTAAAATAATTAAAATCTTTAAATAAGATAAAGAAATCTATTAAATCAAAACTCTTTTCAACATTATTAATAACAATACCATTATTTAAATAAGTCATAAGAAGCTTAACGGTATTTTCATAATCTTGTTTATCATTAACAGTTTTTTCAATGTAATCTTTTTTTATCGGTTCTTTTTTATTTAAAGTGTCTCTTTGTTTTCTATACCAATATAATTTAGTTAATAAATTATGCTCATATAATTTTCTTTGTTCATTACTAAATTCTCTTGATTTAGAATAGCAAAAATTAGTTATTGTGGACTTCTGTATTTTATAATTACTAAATAATTTAAATAAGTTTTCTTTATCAGTTTCATTTAAAATTTGTATTAAGACATGTTCTAAAGTAAAAGTGTTCTTTACTGCAGTAGATCGGTTACAATTTACAACTTCGTCAATATCTCTAATACATAATATATTAGTTGCATAATATTTTGCTAAATAAAGATATTCTTGATAAGTGATATTTAATTCTTTAGCATGTAATGTTATTGGATCTCTATGCCAGTTATTACTTTCTGCATATTCGTATAAATTTTTACAAAATTCTATATTATTGTTAACATTTTCTATAAATTGTTGTTTTTCTTCTTCTGTTGCAAATTCTATAAAATATTCTAGAACTGTATGAAAATGATATTTTTCCTTATTTAAATAATTATAAAAAGATTTGTATGTTAGTTTATAACGATCAAACATTTTTTTATCTAATTTTAAAACATTTAAACTATAATTGTTAATTATATTTATAAGATGTTTTTTTGAAATATTTAAATCGATAGAAAGTAGTAATAATTTTTGGTTATCCCATAGTAAATTTTTTGCAAGATTAAATATTTGTTCTCTGCTTAAAGAACTAGGATTTTTTTTGTAGGGATAAATTAATTTATTTAATTTATGAATACCATATAATTTTTCAAAAAAAACTTTAAAATCCAAATCACTTAAGCCGTAGTAAGAATAAATAGAACTTACTAAATTAAAATCTGTAGATTTATTTTCTTTTAAAATTAAGATACATTTTTTTATAATTTCTGTCATTGCTTTTAAAAATCTATGTTTTTCAACAGCACTTCCTGTTTTATATAATTCTAAAGCTAAATTAAATTCAATATTACTACATTTATTTAAATTTATAAATTTATTAAATGCTTTTTCTTTTAAATCCATAAAAACACCCCTAAATTGCTAAATATAATATCATATATTTTTAGATAAGTCAAAAAAGTAATATATTTTTAATATTTAGTTCATATATTTTTCTAGGAGGACAAGCTATGTGGCAGGGATTAAATAAAAATGCTGTAGAACAAAATCGTAGGAAATACGGGGATAATAAATTAACAAGTGTAAAAACAAGTAGCTTTTTTAAACTTCTATTAGAAAGTTTAGGAGATCCAATAATTAAAATACTTTTAGTGGCGTTAATGATAAAGCTGGTTTTTCTATTTAAAGACTTTGACTATTTTGAAACTTTAGGTATTTTAATAGCAATATTTTTAGCGTCGTTTATATCAACAATATCTGAATATGGAAGTGAAGCTGCTTTTAGAAGGTTACAAGAAGAATCATCGAAGATATTAGTTAAAGTTTTAAGAGATGGGAAAACTTGTGAAATACCAATTGAAGAAGTAGTTGTAGAAGATATTGTTATTTTACAAAGCGGAGATAAGATACCTGCTGATGGCTATTTATTAAAAGGAAATTTAAGTGTTGATGAATCTAGCCTAAACGGAGAAACTAAAGAGGCTAAAAAATATCCGCCAATAAACATAAATAAATTAGATAATAATAAACTTTTTAGAGGTTCAGTGGTTTATAATGGCGAAGCATATATGAAGGTTACTGAAGTAGGAGATAAAACGATATATGGAGCTTTAGCAAAGGAAGTTGGTGAAGCGGCTCCTGCGTCTCCGCTTAGATTAAGATTAACGGGGCTTGCTAAGTTTATTAGTAAAATAGGTTATTTTGGAGCGGGTTTAGTAACAATTTCTTATTTATTTTCAGTAATAGTAATTGATAATAATTTTAATTTAGAATTAATTTTAAAAACATTAACTAATTTTAAAGTTATGATGGATCATTTAATATATGCTTTAACTCTAAGTGTAACAATCATAGTTGTTGCTGTTCCAGAAGGACTACCAATGATGATTACCTTAGTATTATCAAGCAATATGAAAAGAATGCTTAATAATAATGTATTAGTAAGAAAACTTGTTGGAATAGAAACAGCTGGTAGTATAAATGTCCTTTTAACTGATAAAACAGGTACATTAACAAAAGGCAAATTAGATGTAAGTGAAGTCATAACTGGAGATAATTTTCATTATAAAAGTTTAAAAGAAATAAAATGTAATAGTAAATATTATGAAAAGTTCTATGAAGGAATGTTTTATAATAATGAATCAACATTTGATGAAAATGGTAAACCTATAGGGGGCAATCAAACTGATAAAGCTTGTTTAAATTTTTTAGAAGTTGATAATGATATAAAAAGAAAGATAATTGTTAAAGTGCCTTTTAATAGTCAAAATAAGTATAGTAGTTGTAAATTAGATAATAATTTGACATATATAAAGGGAGCAGTAGAAAGACTACTTCCGAATATAAAATATTATTTAACTAAAAATGGTGAAGAAAAAGTATTAGTTAATAAAAAGCTGCTTACAAATAATATAGATCTATTAACAAAAAAAGGGGTAAGAGTTTTAGTATTATGTTACTATAAATATAATTTAAATGAATTAGTTTTTATAGGTTTTATTGCTATTAAAGATGAATTAAGAGAAGAGGCAAAAGAAGGAGTTAGTTTAATTAGAAGTGCTGGTATTAATACTATTATGATAACAGGGGATGCTAAAGAAACTGCAAAATCAATAGCTGGTGAAGTAGGTTTGTTAGATAATGATGATTTGGTACTTACTAGTGATGAAATGAATAAACTAAGCGATGAAGATTTAAAAAAAATAATCGGAAGATTAAGAGTTGTAGCAAGAGCATTACCAACAGATAAATCTAGGCTAGTTAGAATACTTGAAGAAATGGATTTAATTGTAGGAATGACTGGAGATGGCGTTAATGATGCTCCAGCCTTAAAAAAAGCTAATGTGGGATTTGCAATGGGAAGTGGGACAGAAGTAGCTAAAGAAGCTAGTGATATAGTTATTCTTGATGATAATATATTATCAATTAGTAAAGCAATACTTTATGGAAGAACAATATTTAAAAGTATCAGAAAGTTTATAATTTATCAATTAACTGTAAATATGTGTGCCTTAATATTATCAATAGTAGGTCCTTTTATTGGTATTAATACTCCAATAACAATAATTCAAATGTTATGGTTAAATATGATAATGGATACTTTTGCAGGGTTAGCGTTTTCTTTTGAGCCAGCATTAAAAAGTTATATGCATGAGCCACCTAAAAGAAAAGATGAACCAATAATAAATTCATATATGATTGGAGAAGTATTATTTACAGGTCTGTACTCGGCAATACTTTGTATATTATTTTTAAAACTTCCTATTGTAAAAGAATTTATTAGAGAAGGAGAAAATTCAAAATATTTAATGACTGCTTATTTTGCTTTATTTATATTTATTGGAGTATTTAATTCTTTTAATGCTAGAAGTGAAAGAATCAATATTTTAGCTAATTTAAAGAAAAATAAAGTATTTATATTTATTATTATATTTATTTTAACAGTTCAAGTATATTTAATATATCATGGGGGAGACTTATTTCGGACATATGGCCTAACGGCTAAAGAATTCTTTATTGTGCTAGTTTTAGCATTAACAGTATTTCCGGTAGATTTTTTAAGAAAAATATATTTAAGAAAAAAACATTTAAAGACAGGAGTGTAATTTTTGCAAAAAAATAAAAACTACTACAAAATTCGACAAAATTCTCTTAATAGATGTGATAACATAAATTCAGGTGATAGAAAAATGCGTACATTTTATATATTTAATATTAATAAAAGTTTTTATAATTTAATGAAAAATAATCCATACCATTTATTTAGAGCGATGGAAGATATACATAGTTTTGATTGTAAAGACGCAGATATGGCATATGATTTATTTAATCAAATAGCAAGTCCATTTGATAAGAGTAAAATAAACAATAAAATATTTAATCAGTCTAAAGATAATGATTTTTATTCTAAATTTCATAATGTTCATAGAATTCAAAATAAATATATACCTGAAGATTCTATGTTAGTGGTTAATAAAGCCTTTTTATTATTAGAAAGTAATATTTTAAAACCAACATTTTTAAAGGAATTAAAAGAATATAAAAATTTATTCATTTGTGATTTTAAAAATAAAGATTATTTCTGGTTAAATGAATTAGTTTGCTTGTAAATAAGATAACTTTATTGTATTATATAAAGTGTAAGGAGAAATTAATATGTTGGAACAAATTTTATGGTTAGTAATAGGTCTAGTAGTGGGCTTAATAGCTGGTTTCTTATTAGCTAGATATTTTATGCAAAAATATTTAAAGAAAAATCCACCAATAAATGAAAAAATGATTGAAGTAATGATGACTAGCATGGGAAGAAAACCAAGCAAAAAACAAGTTAATCAAGTAATGAATCAAATGAACAAATTTATGTAAGAAGTGTAAAGTTAAATCTTTACATTTTTTTCTTGATTTTAGAATATATATATGATAGACTTAATTATAGAATAAAAGGTGGTGTAAGGATGGAGTTCCTTGATAAATTATATGAGAGTGAATACTTTGGAATCGGGTTATTTATTGTTATATCTTTTTTAGTTGTAACATTTTTAATAGTTTTATTTTTTGGTAAAAAAGATGAAAAGAAAAGAAAGTTAGAAGAAACTAATAAATTAAATATAGAAAAAAATACTACTAATACTTTTGTTGAAACAAGTGTAGAAACACCTGTTGAAATGCCAGTGATGCCAAGTTTAGAACCAGTAGCGCCGGTTAATTTTGAAAGTGTTGAAACACAACCTAGTGTAGATAAACTGGTTAATTTAGAAAGTGCTACAGTTGCACCGATTGAACCGATGTCACCAATTAATTTTGATAGTTCAACTATAGTTGAGCCAGAGATAATTAATATGCCTGTAGAACCAATTAGTATTGAAAGTGTTCCAGTAGTTCCAATTGAACCAGTAGCGCCAGTTAAATATGAAAATATAATTGATGATTCTAAGACTGATATAATTAATGAAACAATAGAGCCTATTAAATTAGAAACTGTTTCTGTACCACCGATTGAATCAATAATACAACCGGTTGTAGAAGAACCAGTAATTAATAAACAAGAAATAGTGATACCACCAATTGAAGAAATAAAAATTATTAATAATGACTCTGTTGTACAACCAGTTTCTTTAGAACCAATTAAATTTGAAGTGCCAAAAACAGAAAATGCTGAAGTAAATAAAATAGATCAAGTTATATTAGAACCTTTAATAAAAGAAGAAACTGAACCTATTATAACTCATATTGAAGAAATAATTCCTAAAACACCAGAAGTTAAAGAAGCAGAAATACCAAAGACTTATTATGAGCCTATAGAAAAAGCAGAAACTGAAGATATTAAAGTACCTAATTTAGATTTTGATACTTTAGCAGAAACTATTTCAAAAGAATTAGACGAATTAGAAAGAAATACTTTTAATAAATATGAACAAGTAAAAACATATAATAACATTAATAGAAATCAATTTAGTTCAGTATATGTAACAGAACCAGTTAAACAAACAGCTAGTCCAAAATTAGATATGCCAACTAAAATTGAATTGCCATCATTAAAAAGTGATGAAATAGAACCAGAGAGCTATAATCTATAGCTCTTTTTTTAACTTTTAATGAAAAAATGTTAAAATTCCTTGATTTTATGGGATATTTTTGATAATGTTAATATGTAAGGTAAATGTCCTTATAAAATGTAAGGTTTTTGAAAGGGAGGTATTATTTAAAATGTCAAGAACTGAATTAGTAGAATTTATTGCTGCAAAAGCAAACTTAACTAAAGCTGATGCAACTCGTGCTTTAGAAGCTACATTAGAAGGTATCCAAGCTGGACTAAAAAAAGAAGGTAAAGTTGCTTTAGTTGGATTCGGAACTTTTAGTGCTAAAAAACGTGCAGCTCGTGAAGGAATCAATCCTTTAACAAAAGAAGCTATTAAAATTCCTGCTAAGACTGTAGCATCATTCAAAGCTGGAAGCAAGTTAAAAGACGCTTTAAATTAATATTTATAAAAAGACAGATTAATTAAATCTGTTTTTTTATTTTTTTTTAATGATAATAGACATTTTAAAAATATATATGTTATAATTTTAACTATGACAAATAAAATAGATCGGGAGGACAAAATGAAAAAAAACAAAAATATAAAAGAGAAAAAAATTAAAAAGAAAAACAAAATTATAACATTTATTTTACCGGTGATAGCAATTATAGCTTTACTTGTTATTCAAGCTTTTTGTGATTTAGAATTACCAGAGTACACTGCAAGTATTATAAATAATGGTATTCAACAAAACGGCATAGATTGTGCTGTGCCTGAAGTTTTAACAGAAGAATTATATAATGCCATTATGCGTATTACTGATAAAGATAAAATCATAAAAAATAGTTATAAATTACTTGAAAAGGAAAAGTTAAGTAAAGATGATCTAAAAGAAGTTAGTAGTAAATATCCTGTAATAAAAAAAGAAAATATTTATATTTTACAAAACCTTAAAGATGAAGAAAAATATGTTTTGGAAGAAAAAATTATTAAACCATTAATTATTACAATGATGTTAAAAAACAATAACGAAAGTTTAAAATCGATGTTAATGATAAATTTGCAAGAAGATAATAGTTTATTAAATTTTTTAATGGTTTTAGATGAAACAACTTTTGATAATATAATAACTGCTGTAAACGAAAGATTAAATAATTTAGATGATTCTATTATTAAACAATATGGAGTTATTAGTGTAAAAGATTTATATACTCTAGTTAATATAGATATGAATAAATATCAAATGAATTACATTATTAGCAATGGAATTAAAATGCTTATTGTAGCTGGAATAGGAATGTTAGTTGCAATATTAGTTGGTTATTTAGCAAGTAAAGTTGCAGCTAGAATAAGTTATGTATTAAGAGATAAAGTAGTAAAAAAAATTATGTCATTTAATCAAACTGAATTTAAAACTTTTAGTTTATCAAGTTTAATTACAAGAGCTACTAATGATATTGAACAAGTAAAACACTTCTTTATAATGATGTTAAGAACGGTAGTATTTGCACCAATTATAGGTATAGGAGCTTTTATAAAAGTTTATGATAATCCCCTTAATTGGTTAATTGCTGTAGCTTTAATTTCAATTCTAATTTTACTTAGTGTATTATTCAGTTTATCAATGCCTAAATTTAAAAGTATGCAAAAATTATTAGATAAATTAAATCTAGTAAGTAGAGAAATAATTACAGGCATGCCTGTTATAAGAACATTTGGTACTGAAAGATATGAAGAAAAAAGATTTGATAAAGCTAATTTAAAATTAACTAAAACTAATTTATTTATAAATAGATTAATGGGAATAATGATGCCTAGTATGATGCTTGTTATGAATATAATAAGTATATTAATAGTATGGTATGGATCTAAAGAAATAGATTTAGGAACTCTCCAAATAGGAACACTTTTAGCTTTTATATCATATACTATGCAAATAATAATGTCATTTTTAATGATTTCGATGTTATCTATTATGTTACCTAGAGCAATAGTATCAATTAAAAGAATAAAAGAAGTTTTGAAAATGGAATTATCTATAAAAGAAACTATAGAACCTAAAGAATTTAATAAAGATAAAAAAGGGATTATAGAATTTAAAAATGTAAGTTTTAAATATCCTGATGCTGATGAAGCAATGCTAAAAAACATTAGCTTTAAAGCAACACCTGGAACAACAACAGCATTTATTGGTAGTACTGGTAGTGGTAAATCAACTTTAGTTAATTTAGTACCAAGATTTTTTGATGTTACGGAAGGTGAGATACTAGTAGATGGCGTTAATATAAAAGATGTAAGAATTAAAGATTTAAGAGATAAAATTGGTTATGTACCTCAAAAAGGGTTTTTATTTTCTGGAACAATTACATCTAATTTAGAATTAGGTAAAGATAATTTAACGGAAGAAGAGTTAAAAACATCCGCAAAAGTTAGTGAATCTTTAGAATTTATAAATAAAAAAGAAGGTAAATTTGAGAGTGAGATTTCGCAAGGTGGCTCTAATGTTAGTGGGGGTCAAAGACAAAGATTATCAATTGCAAGAGCTATAGCTAAAAATCCAGATATTTATATTTTTGACGATTCATTTAGTGCACTAGATTTTAAAACAGATGCAAGTTTGAGAAAAAAATTAAAGAAATATGCTAGTGAAGCAACAATATTAATAGTTGCTCAAAGAATAAGTACTATTATGAATGCCGATAATATCATTGTATTAAATGAAGGTGAATGTGTAGGAAGTGGAACTCATAAAGAATTAATGAAAAATTGTGAGATATATAAAGAAATAGCTTTATCTCAATTAAAGGAGGATGAGCTATAATGGCAAGAAGAAATATACCAAGAAAAGGTCCTGGAGCGATAGATAAAGCTAAAGATTTTAAAGGCAGTTTGAAAAAATTATTAAAAAGAATTAAAGAATATAAATTATTAATTATACTTGCTTTCGTCTTTGCAATAGGAAGCACAGTATTTTCAATATTATCACCTAAAATATTAGGCAATGCAACAACTGAAATTTTTAATGGAGTAATTGCCAAGATTAATGGTACTGGTGGAATAGATTTTAATAGTATTAAAACTATTTTAATAAGTTTAGTGGTTTTATATGTAGTTAGTGCTTTATTTAATTATATTCAAAGTTTAATAATGACAGGAATTAGTCAAAGAACAAGTTATAAATTAAGAAAAGAAGTATCTAATAAGTTAACTAAATTACCAATGAGTTATTTTGATTCTCAAGATACCGGTGATATATTATCAACCATTACTAATGATATAGATACTATTCAACTTAATTTAAATGGTAGCGCAACACAATTATTATCATCAATAGTAACAGTTATAGGAATATTTATAATGATGTGTTCAATAAATATAGCGTTAGCTTTAGTTACTGCGTTAGTTTTGCCGGTGGCATCTATCATTGTGATGGCTATCGTTAAAAAAAGTCAAAAACATTTTAAAAATCAACAAGATTATTTAGCAAATGTTGATTCTGATGTAGAAGAAATGATAAGTGGACACTTAGTTATAAAAGCATTTAATGCTGAAGATAAAATAATAAATAAATTTAATGAGGATAATGAAAAGTTATATGAAGCGGGATTTAAAGCACAGTTTTTATCTGGTCTAATGCATCCGATTATGAATTTTGTTGGAAATATAAATTATGCAATTATTGCAATATTAGGAGCTATATTTGCAATAAAAGGTAAAATTACAGTTGGTAATATTCAAAGTTTTATCCAATATTCAAAGAATTTTACAAATCCTGTATCACAAATTGCTAATATATCAAGTCAAATTCAAACTATGATCGCAGCTAGCGAGAGAGTGTTTAATTTCTTAGAAATAGATGAATATGTTAATGAAGGTACTTTAAATACTAAAAAAGTAGTGGGGAATATAGAGTTCAAAAATGTTAAGTTTGGATATAGTCCAGATAAAATAATTATCAAAAACTTTAATGCTAAAATTAAACAAGGACAAAAAGTTGCTATAGTAGGTCCTACTGGGGCAGGTAAAACTACAATAGTTAAATTATTAATGCGTTTTTATGAATTAAATGATGGGGAAATATTATTAGATGGTAACAATATTAAAGAGTACCGTAGAAGTGAACTAGAAAATGTTTTTGCGATGGTTCTTCAAGATACATGGCTATTTAATGGAACTATTCTAGATAATTTAAGGTATGGTAATCTGAATGCCAGTGATAAAGAGGTTATTGATGCAGCTAAAACTGCTAATGCTGATTTCTTTATAAGAACTTTACCAGATGGGTACAATATGGTATTAAATGAAGAAACTAATAATATTAGTGGTGGTCAAAAACAATTATTAACTATTGCTAGAGCAATACTTGCCAATCCAAAAGTTTTAATATTAGATGAAGCAACTAGTAACGTAGATACTAGAACAGAAGAATTAATTCAAGAATCTATGGATAAAGTAATGGAAGGAAGAACTTCATTTATTATAGCGCATAGATTATCAACTATTAAGAATGCTGATTTAATATTGGTAATGGATGAAGGAAACATTGTTGAAGTTGGCAAGCATGAAGAGCTACTAGAAAAAAATGGCTTTTATGCTAAAATATATAATTCACAATTTGAAAAATAGGAATATTAGTAAAAAACTAATATTCTTTTTAATTTAACTAATTGTTTAATTAATTTAATGTTTATGCTATAATTTAGGTGAGGTGTAACTTATGAAAAGAAAAATAATAGTAGATTTTGTAATTAATTTAGCTTTATTAATAGTTGCTGGCTGTGTAATTTTATTGCCAACATTTAAATTATCTAATATTAAGGCTATTATGATCATAGTTTTTAGTTTATATAGTTTGTTTAAATTAACTCAATTTGTTTTGACAATGAAAGAAAAGGATTATGAGAGTTTATTTGCTTTTATAATATCTTTAGGTGTTATTATTAGTTTATTGTTTATTGAACTAACTCCTAAATGTCTTGCTTTAATAGTATTTGCTTGGATAGGTTTAATGAGTTTAAACAAATTAAAAAAAGCAGATTTTTATCATGATAGAAAAAATAAAATGTGGATTTTAAGACTAATAATTTTATTTATATTTTTAACAATTGGATTACTAACTATATTAAATTTATTTTATGAAACTAGTGTACAAATAATAATTATTGGTTATTTATTATTTATAAATAGTGTTTTAGATATAATAGATCCTGTAGTAGTATATTTAATGGGTGATAAATAATGAAATTAGTGCAGGATTTTAAAGAATATCAAATTATTGATATGAGCGATGGTGAAAAATTAGAAACTTGGGGTAACGTAACTTTAGTGCGCCCAGATCCTCAAATTATATGGGAAGATAAAAATACTGATTTATGGAAAGATATAAACGCTGTTTATAAAAGAAGTAACACCGGTGGAGGCGCATGGGACATAAAAAAGAAAACACCTGAATCATGGGTAATAAACTATCAAGACTTAAAATTCAATTTAAAATTAATGGGTTTTAAGCATACGGGATTATTTCCAGAACAAGCATATAATTGGAATTTAATTAGAGAAAAAATAAGAAATGCAGATAGAGAAATTAATGTATTAAATTTATTTGCTTATACTGGGGCTGCATCAGTTGCAGCTTTAAAAGAAGGTGCGAGTGTTGTTCATGTTGATTCATCTAGAGGAATGATTGATTGGGCGAAAGAAAATGTAAAAGTAAATAATTTAGAGGACAAACCAATTAGATTTTTAGTAGATGATGTAAGAAAGTTTGTAAAAAGAGAAATAAGACGTGGAAATAAGTATGATATTATTATTATGGATCCTCCATCATTTGGAAGAGGAAATAAAAATGAAGTATGGAGTATAGAATCAGATTTAGCGGAATTAATAAAAGATACATCAGAATTATTAAGTGATAACCCATTATTATTTGTTATAAATTCATACACTACTGGTTTATCAAAAACAGTATTAGAAAATTTATTGTATTTAAATATAAAATATGAAGGACTAATTAGTAGTGATGAATTAGGGATACCAATGAAAGATTCAAAATTAATTTTACCATGCGGAATATATGCAAGATGGGAAAATAAATAATGAAAAAAATAGTAGTAATATTAATTATTTTAGTTTTATGTGGTTGTAATAATAAAAGTAATTCATTCGAGTATCAAAAAGTTAATAATGAAGATATGGCTGTATTAATGAGTGAGAATAGTTATACAATAATTGATGTTAGAACAAATGAGGAATATGAATTAAATCATATTAAAGGAGCTATAAATATTCCCTATGATGAATTAGAAAATTCAGTTTTACCTGAAACAGATATTGTATTTGTATATTGCGCAAGTGGTAGAAGAAGTGAAATAGCTAGCAACACATTAATAAATCTAGGTTATCAAGTTTATGATTTAGGTTCTATAGATAATATTGATTTAAATAGGGAGTAATTGTTTAATAATGAAAAAGCAATAAAAAAATAGTTATATTAAAAAAATATATTCATATATTTAATTAGAAAGTTGAGGAAAGTTAAATATATGGAAATATTAAAAGTTTCTAGTAAATCTAATCCTAGTAAAGTAGCAGGAGCAATTGCTAATATTTTTAGAGAAAAAGGTAGTGTAGAAATTCAAACTATTGGTGCGGGATCATTAAATCAAGCAATAAAAGGAATAGCAATAGCAAGAGGTCTCGTCACTCCACAAACTCAGTATTTGATGTAGTAAGAAGGGGACAGGTAGCTTTGAGTGAAAAGCCTTATATAATGAGGTATTTTGCAGATTTGTATATATAAAAATTGACTTAGCATACGGAACACCTATTAAGGTGTTTTTTCTTTTTATAAATTTTATATTTAGGGTTGACATCTACCCATAAACATAGTATATTTATATTAAGAAAGGGCTGGGTTTATTCATACCCAAGAAAAAATAGGTGTGCAAAATGGAAGAATTAAATAAATTTAGAAGCGAATTATCAACTTTGATTCATGAAAATATAATTACGGATAAAGATATATATTCTTTAGTGTTTATGGGTTATATGGTTAATAAATATAATTTGGATATAAATGGTAAATTTGAAAATAAGATTGCATTTATTAGTTATATAAAAGAAAGTATTGATAATTTATCTTATTCTAAAGATGAATTAAGTTTATTGAGTGAAGCATTAAATAATATTATGTACTCTTTATCTGATTATTCATTAAAAAGAATTATTAAATTTATTTGTAATTATGATAAACAAGTATTTGTAGAATTTATTTTAACTCCAATAAATGGTTTTAGAGATCCGTATATGAATGTTCCAGAATCTTTATCGGAATTAGTATTAAAGATAATTAATAAAAATGGTTCTATATTAGATTTGTGTTGTGGTAATGGAGATTTTCTTGTTAAAGCTGTTGATAAAAATTGTGATTATTCAGTAACTGGTTATGAAAGAAGTTTACATAGATTATTAAATGCCAGAATTAGAATGTTAATGATGAATTGTTATTATAATTTTGAGCATACATCACCATTAGAACATCCGATTAATGATTTAAAATATGATTCAATATTTTGTATTCCACCATTTGGTGAAAGAGTTGATAATGATAAATTAAATACCACTAATTTTGAAATAAAAAAAACTAATACAAATTATTGGTATTATGTTGATAGAATATTATCCATGTTAAAACCTAAGGGTAAAGGTGT
The DNA here is from genome assembly GCA_015059425.1 of Bacillota bacterium. GTDB lineage: Bacteria > Bacillota_I > Bacilli_A > RF39 > UBA660 > Caccenecus. Next base: position 392 of record SVAM01000003.1, on the reverse strand, counting down.
GATTATTTTACCAGAATTGCCTATGTTTAAAAATCCAGATTCAACTATAAGAGAATATTTAGTAAAGAATAAACTGGTTGAAGCTATTATAGAACTTCCAGAAAAAATATTTAGTAATACTGGAATTGGAACTATTATGTTGGTGCTAAGTAAGAATAATAATTATTGTAGATTGATAGATGCTAGAGATATGTGTTTTAAAGTAAATAGAACAACTAATAGTATTGATGTTGATAAAGTTTATAATAGTTATACTGAAGATAATGAAAAAGTTAAATTAGTTGTTGATAGAGATTTTGAAGAAAGAGGATATTCTTTTATACCAAGTAAATATATTAATAATATAACTAATGAAATGAAAAATCCTAAATTATTAAAAGAATATGTAACAA
>SVAM01000013.1 GCA_015059425.1 Bacillota bacterium | reverse complement strand
GAATATATCACCAGTTAAATTAATACCATTATTACTTGCTTTAGGATTTGTCGGTGTTCCTATAGCTTTAAATGTTCCATCGGATACATTTAGGTTTCCAGCCTTAATTCCTAATATAGTATTTGCTTCAAATGTTCCACCATTAATATTTGTAGTACCTTGCTGTGGTTGATATATTGCTGCGCCATTTGGTGCATTAATTATAGCTCCTTCATGTATATTGAAAATAGTTCCTTCGTTATTTGGGTTTCCATTACCGCTTATACCATATCCATCTCCAGATATATTAATTGTTCCGTAAAAATCAAGTTGTGATTTACCAAATGCAACAATACCAAATGTTTCAGCATTTATTATAACGTCTGACCCAACATATAAACTTCTTCTAGTAACACTTGATGTACTTTCTTTATCTGTTCCAATAGCAAGCCCTGCAGCATTACCTGTTGTAGTAAATGTTCCGTTTGTTACATTTAATAATGTATTATTACCTTTTAGTCTTATAGCATGAACATTAGCAATAGAAACATCATGTCCATTTAAATCTAATGAAATATCTCCATCAAAGTCTAAAACTACAGTTTCAGTTAATTTTATATCACTAGGCAAAATAGCATGATAAACAGCATCATTAACTACAGATTTTAATATAAAATCTTTTAAAGATACAAAGACAGGATATAATTTAATATTATTAGTTAAAGATGTATTAAAATCATATAATTCATTAGAATTCTTTTCTAATGTCCAACCAATATGAACAGCATTATCCTTTTTTAAAACAATATCTGTTTTTTGAACAAGACCGCCCCATGAATCAGCTTCTTTTGTATCAATGATTTCATCAGCATTATTGTAGAATGTTGCATTATATACATAATTTACATCTTGAGAAATTTTTACATTAAATGTTACTTTTTCTCCTTCTTCCCAATCTACAACAACATTTACTTCATTTAATTGAGTAATAGGTACTTTAACAATAGCCTCCATATGAGCATCTTCACCAGCAATGCCTACTTCTTTAAATACAACTTTTTCTCCATTAACTAAAGTATCACTAGTATCATAACCATGAGGAGCAATTATTCTAGCATTAAAATAATACCCACCATCTGTTTTATATAAATTCCCTTTATGAACTATAAATTGTTTTTCACTTTCAAATTCATAAGAAAAATTATCAGTTACTAAGTCCCCAATTGGATGCCATGCTTGTTTAATTGTAGTATCTTCAGTAACTTTCCAAGTATAGAAATCTATTTCCACTCCATTTTTATCAACATAATATAAGTCATAATATGGTTTAGAGAAACTATATAAATTCCCATAATCATATACTAATCCATCTTTTGCTGCTAAAATTGAAATTCCTAAATCTTTACCTGATTCATCTACAGCCTTTACTCTTTTAGGTATATAAAATTCACCTAAGCCATATTCTTCGTCCTCTGTATCATAACCTGTTGAAATATAAATGTCTTCACCTTCAGAATCTTTAAAACTTACATTAGTGGTTGTTGCAGGTATATAAAATTTACCATCTTTGTATGTTACTTTTAACCCACTTACTGATTCATTACTTTCTAATGTTTCAAGATCTATATCCCCTGAATAAGGGAATTCTAATTGTTTTTCCTCATTATTAACAAAAAAGATATCTAAATTTTCTTCTAAAGATTTAACTTCTTTTTCGTCTAATATCACTATATCTTTAGTTTCATCAACTGGAATTTCGAACCACGCTTCAGCACGTTCATTATAAAGATAAATTTTAACTTCAACTCTTTCAAAAACGCCAGTTTTCATATAACGTATTACTGCATCATCACTACCAGCTTGAGCAGCACGACCAGCAGTAATTATAGTATCATTATCAAATTTTGTAGACCCAATTATATATGTATTACCAGAAAAATCATCAATAGTTTCTTTAACAGATGCTTCTACATTTATAAATGAGAATCCACATACTAATACCAATACTATACTTAACAAAATATGTTTAATTTTCATATTAATTTTCCTTTCTAATCTACTTTAATATTTATTACATTTTTAAATATTCCATCAGTTTCTTGAATTCCCTCTTTCGGAATATTAACCGTTACCGTTTTTCCTGTAATATAAACTATATCCGCAGTGCCTGAAGTTATCTCATCATTTTTAGTTAAATAAATTCTTACTTGTCTAGCAGATGATCCTTCTTCTTCAACAACTTTATAACTTAATTCTACTTTAGGTTCTTCTTCTGGTGTAACTGGAATATCTGGTTTAGATTCTTCAATTTTTTCCCATTTAGCTGTTAAAGTAATATTTTTAGTTATCTTGCTATTAAAATCATAAACTTTATCATTTAAATACCAACCAATAAATTTATAACCATCTTTAGTAGGGTCAATAGGTTTACTTACTTTACTTCCACTAGTTACAGTTTTATTAGCAACTCTAGAACCACCATCAGTTTCAAACTTAATTGTATATTTATTTGTTACTATAGGCTTAATTTCATTGTTATTCTCTTTTTCATCCTCTTTATCAGATTCTACTTTTTTACAAGAGCAATCTTCAGTTTCAGGATTTTCTAATACATAACCATCCCCACAAGTTAAGTTACATACTGATTTTTTTAACCATTTTGCATATAATGTAAAATTACTAGTTACCTTTTTATTAAAGTCATAAGATTGAGTATCATTTAGATTTAGAAACCAGCCAACAAAAGTATATCCATCTTTTACTGGAGTATCAGGTTTAGTAACTTTTGCATTTTCTTCAATTTCAACAACAGTTATACCACCATTATTATTAAACACTACCTCATACATTACTTTTTCTTTCTTACCACAAGCGGCTAATAAAAACACTCCCAAAATAGCTAACAATCCAATTCCTATTTTCTTCATAAAAACTCCTTTCTTTATAATATATTAGCAAGATGGAAATTATTTGCTAAATAAGCAAATATTATCCACTACTATGTATAAATTATATCAATTATTTTTAACATATTCAATAAAATTTAAATAAGTACATTTAACTTGACAAAAAAAGAATGATTAAATCATTCTAATTTATTAATTTAGTTAATTTTTCTTCTTCTAGTGCTAATTTTTCTTTTTCTTGTCTTACTAAATTTTCTGGAGCACGTGCTACAAAATTTTCATTAGCTAAGAGTGCCTTTCTTTTTGCTATGGAAGCTTTTAAAGTTTCTATTTCTTTTTCTAGAATCTTTAAATCTTCTTCCGTTTGAGCTTTTTCAAAATAAATATTTAAATCAAATTCCTTATAATTAACATTATAAGATGCAATATTTAATTCTTTTGTAGTTACATTATTAATTTTTAACATTTTACTTATTAACTCATAATTACTATCATTATTAAATTTAACTACTACACTTTTATCCATATGATTTTCTTGATAAGTTTTTCTATATAAACTAATAAATTCTATTGTATTATTAATTAATTCTTCTTCTAAATTATATACTTCTTTTTTATTATATAACGGATATTCACTAATCATAATACTTTTATTAACACCAGGAATCATAGAATAAATTTCTTCAGTTACATAAGGCATAAATGGTGATAACATTTTTAAAACACCTTTAAGTACATGAGTAAGTACTTTCTTAGTAGTTAAACTTTCCATATTAAATTTAGCAAATTCAATATAATTATCACAAAAATCATTGTATATAAAATTATATATTTCTGCTCCCGCATTATTAAGTTCAAACTTATCCATAAATTTAGTAACTTCTTTAATAGTTTTATTATATCTTGTTAAAATCCATTTATCAGTATCATTTAAATTTTCAAAATTATTATTTAAATCATTAGTACCTTCTAAATTCATTAATACAAAACGTGACGCATTCCATAACTTATTAATAAAATTCCATGTAGATTTAAGATTTTCTTCATCAAATTTTAAATCCAAACCATTGGATACAGCGGTAGCTAAATAATAACGTAATGAATCTGCACCATATTTATCAATCATATCCATTGGATCAATTCCATTTCCTAAACTTTTAGACATCTTGCGTCCTTCTTTATCACGAATTAAACCATGAATTAAACAATATTCAAAAGGTCTTTTACCTAAGAACTCTAACCCTTGGAAAGTCATTCTATTTACCCAGAATGGTATAATATCATAACCAGTAACTAATACATTATTAGGATAATATCTTTCTAAATCCTCTGTATTATCTGGCCAACCTAAAGTTGAAAATGGCCATAAAGCAGATGAAAACCATGTATCAAGTACATCACTATCTTGTATCCAACCTTCACCTAAAGGTGCTTCTACTCCAACATATACTTCTTCACCTTTATACCAAGCAGGAATTCTATGCCCCCACCATAATTGTCTTGATATACACCAATCATATGTAATTTCCATCCAGTGATTCATAATTTTTTCAAATCTTTTTGGAACAAAGTTTACTTTTTCATCTTTTTTCTTTTGAGTTTCTAACACTCTATCTGCAAGCGGTCTCATCTTAACAAACCATTGTTTAGATAAATATGGTTCTATTAAAGCTCCACTTCTTTCGCTAAATGGTGCATTATGTGTAATAGTTTCAATACTTAATAGCAAACCTTTTTCTTTTAAATCACCAATTAATTTTTCACGAGCAATAAATCTATCTAAACCATTATATTCTAAAGCATTTTCATTCATAGTGCCATTAGGATTAATACATTTAACTCTTTCTAAATTATGTCTATTTCCTACTTCAAAGTCATTAGGGTCATGAGCAGGAGTTATTTTAACACAACCAGTTCCTTTTTCCATATCGGCATGTTCATCACCAACAATAGGTATTAATTTATTTACTAGAGGCAATATAACATTTTTACCAATATATTTATTGTATCTTTCATCATTAGGATTAACTGCTACTGCTGTATCTCCAAATAAAGTTTCAGGACGAGTTGTAGCAACATCTAAATATTCTTCACTATCCTCTATTTGATATTTTAAATGATAGAATGCCCCTGGAATATCTTTATAAATAACTTCTTCATTAGATAAAGCAGTCATGGCAACTGGATCCCAGTTTATTATTTTTTCTCCTTGATAAATTAATCCTTTATTATATAAATCAACAAATACTTTTCTAACTGCTTTAGATAAACCTTCATCTAATGTAAATCTTTCTTTAGAATACGCTAAAGAAAGTCCCATTTTCGCCCATTGTGCATGAATATTTTCGGCATATTCTTCTTTCCACGCCCATGCATGTTTAAGCCATTCTTCACGTGTTATTCCTCTAGGATTAATTCCCATGTCTTTAAGCTTTTTATCAACTTTAGCTTGAGTTGCAATACCAGCATGATCCATACCAGGTAACCATAAAGTATCATATCCTTGCATTCTTTTATACCTAATTAATACATCTTGAATAGTAGTATCCCAAGCATGACCTATGTGTAATTTACCTGTAACATTTGGTGGAGGTATTACTATACAAAATCGCATCTTTGCTTCCCTATTTGGTTCAAAATATCCATTATTTTTCCAAGCTTCATATTTTCCTTCTTCTACCATTAAATGATCATATTTCTTATCTAACATTTTACATCACCTTTTCTTTAATATATTTATCCAACTTTTCTCTTATAACTTCTAATCTATTTTTTTCTTGAGGATTAGAATTAATAATTTTATCAATTAATCTATTTAAATAATTTTTTTCTAATATTATTTCATAAGTTCTTTTATAATTAATATCCAACAATAAACTTATATAAAATCCATATCTGTCTAATTCATTATCCGGAATTTCATAATCAAATTCTAAATTATATAATCTATTATAAATACTATCTTTTATAAAACCATCAACACTATTAAATTTCATATCTTCTATTACAATTTCAAATATATCTAACTTATCAGCATCTCTAGTTAAATTTACAAATACTTTCTCTTTTTCTGTTAAATCACTATCTATAAAAGTTTTATTATGATTAATAGTACTTTTTAAAATAATATTTTTCCATTCTTCGTTTTTAGTATATAAATTAATATAATTCATATCAGTTAAAATGCTAAGTCCAAGAACACCATGATTAATACTTTTAAAATCATCAAAAGTATTATATTCATAAACTTGTTTAAATCTACCTATATCATGAAGTAAACCACATAAACCTGCTAATTCCACTTCTTCATTAGACAAATTCATAAATTTAGCAAGTTCTAATTCAATTTCCATAACATGTAAAGAATGATAATATTTTCTTTTAATCATTTCATTATTAATATCAAACTTATCTACATAACTATTAAATAAATCTATATATTTTTTCATCTTACCTCCAAAATAAAAAAAGTAATACCAAAGGGCGAAAAATCGCGGTACCACCTTTTATTATACTTAATATTTTAACGCATCTCTGCGGGTTTAATCCAACTCCCAAGCAACCTTCAAAAGCATTTCTTACTTACTTTCACCAAATATAAGCTCTCTACAAAGAAATAATCTTTTTACTCCTCTTGTTCTTCGCATTTAATAAAAATTATTTTAACACAATATTTTAACTTTGTATATAATAAATTTAACTTATTATATAAGGATTATTATAAGTACCATCACCTGATACATAATTAACAGAAGATTTCAAATAAACTACCGGACGGACATTACTTCCACTTGTTACAACACGTACATCAACATGACGATTACCATCTTTATTTTGATAATTATTGTTAATATAGAAAACTTGTGTAGCATTACTAGAAGTTGGTGTTAAAGTCCATTGAAATCCGTTTTTAAATAGCCAGTTATTACCTGCACATGCTGTAGAATTATATGAATTTAATAAAGTGCCTCTTAAACATTTACTATTTAACACTGCATAGCCATAATCACTTGCACTCATTAAACCTACATACCCAGTCCACTCTGCACTTCCTTCAGATAAATATATAGCTTCAGCAGTAACAGCACTAGAAGTAGAACCGCCTATATTCCAAATAACTTCTTCAATTTTTTCTCTTGATATGTTATTTATGCCAGTATTGCCAAATTTGCAGTTTTTGGATACTGATGAATTAGTATAACAAGTAGCATCTTCATCTTTATTTAAATAACCATTATTTAAATGTTGTTGTAATGTTGCAGTAGCCCAAGTATTTTTACCATTTTTGTCCCAATCATATGAATCTAAATTATCATCTCTAATAATTTTAACTAAATTTTGAGCTATTTCTGAACCATTTTTAACATTAAACACCCCAATTATTCTCCATAATTCATTATTAAAAAGAACATAATTGTTAGGATCTGAGCCTTCGTATCTATATCCATTTTCATTAACCAAACAATCTTTTGCAGCTTCATCACTTGTTGGAGTTGAAGTACATATTTTATTTTCTAAATAAGATGCAAAAGTTTCATTATAATTACTTACAAAATGTATTGTACAAACAGAATTACCAGTTGTATTATTAGTTTCTAATCTCCATGTTGTATAATTAAAAGTAGCTTTTAAATTATTTGTACAAGTAACAGATGAAACTATATAGCCATCATTAGATGATGGTACTGCCGCTGCTAATTTACCATCTATATAAGTTTTTATGGTTATAATACGATTATCATCATATTTTAATCTAATATTAATAGTAATTAAACAAATTATTGCTGTTAATGCAACACAAATAAATAATAGCTTTTTTTTCATAATCTTCCTACTTTCTTTATACATAAACAATATTATTTAAGTAAAATTTCTATTTTATTATATATGGAAAATCATAAGTACCATTTCCACCTAAAATTTGAACACTTGATTTTAAATATACTGTTGGACGAATACCTTGTCCATTAGTAACACTACTAGAACTAATTCCACCAGCAAAATTAATATAAACTTGCGCATAAGCATGAGTAGAAGTAGGAGTAAGTGTCCACTGATTTCCATCTTGATAAAGCCATGAACCTGCAGCACTAGTTCCTATTTTTGAATATAAATAATCGCTAGCATACATTAAACCAACATGGCCTGTCCATGTTGCAGATGTAGCACCAAGACCTGGCGTACTGCCTCTTTCTGCATCATACATTTCTGATTCAGATAAACTAGTTGAAGACGCAGCACCTATATTCCATGCTACATTCTCTATCATTAATCTTGACACATCATTTATGCCTATTTGACTAAATTTACAAATTTTTGTTATGCTTGTTGAAAATAAATTACATGTAGCATCATTGCTCTTATTTAAATATTCAGAATTTAATTGTTTTTGTAAAGACGAATTTACCCAATCATTTTTATTATTAGTAGCAAATACTAAAGCATCTAATGTATCACCTTTAATAATTTTAACTAAATTTTGTTCTGTTCCAACACTATTTTTAACATTAAATACTCCAATTATTCTCCACAATTCATTATTAAATAATACATAATTATTTGGAATGGCGCCTTCGTATCGATATCCATAATTATTTTCATTTACCAAACAATCTTTTGCTGCATCATTTGTTGTTGGAGTGGTTGAACAAACATTATTAGTAGTTAAATAAGTTGCAAAACTTTGATTAATATTACTTGTAAAATTAACTGTGCAAGTTGTATTTTCTATACTATCAACTTCTACAACCCAATTTGCATAGTCAAATGATCCTGTTGCACCATTAGTACAACTTACGCTTGTGGGCGTTGCTTCACTTTTACTTGGGAAACTAGAATGTTTATTACCATCTAATGTAGCTAAAATTTCAATTGTATTTATTTTACTTGTTCCATCATCTAGAGGTGCAACTTTAATGTTTCCGTCAAAATATCCACCCATATCCAAATTTTGTTCTTCATCCAAATTAGGTACTTCAAATATTACATAATAATAAACAGTTGAACCACTAGTTGTAGCGGTTATACTCTCTTCTTCTAGCAAATTAACAGTAGTAAATTGACTATTTTTAATTGTCCCAAACTCTAATTCGTGACCTAATTTATCTAAGTTAGAAATTGTACATTCTTCACTATAATAATTCATAGAACCTTCTATAACAACATCTTCACAAACAGTATTTACATTAGAAATTTCAGAATCAGTTTTATATACATAATAAGTTATAGGAGTATATAAAGTATTTTTACCCTCAAAAACTAAATTATAACTAATATCAATATCTTCTATTTCTGAAGTTGCTGTTACTTTAATCATAGAAACATTTTTAAAACCTGGAAGTCTATTAGATACATCAAAATTAATAGACCCTTCAGTAGTAACTGTAGCACCACCTATATAAGCAGTTTGTACATCTACTTTTGAACCTTCACCTTTTATAAATAATTCAGTTATAAAATAACCAAAAGAAATACCAATACCTAAAACTAAAATACCTATTACTGGCAAAATAATTTTTTTATAATCTCTTTTTTTCATTTATGAAGCACCTCTATTATATATATTTTATTCTATATAAATTATAAGTTTTATTGGGCTATAAGTCAATATTTATTATTAATAAAAAAATAAAAAAGAACAGTTAATTTACTTGTTCTTCAGTATTTACGGTTTCATCTACTTCATTATTTTGATTATCTTCAGGAATAATTTCTTCTTCATCACCTTCAAGTACGCCTTCTAATGAGGCATTAAATACTTCTCCGGTAGATTTTATTTTTATAGTATAACCTTTATCACTTCTACCAACCTCAAAAGCATTCTCATAATCATCTGAATTTATATCTATTAAAGTAGATAATTTAAATGATATATCATCATATTTATGAATATCAAGTTTTTTATTTATATCTATTACAACATAATAATCATTATATAAAGAAATATGTAAATAAGCTGTTTCCTCAATCTTATTTCCTTTAAAATCATAAATATAATATTTATTATCATTATCAATTACTTTCAAATAATTATTTTTATAATCAATAATTTTATAACCATATTTGCTACTTACTTCTAATCCATTTTTATCAATTAATAAATATGTACCAGTAGATTCTAAAGCCATATAATAATCTTTTAATTTTTCTAAAGAATTATATTTAAATGGTATAACCCCCTCTACATTAGAACTCATTTTTATAACTCCATATTTATTATTTTTATTTTTTGCAATAATATAATTTTCTTGTACATCTTCAAAAGTAATTTTTTCTTCTGAAGGTATATATCCAACATCTATACTTCTATATTCACTTAATGTATCATTTTTATTTAAATCATATAACATAATAACTGGATTATTAACATCAATACTATCTACCATAAATATGTATTTTTTATTAAATATAGGCATCCAACCTTTAGTTTCATCACTTTCTACACTTAACACTTTGCAATTATTAAAAGTAGTAGAGTTACCATTTATATTATTTTTATTTTTACATTCATATTTTCCTATTAACTCTGTTTCATCTTCATCACTATAAAAGTAAAATACATCATCAAAATAATTCAAATTTTTATACAATGAACTTATTTTACCATCGTTTATAAAAATAGTTTTATTTTTTTCTTTTCCTGTTTTAGTATAAAAAATAACATCAATATTATCTTCTATATTTATATCAAAAGATTTTTTACTTTCTAATAAAACTTTATTTTTATTATATATATTCATTTCATTATAATAAGTATTATTAAGTTTTATGGATTCCTCATGATATTTATTATTATTATAATCTTTTATATATAATTCTTTATCTTTAACTAATGCTACATATTTATCATATAATTTTATATAATCATAATCTTCATAAATTAAATTAGCTTTATAATCATATAAATAATAATATTCCTCATTATACACTGATATATACTCATTGTTATAACTTTTTATTTCATATGATAAACCTTTACTATCTAAATTTCCATCTGTAGTATAAATAAAATATTTATTATTAGTTTTAGCTACAATTTTACTATCATCATACAATTGCCCTAAATAATCAAATTTAAATTCAATTTTTTCTATTATACCTTCATCAGTAAATTCTATAGCCCCATATTTATCATTATTATTTTTTAAGATAACATAATCACTATTATTAAAACCTTTAACTAAAGTATATACACCTTCATTTTTTTGTTCTTTAATATTATACAAAGTAATAATTTCTTTATTTAATTCATTATTATCATAAATAAACACATAATTATTTAAATATATTTTACTTCTTCTTTCTATTTCAGTTTCATCTTCATAAATATACATTGTAGTATCAAAATTATCCAACGAATTATTATAATTAACTATAAAACATAAATTTTCATCATTATTTTTACAAGTATATGTTCCGAGTTCATTATCATTTTCATCTAAAAAAGACAAAACTCCATTTTTAAAAATGTAATTATCCTTTTCAACAATAACTTCTGGAACTTTAGGATTCTCAGATTTACTTGGTTTCTCATCCTCTTTTAATATAAAAAATAATACTAAACAAATAATTAAAATAACAAAAAATAAAATACTTAAGATAATAAAAATCTTGCTTTTCTTTGATAAATTCTTCCACTTGCTATTATTTTTTTTAGGTTTAATTTCATCAGTTTGAGTTTCTTCTTTTAATCCTAATGTAAATTCATCAGTCAAATTATCTTTACTAGCCCCTTCCATTTCAATATTTTCTATTGGACTAGGAACTTCTTCTATATCAAATAAATCTCTAGTTTTTTCTAAATCATCATACTTCATATTTAGACACTCCTTTATAATAAATAAAGTATACCATAAATAATATGTTAAATCTATATTTATACAAATAAAAAAGTTAGACTTTACTCTAACTATTCAGCATCAGTAGTTTTAATTACTTCTTCATTTTTATAGTAACCACACTTAGTACATGCACGATGAGGTCTTAATGTAGCACCACATTTTGGACACTTAGTTAAAGCTCCAACCTCTTTTTTTAAGTGAGTACGACGCATTCTTTTTTTAGTTTTACTAGTTCTTCTAAAAGGTACTGCCATAGTTTCACTCCTTCCTTTCGTCTAACAACTCGGCTAGTTTAGCAAGTCTTGGATCGATATTATCTTCTTTATTTTCTATACACCCCATACTCCAACCATCACCTGATAATTCTACATTTTCAGTATGAGTTAAACTAATGGGTACTTCCAGAACAATATTTTCCCACAAAATTGCCATAATATCAAGTATATTTTGCTCTTTTTCATAATATTCTTTAAAATATTGGTCATTTAAACTATATTCTTCATCAATTTCTATATTAAAAGGATTTTCAATAATATCTAAAGTAACACTATCAACAAGCATCATTACACCACTTAAACTAAGTTTAATTTCTAGTATTTCTGCGGAATTATAATATATATATCCATTTACTTCAACATCCTTTAAACCTTTGATATTTTCGTTATTATATATATTTGAATTAAAAATAAATTTTTCATTAATATTTATTTTATCCCCAATATTTAATTTATTTAAATCTATTTTCATTCGCCTCACCACTTAAATTATAATATAAAATATTTTATTTAACAAGTTTATAATTCTTTGATATAATTATAACTGGTGATTTTAAATGGATGCCGTAGGTATAATTTGCGAATATAATCCTTTGCATAAAGGACATATATATCATATTGAAGAAACTAAAAAATTGTTTCCCGATGCAACTTTAGTATTAGTATTAAATGGTTATTTTTTAGAGCGTGGTGAAATAAGTATTTTATCTAAAGAAAATAAAACAAAACTTGCTTTATTATATGGAGTGGATTTAGTTGTCGAACTACCTTTTATTTTTGGTAGTCAAAGTGCAGATATTTTTGCGGATGCTTCTATTAAAATATTAAAATACCTAAATGTCAAACATTTAGTTTTTGGAAGTGAATCAAATAATATAGAATTGTTAAAAAAAGTTTCTAATATTCAAGAAACTAAAGAATATAACGATAAAGTTAAAAAGTATTTAGATAAAGGTATTAATTACCCAACAGCTTTAGCTAAAGCCCTTGAAATAAAAGAAGATATTTTTAAACCAAATGACTTATTAGGTATTTCTTATATAAAAGCTATTAAGAAAAATAAATGTGATATAAAACCTGTAACTATTAAAAGAACTAGTGATTATCATGATACTACTTCTAATAATATTATTATTAGTGCCAGTAATATAAGAAATAAATTAAAATTAAAAGAAGATATTTCTTCTTATGTACCTAGAAAAGTTAATAATTTAATTGAAAATTTATCATTAAATGAATTATTTCCTTTTATAAAATATAAAATACTTACTGATAATGATTTAAGCCGCTACTTAACTGTTGATGAAGGTATTGAAAATAGATTAAAAGAAAAAATTTTGGAAGCTAACAATATCGAAGATTTTATCAAGTTAGTTAAAACTAAAAGATATACTTATAATAAAATAACTAGAATGCTAATCCATATTCTAGTTGGAGTTCCTAAAGAAATTAATAAACTAGCTAATATCGATTATATAAAAATATTAGGTTTTAATAAAAAAGGCAGAAATTATTTGCATAATCTTAAAGATACAGAAGTAGCTTTAGTTCCAATTCCTAATACTTTAACTTATAAATATGAAATGCTAGCAGCAGAAGTATACAGTTTAGTAAGTAGAAATAAAATTATAGTTTTTGAAAAAAGCAATAAACCTCTATTCTTCGAATAATAATTGTATTTATTTATTAAATATGTTATTATTTATTTAGTAGTGTGTTAGGAACATAACATCTACTTTTGTTTGAAGTTGACGTTAACAATTGTATCTTTGTTGTTATTAGCAATAATGATAATTGTTGGCGTCTTTTGTTTTTTCTTAAATTTCTTTAACAAAAAAATTATTTTAGCTTTTATTTCTTCCAGCAAAGCCATAATACTCCTTCTTACCAAAACCCGCTTCGTAAAGGAGGCTTACAATAGAAATTCGTTTTAGGTAGACGCAACGTCCTAACACACAATAATTTATTATAATATTTAAAATCAAAATATCAAGAAAAACCGTTCGACAAACTTTGACATTATAAAAGCAATAAATCTTAACTTATTGCTTTTTTGTTCTTTCTAATTTTAGAATTGCTTCCTTAATTTGGTTTGGAAAACAAAGTAATTCAGTAATGTTTATATATTTATATTGCTCCTTATTAGACTCATATGCTTCCAGAAAAATTTTTAATGTATCATAATCCATTACATTTATAACTTCCACATCCAATAAATCAAAATAAGCTTCTTTATTCATTACTAAATTTTCAGTATAATCATAAACATATTCTTTATTAAATTCATCTTTCCAAATTAAGAATGAATGTAAAAACGGAATGTTCTTAAAAGTTCTACAAATTGCCGTTACCATTTTTAATTTTTGCTCTTTACTCAATATCAAACTAGACATCTCATGGCAACGCCCATATCTTTTCATCGAAAACAAATCGTTATCTTGATAACAATCGTAAAATAAGCCAAAAGTATAACCTTTATAATAATAAACTCCATTTAATTTTTTTATTTGATGTATCATTTTGTTAATTATACTGGGTTTATTTAAAGTAAAGGCTACTATATTAAGTAATATTTGTTTCTTTGATTCTTCAGATACTTTAGTTAAATTGGCATCTTCTGGATAATCATTATATTGCATTATTTTATCATATTCTTCTTCTGTTACAGTAGTATTTGCTAAAATCCAATCTTTCATAAAAACACCCCTTTTTGGTTAAGAGGTATTCTATCACTATGTTTATTTCTTGTCAAATTAAAAATAATTGTATTTATTTATTCATTATGTTATTATTTATTTAGTAGTGTGTTAGGAACATAACATCTACTATTTGTTGATAGTGACGTTCACAATTCCATTATTGTTATAGACAGTAATAGTAATTGTAGACGTCTTTTTGTTTGTTTCCAAAAACTCCCTTATTTTAGCTATCATTGCTTTTAGCAAAACCTATACTCCTTTCCACCAAAACCCTCTTTGCAAAGGAGGCTTACAATAGAAATTCGTCTTTTTGGTAGACGTCTTGCCTAACACATCATTTATTATAATAAATAAACAATAAATATCAAGAAAAACCGTTCGACAAACTTTAACATAAAAATCGAGTAGGTTTGTGAATAAACTTACTCGATTATTTTTGACAATTAGGACAATAATAAGTACTCCTACCACCTATTTTTATATTCTTAATAGGTGTCTTACATATTAAACATGGTTCGGATTCTCTTTTATGTACTTTTAATTTTTGTTGAAATCTACCAGTAACCCCTAAACTTGATGTATAACTTTTAATAGTAGTTCCACCCAACTTAATTGCTTCTTTTATTATTTCTTGAGATTCCTTAACTATCAATTCACATTCTTCTTTTGATAATTTGAAAGCTGGAGTAAGAGGATTAATATGTGCATAAAACAATACTTCATTAACATATATATTACCTAAACCACTAATTATACTCTGATCAAGTAATACTGTTTTAATAGGTAATTTTTTATTTTTAAATTTAGATAACAAATACTCACTAGTTAAATTTTTATCACCAGGCTCTAAACCTTGTTTTTTTATACTTTCAGTTTTCTCTAAATCCTCTTTTTTTATTAAATTCATTCTTCCAAATTTACGAGTATCACAGTATCTTAAGTCAGTATTATCATAAAATGTAAATATTATATGTTCATGTTTATCTTTTGCTTCATTTGTATATTTTATAAAATATTTACCTTCCATTCTTAAATGACTTAATAAATATCTATCTTCTGTTTCAAATATTAACCATTTACCTCTTCTTTTTATATCTATAAAACTTTTATTAATTAAATCACTTTTAAATGTATTTATATCACTTTCAATCATTTTTTCATAATAGATTTTAACTTCTTTAATTTTTTTATTTAAAATTCTTTGTTTTAATGTATTTCTAACAGTTTCTACTTCAGCGATTTCTGGCATATTACCTCCTATTTAGCTTCGTATAAATCTTTACCTAGAGCTATTCCAACTTTTAATGGAACAGATAACTCTATTACATTTTCCATTACATCTTTTACTATTTTAGTAACTTGTTCTAATTCATCTAATCTTGTATCAATAACAAGTTCATCATGTATTTGTAATACCATTTTACTCTTAATATTTTGTTTCTTAAATTCTTCAAATACTAATACCATAGCTTTTTTTATTATATCTGCACTAGTTCCTTGAATCGGTGTATTAAGTGCTATACGTTCACCACTTGTTCTTATCATATAATTTTTATTATTTAATTCTTCAATAGTTCTTTTACGATTAAATAATGTTCTAACACAACCAGTATCATATGCTTCTTTTATAATATTATCCATATAATTTTTTACACCAGGATATAGTTCATAATATTTTTCTATAAAACTAGCAGCTTCTTTAGGATTTATATTTAAGTTTTCACCTAATCCAAAACCACTTATTCCATAAACTATACCAAATATAACTGCTTTTGCAGTACTACGCATTAATTTGGATACTTCTGATTCACTTACACCATAAATATCTGCAGCAACTTTAGTATGTATATCTTGATCATTTCTAAATGCCTCAATTAATTCTTTAGAACCTGAGATATGAGCTAAAATACGAAGTTCTATTTGACTATAATCTATACTTAAAAATAAATCATTTGTTGGAATAAAAGCTTTACGTACTTTTCTACCTTCTTCTCCTCTAATAGGTATATTTTGAAGATTTGGTTCTACACTTGATAATCTTCCTGTTCTTGTTAATGTTTGTTTAAATATAGTATGTATTTTATCATCATTAAATTTAGAACTTTCTAAACTAACAGTATAAGTAGATAGTATTTTACTATAATTTCGGTAATCTAATATTAATTTTATTATTGGATGTTTATCAATTAGTTTTTGTAAAGTTGCCGCATCAGTTTTATAACCTTTTAAAGTTTTCTTACCCTTTGCAATACCCATTTTTTCAAATATTATTTCACCTAATTGTTTAGTACTTTGAATATTAAACTCGCATCCTGCCATATTATATATTTCTTTAGTAATTATATCTAATTTAGCTTCTGCTTCTTCTTTAATATCATTTAATACATTAGAATCTATTTTAACACCAAAATATTCCATATCTGATAATACATAGGTAAGTGGTAGTTCAATATCTTTATATAATTCATACATAGATTCTTTTTTTAATTCATTAATATAAGTATCTCTTACATCAAAAATAAATCTAGATTTTAAAACTATATCTTTTTTTAATTTATCAAAATCATTAAAATTATTTTTCTTTAAAGTTTCATAAAACTCTACATTTATTCTTTCTGGATGCATTAAAAATGCTATATCATCTTTAGTAAAACCATTAGTTAAATATGCTGCAACAATTAAATCAAAATTAACACTATTCAAATTTAAATTATTTCTTTTTAAGACTATATCTAATGCCTTAGCATTATAAGTATATACTACTTTATCTTTTAAAATATTTACCAATTCCGGTAATATTTCTTTATTTAAAAAATAATTATTATCTTTCGTACTTACTCCAATACCTAGTATATTCCCTTTATGATAATTTTCATCATCAAGTTCTATAAATATACTTACTTCATCTTTAATTTCTATTTCATTTATATCTTTAACTTCTATAAAATCAATTTCATCTTTAACTACTTCTTTACGATTAAAATTTTTAAGTAAAGAATAAAACTCTAAGCTATCATATATATTCCCTAGTTCTTCTTCGTTAGTACCTTTGTATTTAATATCTTCAAATTCTATATTTAATGGTACATCTTTAAATATAGTAGCAATTTCTTTACTCATAAAAGCATTATCTTTGTCATTAACTAATTTTTCTTTAGTTTTACCTTTAATATTTTCTATATTTTCATATATTGCCTCTAAAGAACCATATTCTTGTAATAACTTCAATGCTGTTTTATCACCTATTCCTCTTACTCCAGGAATATTATCTGAAGAATCTCCCGCTAGAGATTTTAAATCAATTATTTTAATAGGTTCAATTCCCCATTCTTCCTTAAAAGTATCTGGATTATATTTTATATATCCACTTTGTTTTAATAATTTAACATCTACAACAGGACTAATAAGTTGTAATAAATCTCTATCACTAGATATAATTGTAGCATCATATTCAGGATCTAAATCTGCCATTTTAGCAAGTGTTCCAATTATATCATCAGCCTCATATGGCGCAAGTTCTAAATATTTAATACCCATTGCCTTTAATATATCTCTTGCAATAGGCATTTGACGCTTTAATTCATCAGGAGTTTCACTTCTTCCTTCTTTATAAAAATCATATTTTTCTTTTCTAAAGTTTTTACCTATATCAAAAGCTACTGCAATATATTCAGGCTTTTCTTCATTTAATATTTTATTTATCATACTAACAAAACCATATAATGCATTTGTTGGGAAACCTTTTGAATTACGCATAATATTTCCTGTATATGCAGTTGCATAAAAACTTCTAAACATTAAATTATTACCATCTACTAATATAACTCTTTTCATATTACATCACCCACATTAATTATATCTTAAATTAAACTTAAAAGAAAGCATAGAAAAAGGAAACTAATATTAGTTTCCTAAAAACTTACTGTATAAGGACTACTAGTAGTACCTGAACCACTTAATTTAACATCTGCTCTTAAATTGATTACCGGCCTTACCCCATATGATGCTGCTGCAGGAGCTTTAACATAATTTGCTTGCATTCTACCAGGACTCGTTTCATACTGAACCATAAACATTAAAGGACCATTACTATTGTTATTATATTCTCTTGGCGTCATCGTCCAATAGGATACAGTTGTATATAAATAATAATTTGTATTTGTTCCATTATACATACCTCCAGCATAAGATACCTCATCAGCTGTTATTGTACCTATTGGATATTTTAAAGCTTTATTTCCTTTGTTAGAATCTATAGTTGTAAATATATCTTCATTATTTGTACAATTAAATGTAGGATTTTTACCAGTATTTATTCTCGCATTTCCAGCAAATACTGTAGCATTAGCACCAATTCCAACTCCAGAAGTGATACTTCGATCATTACAATAATAAGAATTACTATCAACATACTGAACATCACTATGCGTAGCTATTTTTGATTCATAAAAATCATCTAAAACTGTTTTAATTGTTGAATCACTGGATAAACCATGTTTGTTACCAAGTTCATACATATATCCTACATATTCTGCTGAAGAACTAGTAGTAAAGTTATTGAAATAACTAGTAGTATATATACCGTTAGATGTAGAACTTGTTCCTTGATAAATCAATCTTATTGATCCATCATAGTTTACTCTTACAATTCTCCACCATAAACCCGCAAATTTAACATAGTTTTCAGTTGTATTTCCTGCAAAATAATAAGATGTACCATCAAATTCTTCTGCAGAATAAATTTTACCATTAGTATTCGAAGTTAATGTACTATTAAAAGCAGTACGTTCTTCTTTTGTTTTATTCGCAAGAATTGTAGAACAAGCAGTTCCTGACTTTTCACATGGACTCTTATCAAATTTTAACTCACATGTTGTACCAGCTGCAGTAAGTCCAGTTGTTGTTAAAGTTTTATTAACTGGATTCCAACTTACAGTAGCATCATTTGTACAAGTACTTTCATCTTCATTAAATATATAGTTAGTTGGAATACTATCCGTTTTTTCATAACCATTATCTGTTTCTTTATAAATAGCTAATATTGATGTATCTGGTGCTGCACTAGCATTTTGAATTTTAATTTCTCCATCAATTTTCTTGCCAGCATCAGCATTTTGGAATTTATTAGCATTTGGATATTCTATAACTACATAATAGTAATAAGTTACATTTTCTTCATCTGAAATAATTGTTTCGTTAGGAGCTAATACTACTTCTGTATCAGAAGTATTTCTATTTATATAACCACTATTTATTGGATCACCTAAAACACCTATATTATTAATTACACATTCATCTCTAAACAAAGTATAACCATTACTATATTTTTGTGTTTGATTACAAACAACGTTTACATTTGCTTCTTCTAAAGACAAATTAGATTTATAAACAGTAAACGTTAAATCAGTTGAAAGTTGATTATCTCCCACCCAAACCAAATCATAAACTGCAAGACGATTAGCATTTTGGGCATTAACTTCTATTGCCGATAATATTTGGCGCCCTGGAAGTATATTAGTAGCATTAAACTCTAATTCTCCAGAATAATTAAATGTTATATCACCCAATTTTACCGTAGTAGCCTCAATTGCACTACCTTTACCACCAAATATTACTTGTGCAGCATAATAACCAAATGTTATGCCTATTGCTAATAATAGGATAGTTGTTACAACTGTTAAAATATTTTTAAATTTATTCTTTTTTTCCATTATTATCACCTATCCTACTACATATGGGTTACTCATAGTACCGTCCCCAGTTAACGTTACAGAACCTTTTAAATTTATTACTGGCCTTAAATAAAAGGAATCA
Organism: Bacillota bacterium; assembly: GCA_015059425.1. Lineage (GTDB taxonomy): Bacteria > Bacillota_I > Bacilli_A > RF39 > UBA660 > Caccenecus. The sequence continues at coordinate 14,900 of SVAM01000013.1, read as the reverse complement.
GTTCTATCTAAACCTTTTTCTCTTGTAATATATCCAGCAGAATGAAGTATAGTCATATAATGTTCGGAACCCTTTGATGAAAATGGAGACATTGTCCAATATGAAAAACCGCTTCTAGTAAATACTTTAGTATTTATATTACTACCGCCCCAAACAGAACCAGCATAATTTAGCTCATCAGCAGTAATTAAACCAACCGGTGCATCTAAATCTCCATTACCTTTTGTAGCACCTTGTACTGTAAATAAATCCTGATCTTTACACATTAATGACGGTCTTTTACTATCACTTAACCTTAAACGAGCACCATAATAATTATAATACACATGCGAATCATCATATCCATCTTCATAAGACCTATCACTACAAAAACCAGCATTAGTATCTATACTAGATTCATAAGTTGCTATATTAGAACTATACCAATCTTCTAATTGTTCTTTTGCTGCACTATCTTTTTCATCACCATTTATTGAACCTACATTATAAGTATAACCTAAGCAATACATTTCTTTACAAGTATTATATTTATAAGCTGTGTTATCTATCGCCAAATAATGATTAGAGCCATCAGCATAACCATTAGATAAAATTGTATATTTATCAGATTCAATTTCTGTAGCATTTCCAGCATATAGCAATCTAATAGAACCATCACCATTTATTCTAATTATTCTCCAATATTGTCCAGCAAATTTAACATAGTTATCAAGTGGAGCACCTGCAAAGTATAATGTAGTACCATCATTATCTTTAGTACTATAAACAATACCCATAGTCTCATCAGATATTATGTCAGTTAAATTTTTTCTAGCTTTAACTAATTTGTTACTAAGTATTTTTTTACATGCACTATCTCCTGATTTACAAGGAGTTTTATCAAAATACAAATAACAACTAGTTCCGTTTGTTGTTAAATCACTAGTAATTAATGAATTAGTCTTACTATCCCATATTGGTATAGCACCATTATTACATTTACTTTTACCACTATTAAATATATAACCTTCACCAGGAAGTTCAGTAGCAGACACATATGTACCAGCATCATTTTCTACATACATTGCTATACCATTAATTGTTTCATCATTTTTAGTTTCACTATTATCAAATACTTGTTTAGATACACCATAAATTAATATTAAACTTAATACTAATAATAATGAACATAATATTATTCTAAATCTTTTCATATTTATTTCCTTTCTAATTTGCCACTACATATGGACTTTCTATTGTGCCATTTCCACCAAGAGATACATTTGGACTCAAATTAATAACTGGTCTGACACCTAAAGAATGTATAGGACTTTCATGATACATTTGTTCATGTATTGCAAAGTTTTGGGGTCCTTCCATTTCTCCATCAAAAAAGGCTGGTGAAATTGTCCAATAACGGTTACCCGTATTTAAATAATGTTTAGCATTATAAAATACTCCCCCTGCATATGCTACTTCATCTGCTGTTATTAAGCCTATCGGATATGTTAATGCTCGATTTCCAACATTCAAATCATTATTTACTGTATTTAAATCCCAACTATTCGGGCATTTAAATGTTGGATTTGGAATATTTGAATATAACCTTATATATGATCCATAATCATAATAATCAACCCAATCCCAACAACCATCAACGCCACCATCATCTCTACAATACCCATGAGAGCTATAACTGTCATCGCTACAAAAACCTGAATATTCATCCATATATCCTGTATAAGCAATCAAATTATCTTCATACCATTTATCTAACATATCTTTTATTAAACTTCCCAAAAACTCTGTATCTGCTACTTTCCGGTCGTTATTAAATTTACTTGAACCAATTTGTGTATATGGTACTTCATTAACAGAATCATCATATCCATTTGCTAGTACATCATATTTAGTTATCCCGTCTTTTTCTTCTGTTAAAGCATCTATTACTTCTGCATCTCCTGCATATATCATTCTTATTGAACCATTCTCATTTATTCTAATTATTCGCCAATAGAATCCTGCAAATTTTACATAGTTATCTGTTGGTGCTCCTCTAAAGTAATATGTCACATTATCTTCTGTTTCAGAAAGTAATGTCGCTCTAACCTTTGGTGTTGTCGCATTTGTTAATGCAGTTGATGTATCATCGATTACCTCTTTATATATTACTCCTATTGTTTCTTCTGTTGCTGCTTCACTAAAATCAGGCTCTGTTTCTATTATATTTGGTATATTAAGTAATATTACATCTTTTGCATCTCCAGGAGCACCACTATTCTTACTTGCTTCTACTGTAACAATACCTTCTATTACATTACCAGTAAGTTCCATATCAGCACTTTGATTAGTATTAGTGTCAGGATATTCTACTATTATATGATAATACACAACAGTTCCTGCATTAGTTGATATTATTTCTTCATCTAAAGCAAGAGTTACAGTATTTTTCCCTACTGGTATTTGTCCTGTAGCAACTGCCTCACCTAATTCATCTTCATTAGTTACATTACATATTTCGCTTATTGCTAGTAGATTATCAACAAAACCTTGTTTTTCATAACATTTTATATCAACTTCAATTGTACTATCTTTGGTTCTATAAACTGTATAATTTAATGGTGTACTTAAATTATTAACACCTTTACCATTGTTCCCATAATCATCATTACCAGTCCATATCAAGTTATACATTACAAATGCGTCTGGCCCTGTTGCAGTAACCTTAATTTTTGATGCAAATTTATGTCCTGGCATTACTTCAGCTATATCTGAGCCAGTTCCTAAATCTATATTACCTTCCACTGTAACAGTAGAATCTTCTAAGACTATAGTAGTAGTATCTATTTTAGCACCCTCACCATTAAATATATATTTAACAACATAATAAGCAAATGATATGCTAATACCTAAAAACATAACACTTATCATTAACAATATTCGTTTTTTATTATTCATAACACACCTCTAGTAATCCTCATTAATGCTATCAATAAATTCATTTTGTTCATCAACAACACTTTTAAGTCTTCTTTTAAATATAACAACTCTTCTTTTTAATAATTCAGCATCTTGCTCTATTTTATCAGCTTTTAGCAATGCATCATTAACAATGCGTGAAGCATTACGTTTGGCATCTTCAATAACACCTTTTGCTTCATCTCTTGCTACACGTTTAATTTGATTAGATGCATCTTCTGCTACAACTATAGCTCTATTTAAAGTGCTTTCCATATTCTTATATTTTTCAAGTTCTTGTTGTAAATTTTTAATATCTTCATCTTGTTTCTTTAACTTTAAAAGCATATTTTCATATTCAGTTGTCACTTCATTTACAAAATTATTAACTTCAAGTTTATTATAACCATTCAGGCTTGTATTAAACTTTTTCAAAATTTATCACCTCGACAGCACTTTTAATTTAAATTCTTACCATTCTTCTTCAGCTTCAACTTTATTTTTTTCAGTTTCGTCTGTAATCTTACCTTGAACATTTACATTATTAGGCGTACATAAATATATACCTACTCCTATTTTTTGCATTGTCCCACCTATTGCATAAATACATCCACTTAAAAAATCAATAATTCTTTTAGCTTGATCAGATGTAACTCTTTTTAAGTTTACTACTACACTATTTCTATTTTTTAAATGATCTGCTATTTGTTGTGATTCTGAATAAGCACGAGGTTCTAATAAAATCATTTTATTTCCAGTTTTATCAGCCTCTGCTAAAGCATCAGTCCCACTAATATTGTAAAATTCATCTTCTGTACCTGTTAAAATATCATCTTCTACGTCTTTAAATAAGTTTTTTATCTTTAGAGCCATAATATACTCCTCCTATTATTAATCTACTATTTAATTCTATCAAATTATATAAAACATTTCAAGGCAAAAAAAAAAGAAAAGTGTTAAAATTATAGATACTCCATAATTCTAACATCTTTTTCTAATTTTTCAATTAATGAAGTTGGTTCATATTTATTGAATATTTCAATAAAATTACTATTATCCATTAAAAACATATCATGATAATTTATAAATATTTCACACAAATTTGTAACCCCAATATTATTTAAATAATCCAAATTTTGAGAAACTAATTTTTTATGAGCTTCAAGTTCTTTAATTAAAGTACTTGTTGAATTTTCTTTCAAAGCTTCAATATCACTTTTTTTAAAACCATATTTCTCTAAAAATTTCATTATCCTAAATTCCTTTCTTCAGTTGGAAATTCATTACTAATTAATTCTTCAATTCGAATATTGTCAAGTGGCGTTACATCTAAACCACTAAACATAACAGCACTAATCATTTCTCCAACTGGTAAAAATTTATATTCTTTTCTTAATATTGATTCAGGAATTTTTTTAATAATATTATCTTTTACTATTGCTAAAAATTCATCAGTAGGATTTGCTAAAACCAAATAATTTAATTTTTCAATAATTTCATTATATACTTGTTTATCTTCAGCATCCATTGCTGGTTCTAAATTCACTTTTTCTTCCACAACTTCACTTGTGCCTTTTAATTCTTGTAATGGCTTTTTAGCTGTATATTCACCAAATAATTCTTTACTGTATAATTCTTTGATAAAAGAATTATCACTATTTAAATATGGTATATTATTATTCAAACAAAATTTTAATCTTTCTAAAAATTCTCTTTTAAAAGATCCAACTTTTAAATTCACTTGAAAGATATTTTTTAAACCTAAAGAATTAATTTCTTCTAAAACTTTTTCTAGTTCTGCTATTTCTTTTTCATTATAAGTAAATATTTTAAAGAAACTACCTGGAACAATACTCAAATCATACCCATTATCTTTAAACAATCTTATAATTCTTTTTACATTATCACTTTTAGCTAAACTCACATTTAATAAATATTTAGTTAATAAAACGCCATCATCTGTTTTAATTCCTAAATCTATAAATTCCTTAAATTTCATATTTTAAACCTCCCTAATAAGCCATTAAAGGCACTTTCTTTGGATCTAAACCACTATTTTGTAAAAGTATAATAGCTTTATCTAAACCTTTATAATCATATTTAGTTAATATATTTGGATTTAAATAAATATCTAAAGCACTTTTACCAATTCTAAGTAATCTATCAACCTTAGCTTCTAATTCCCTATCATATATTAAACTAATATTATCAACAAAAATATCTAAATTCAAATCATTATTTTTAAACATCGATACATTTCTTCTAATAACTTTTTCATTAAAATTAGCTAATATTTCATCTAAATCTTTAGTAGTATAGTCTAAATAATCTAAACCAATTTCATTTAATAAATCAATTAAGTCTTCTCTATCAAAACTTTTTTCGACAACTTCAGGTTCAGAATTAACTTTTGATTCGTTAGCAAAATCTAAAATAGTTTCAACATTTTTACTTATTTCTACTATTTCTTCCGGAACCTCAATTATTTCTTCTTCAAACTTAGGTTCTTCTTGTTTTTTAGCCTCTTGCATTACTTCGCTAATAGATTTCTTTTCCATGTTCTTAAGTTTATTATCATATTCATACAATGCATCTTCTGGGAACATTAATAATTTAGCAGCTTCTCTAGTTTCTTCTTCATCAAAATTAAATTGTTCTAATAAATTAGTTATTGAATCTCTTGTAATATTAATATTACCTGATAGTGCAAGCTCAAAATATTCATTTAATTTTTCTTGATTTGCAATTGCTGTATCTTTTCTAATACCAATTTCTTCAATAGTAGTAATTGCACTATTCATTTCTTCTTCAACTTTAACTAATTCATCTTGACTAGATTTAATATCTTCATTAACTCTTTCTATTGTTGATGGAAGCTTATCATTTAGTTCATTTGCTAATTCTTCTGGATCAAAATCAATATTTAATCTTTCAATAACTATTGCAAAAGTATTTTTATCAATCCCACTTAAAACATCTGCTAATTTTTTACCTTGTTCATTTAATTCTTTGCTATCACGCTCTAGTCCAGCTATTTTTTCTTGTAAAGCACTCTTTTGTTCAGTTGTACGTATTCTTGTTTCTTCAGCTTCTTTGTGAGCACTTTCCATTTCTTTAAATACCACACTATCACTGCCACGTAGATTATATAATTTATCAAGAAGTTTTGTAACTTCCGGAGATAATATTTTCATAACCAACACTCCTTATTCTATAGATAATTATAACAAAGCATATTTCAAATGTAAATACTTAAATGTTCGCTTAACACAATTTAGATAATATTTTAATTTACAATATTATGCTATCTTTTTAAACTATCATTAACATTATTTTTTTGTATCTCATAATCTACTTTGTTCCACATTTTTTTAGGTATTAACATTACTTGCATTTTTACAGTGTCATCTAGATTATTAACTTCAACATTTAAAACCTTGAATAAACTTGCGCTATTAATTAAAAACTCATTTTGGCTAGCAGAATAACTTAACAAATCGTTATTTAACCATATTCCATCATCACTAGAAGGTACAAGGTACTCTATTAAAATATTTGACTTAGTTCCCCAATCACTTTGATTGTAAAAAAAACAATTTTTTTCTACTAAAGAAGTACTAGTAAAACCAGACTCATATAAATATTTACCTTCTAAATATTTTAAATCATTTATCTTTCTAATACCATAACCACTAAATGCATCAATACTTACTCCTCTATAAGTTTTAATATTTGTTGGCAAATCAGTTGTTTTTGCTATTATTTGTTTAATATCTTCTGATAAACTTAAATATTCTCTCCTTATTTCATCTGTAAGTTTACCATTAATTTCATAATTCCAATTATTTCTTAAAACCGCGTTCAACTCTCTAAAACGAAACCCAGTATAACTTCTTATAGTTTCGATTTCATTTAAAGCTAATTTTCCAGTATATGAGTTTGCATATTCTTCTAATACTTTTGTAATATCTTCTTCAGACGAAAAATCAACAAATTCTTGTCTAAGAATATTTTCAATATAAGCTTCTATTAACTCAACATTTTCTATTCCTATAAAACTTAATATATATCTGACATTTTTATTATAACCTATTTCCATAATATACTCCTATAAATATTTTAAAACTATTTTTATTTTTTTTCTAGTATTATTGACTTTTTATTAACATAATCATAATAACAATAATCTTTTTTAAGAATAAAATATATTGTAATATTTAGAAAGGAAGATATTTTTGAAAAAGAAAATTATTACATTTTTAATTCTACTAATTACATTAGTAACAATTATAATTTGTTTTAAAAATAATAAGGACAATAATAATTTAACTAGAATAAAACTAGCTGAAGTAACCCATAGTGTTTTTTATGCTCCTTTATATGTAGCTATAGAAAATGGATATTTTGAAAATGTCGGAATAGATTTAGAAGTTATACTTACTCCAGGAGCTGACAAAGTTAGTGCTGCAGTTTTATCAAACACAGTTGATATCGGTTTTGCTGGTACAGAGTCTGCTATATATATTTATAGTGGTGGTGAAGAAGACTATCTAGTTACATTCGCTGGTCTTACTAAAAGAGACGGACAATTTATAGTATCTAGAAATTGTGATAAAGAATTTAAACTAACAGATTTATATAATAAAGAAATATTAGTTGGTAGAACTGGCGGAATGCCCTCATTAAATTTTATTAACGCTATGAAAAATAGTAAAATTGATATATCTAAAATTGATGTAAACTACTCCATTGATTTTGCTTCATTATCTGGTACTTTTATTGGTGGTATTGGTGACTATGTTAATTTATTTGAACCCACTGCTACAACTGTAGTAAAAGCAAGTAACTCTTGTATTGTTGAATCTATTGGCAAATTGTCTGGAGAAATGCCATATACAGCTTTTTATACAAGAAAAAGCTATTTAGCTAATAATAAAGAATTATTAAAAGATTTTACTAATGCTATTAATAAAGGGTTAGATTTTGTTAAAAATAATGATAGTAAAACTATTGCTAAAATAATATTGCCCCAATTCCCAGATAGTTCTTTAAATGATATAAAAATTAATATTGATAATTATAAAAAATATGATTCATGGTTAGAAAATCCGTATATAAATGAATCAAGTTTTGAAAACCTACAAGATATTTTATTGGATAATAAATTAATTGAAAAACGCACTCCTTATAGTAAATTAATTAATAACTTATATGAATAAACTTATAAGTATTAAAAATTTAAATAAATTATATTATTCTAAAAATAGTATTATAGAAGCTATAAAGGATATTTCATTTGATTTATACGAAAGTGAATTTATTTCAATTGTAGGTCCTTCAGGATGTGGTAAGTCAACTTTACTAAATATTCTAACTGATATGGATAAAAAAAGTGATGGTATTATAATGGTTAAAGAAAATCTTAAATTTGGATATATGCTTCAAAGCGATTCTCTACTTTCTTGGAAGTCCGTTTTAGATAATGCTCTTTTAGGTTTAGAAATAAAACATAAAAAAAATAAAGAAAATATTGAATATGTCATATCACTATTAAAAAATTATGGCTTATACGATTTTAAAGATAAATACCCACATGAATTATCAGGCGGAATGCGTCAACGCGTTGCATTAATTCGTACCCTTGCTTTAAAACCAGACATTTTAATATTAGATGAACCCTTTAGCAAATTAGATTACCAATCACGTTTAAGTGTTAGTGATGATGTTTTTAAAATATTAAAAAAGGAACAAAAAACAGCAATAATGGTAACTCATGATCTAGCAGAAGCAATAAGTATGAGTACAAGAGTAATCGTATTAAGTAATAGACCGGCTACAATTAAAAACATTTATGAAATTAAAAGAGATAAATACTTAAGCCCTATAGAAAACAGAAAAGATAAAAATTTTTCAAAATATTATGATTTAATATGGAAGGATTTAAACAATGAATCTTGAATATAAGAAATATTTAAAAAAACTAAAATTAGAAAAATTTATTATTCTTTTCTTTCAAATATTTATTTTAATTTCATTTATTATTTCTTGGGAATTATTAAGTAAATACAAAATAATTAATCCATTTATTTTTTCTTCTCCAACTAAGATTATAGAAACTATAAAAAACTTATTTATTAATTATAACTTAACTTCTCATATTTTAACTACTCTTTATGAAACTTTAATCGCTTTTGTTTTAGGAATTACATTAAGTTTTATATCTTCTATTATTCTATATGAATTTAAAATACTTAATAAAATAATGGACCCATATTTAACTATGCTTAATAGCTTACCAAAAGTTGCTTTAGGGCCCCTAATAATTATTATAGTGGGTGCTAATACAAAATCAATAATAGTAATGGCCTTATTAATTAATCTAATTGTAGGTATTATAACTATATATAATGGTTTTAATAATATTGAACCAGATTTAATTAAGTTATTTAAAACTTTCAATGCATCTAAAAAAGATATATTATTTAAATTAACTATACCTGCTACATATAAAACAATTATATCAAGTTTAAAATTAAATATCTCTATGACTTTAATAGGAGTTATTATGGGTGAATTCTTAGTTAGTAAAGCAGGCATTGGTTATTTAATTATTTATGGCACTCAAATATTTAATTTAAATATGGTTATGAGTGGTATTGTTATACTTATTATTATTTCTTTTATATTATATAAAATTATTACATACATTGAAAATAAATTAATAAAATAGAAAAATTTTTCACACGTCATAAGAACCCTATTTCTATCATTTAGAAATGGGGTTCTTATCATAATTTATAAAATCTTTTTTATTATTTTTTTAGGTAACTCTCTAATTGAAAGTAACCCATTTTTAATTTTGTCATTAAATTCTGCAATAGATAAGTTTTCAAATTTATTATTTTCTTCATTATATAAATATATTTTTTTATCATAATTATTTACATTCACAATAATACCTAAAATATATTTTCTATCATTATTAATTTCATAATACATATCAAAAATACCTACTTTTCTTTTTTCTTTTTCTTTTAAATATAAATACATATTATTTATAAAATGCCATCTAAATTCTGCATATTTCATATAAAGATAATCATCATATGGATCTACATTATTTAATATAAAAGATATTTTATCGTTTAAATCAGGAATAGAGTCTAAAATCCCTCTCATTAAGTAATAATATTCATCGCTATAATATTTATCTTCAGTAATATATCCTATTTTTAAATCAATTTCTTTTAAAGTATTACTATCAATAACAATTCCTTTTTGATTTGTAGATAAACCAAAATACTTAGTTTTTAAATGAGCTTGGATATTTTCCAAATCTTTTTGCAAATCAATAGAAATAATATCATCATTTAATCTTATAATATTATAAACATGATTATAACCATTAATTTCATAATCATTGATTAAGGTGGTTATATTAATTCCTAAACTTTTTAATACGTATTCTAAAAGATATGCTAAAGATTTACATATAATAGTTTTACTTTCATAACATTTATTAAGCTTTTCCAAATTATAAAGACAGCTTCTATATATTTTTTCCTTTGTATTTTCATTTCCAAAAGCAAATTTTAAATCAAAAGTCATTTTACTACCAATATCAATATATACATATCTTATTTTTTCTAATTCATTAAAATATTTAGTTTTTTCTTTTAATAAAATAATATACTCTATTAAGTTATTCATATTTAAACTCCTTTCATAGATTAAAACAAGGATGTTTAAACATCCTTGTTTTTAAGTAATTTATACATAAATATAATGTAAAAGACTAAAAATATTAACGAAATAATTAATAAGATTAAACTAGCTAGAATATTATTATTTATAAACTTTAATCCTAAATACATTATTAATCCAATAATTCCTAATACTCCTATACTAAATAAAAATATAAACGGTATTCTAATCCATAAAGTTATTTTATTATTTTTAATAACTTCAGTTAATAATTCTACTGCTAGTTCTCCTATAAATTCTATTAAAAATTCCATTATGCTTTACTAACTTGATATACTTCAACTTCAACTGGAGTTTCTTGTCCAAATAAATCAATTAATACATTTAATCTATTATTTTCTAAATCAATATTATCAACTTTACCCATCATACCTTTAAATGGCCCATCAACAATATTTACTTTATCACCAACAGCCATTTCTGATTCAATATTAACTCTACTCATTCCCATACTTGCTAAAATCTTATCAATTTCTTGTGGTAATAATGGAGTTGGTTTAGCTCCTTTACCGGATGAACCAATAAATCCTGTAACTCCTGGAGTATTACGCACGATATACCAAGCCTCATCACTCATAACCATTTCAACTAATACATAGCCTGGAAACATTTTCTTAGTTTTTTCTTTTTTTACACCATCTTTAACTTCTACTTCTGTAGTTTCCGGAATAATTACACGATAAATGTAATCTTGCATTCCCATAGATTCGGCTTTAGCTTCTAATTTTTCTTTAACTTTTGATTCATGCCCTGAATAAGTGTTAACAACATACCATTCTTTTTCCATTAGTTAAATACCCCTTTCACAAATGACATAATTAAACTCATTAAAATAAAGAATATTACTAATATTACAATAAATACTACTGTTGCAATAGTATATTTAATAACTTCTTTTTTACTAGGCCATTTAACCTTAGCAATTTCACTTTTTACCCCAACAAAATAACTTTCTTTTTTTGCATTTTTTGTTTTTTTCTTTGTATCTTTTTTTACAGTTTTAGTTTTCTTAACACTAGTTTTTTCTTTGTCCACTTTTACTTTCTTTGTTTCTTTTTCAATTTCTTTTTTAGCCATTTTTACACCTCTTAATTTTTTTCAATTAAAAAACACTTTCGTGTTCATCTATAATTTAACATAAAAGTATTTAAAATGCAAGTTTTATTTACTTAGAATTAATATATTATTTTTATTATAACATTTACAAGCATTTTCATACTCTAACGGATATGCTTCTTTTAATATTGGAATCATATTTTTTATATCCAGTAATTCTTGTTTCATAACTCCATCAATATTACCACACATTAAATCATAAAATAAATTTTCTACATCTATTTTTATTTGTTCATAAACAGATTTACCAGTAATTCTTTTAACTAATTTAAATAATATATTTTGATAATTTCTCCATGTATCAACTATATCAAATGGTGATACTTCAGGATAACAAGGAATATCGCCAATATGTAACTCAGAACCAAATATTTTATTGCCTATACCAGGTATTAAGTTTAATCCTCCGCTAGGTCTATTATCTATATCATATAAACAACCATTATCCTGCAAAGCTTTACATGTTGTTTTCATAGATAATAAATCTACAATAGGCCTATTTATATTTCTAGCTCGAAGATATAAAAATGGTTGATTTATTAATTTTCCATCTTTTGTTCTTTTAAAATCTTGATATGATACTATAGATATATATCCTTCCTCTAACTTTGATTGTAAAAAATCTATTTTTAAACTTTCAAAATCTTTAGCACTATAATCACATCCACATTTTTTACAACAATATCCACCACATTTAGCGCATTCATCCTTATTTTCATAAATATTATTCATAATTAAACCGCCTTTTTTTAATGTGTTTTATTATATTAAACTATTTTTTATTTGTCAAATTTATATCCAATTATAATACCTAGTACAAATAATAAAAAAGTTAATAAATTTATCTTAACACTTAAACTAATAAACAACACAAATATAGAAGATACCATCAATCCAAATATTAAACTATTTGTTTCATCTTTTTTATTTTTTAGTAAATAATTCATTACATAACATATAAATATTATTCCAATTATTAAGCCTATACCATATATTATAAATTCTATTGATATCGGATTAGAAAGTATTTTTAATACAAATTCATAAGAACCAAGCATCATAAATATTGCAGTGCCACTTATACCAGGAACAATAGAAGTTATCGCATCAATTATACCTAATAGACCTATATATACGTTATTTAATAAATTTCCAGTATATATAAATTCTTTTACACTATAATTACTAGTTATTAATATAAATATAATTATGGTAATAAAAAAAATAAAAATATTTTTTTTATTAAATTTTAAAGTTTTTGAAAAAGGTATTACAGTACCTATTATTAACCCTAAAAACAAAGACATTGTTTCAATATAATAATTATTTAAAAGATATATCAATAATTTACTAAAAAATATTATTGCTAAAAATATACCTAGTCCAAAATTAAGTAATAATTTAATATTTCTTTTAGGATTAACAAAAAAATCAGTTACAGCATCAATTATATTTTCATAAATACCTAAAGAATAAGCCAGCATTGAACCACTTACTCCCGGTATAATTTTCCCTACACCAACTAAAAAACCTTTTAATATAAGTTTTATATCCATATAACTCACCATTAAATTATATGTTAACAAAAACTAGATATTAAAAAGTTTATATATTCCAAATATTATTATTTATTCTAACCTCATACTTTAAGTTTAACTTAGAACAAAAATAAATTATAACATTAACCATTTTTTTAATAAAATAATAATTAAATAACTCATCTATATTTAACATTTCATCTGCTTCAAAATTAATTTTTAATATTCCATTATTTATTTCTAAAAAAATATCATTGATATATAAAAATTGTCTAAAACCTTCAACATCATATCCAGCTGGTGTAACCCTATATTTTGTATTATCTAGTTTATCAGCAAGAGTAAGTACTAAACATAAAATATTATTAGTTTCAAAAACATCACTATGATTTTTTATAGCTTCTAGTACTAAGTCTATGTTATCAAATACTATATTATTAATTTCAAAATATTTTTTGGTATATTCATAACTTCTTAAAGCATGATTATTTTTCCCTTCTATAACTCCAACATCATGCATTATAGCGGCAATTTTAGCTGCATAAATTATTTCAGAACTATAATTAAGACCTTCTAATATTTTAACAACTAAATCTGTTACTTTATTAATATGATTTACATTATGATATGCCCAATTTTCTCCTTTTTGTTCTAATTCTTCTATTTCATTATAAATATTAATAATATCTTTATCATTTTTTATATAATCATAAACTAATTTTGATTTCATTTTTTTACTCCATTTTTTATTTCAATTATTAAATTGTTAATATAATCTTGTTTATTTTTTCTTTTGTATGTATGTATATATGAAGGATGTTGAATTTTCTTAATATATGTTTTTATTATTATATTATTTTGTTTTAAATGTCCTATTACAAAATTATTAACCTTATTACCTAATAAAAATACAATTTTAGGTTTTAAATATTCAATTTCTTTAACTAAATTATTAATACATGCTTCCATTTCTGTTTTATTAGGATATCTAATTTTTTTATTATCATCTAATGGTAAACATTTAACTAAGTTTGTTTTATAAAATTGAACATTAGGAAGTAAGTCTTCTACTTCTTTAATAATTTTACCACTATTAGTATCTTCTTCTAATGGATAATTTGTTTTTAAATTATTAACTTTTTTAGCTGATAAACCTACCCACATTACATCACATTCTTTTTTCTTATCAATGAGTGGCAACTGGTTATTACAATAATTTACAATTTCTACATTTACTTATTTCTTCTAACATATAATTCATCTCTTATTTAATTATTTAGTATATTATATCATTCAAGTATAAAAAAAAGAAGAATTAACAACATCTTCTTTCATAAACATTTTCTACTTCATTTTCTTCACAACATGAATATGTTGGTGTATAAGTATGTCGATATATATGGTGATTTATTATTCTTGTATTGCAAGGCATAATATGTGGAACTTCATGACAAATATATCTATGACAAACAGTTTCTCTTGGACATTCATAAACTGGTGGGCATACTACTCCTGGCATAGTCTCTCCCATCATTTGATTTGGAC
>SVAM01000012.1 GCA_015059425.1 Bacillota bacterium | reverse complement strand
AGCAAATACTATATTAGGAATTAAGGCTGGAAACCTAAATGTATCCGATGGAACATTTAAAGCTATAGGAACACCGACAAATCCTAAAGCAAGTAATAATGGTATTAATTTAACTGGTGATATATTCCTAGCTGAAGAAAATGCTTCGTATGCTGATCATATTATAATTGATGTTAGAGGCGGTTCTTTTGAAACTAATGGTGGAGCAATTATTAAAGAATTTAATCCATCAATTGGAACAGAAAACGAAAGAACTGTAACAGTTTATGGTTTATATACAACTAGAGAAGTAACAAATATTGCAAACACTTTTAATTATGTATCTACAGATTTAGCTAAAGTTCAATTAAAAGCGGTTAATTATACTCAATCAGGTTTAAAATATGCTATTGAACATAGTGATAATATGAACTATGCAATGTTACTTGATAATTTAGTATTAACAGAAACAGTTTTAATAGATGCTGATAGAGATATGCATTTAGATTTAAATGATAAAGATATATCTATTGCTAATGTTCATGCAATAAGATTAAAAGGTAATAATTCATCTTTAACTGTTAGCAATGGAACATTTACCACAACTGGAAATGCAGCAGGACTTGCTGTTGGTACAGACAAAGAAGATGCATCAGGAGTTACAAAAAGAAACTTAATAGTAGAAAGTGATGTAATAATAAATGTTCCAACATTTGGTATAGTAGTATTTGGTAAATCACAACTTGATTTTTACGGAACAATTAATGTATCAGGTGATGGATACGGTATAAGTGGTAATGGAAATCCAAATAATGAAGGTACTGTTTTCAATATTTATGAAGGTTCTATAATTAATGCACCATATGGCGCAGCAATATATCAACCACAACAAGGTACAACAAATATTACTGGTGGAACATTTGAAGCAAATACTATACTTGGGATTAAAGCTGGTAATTTAAATGTATCAGGTGGAAAATTTACAGCTACTGGTACACCAACAGCACCAGTAGCAAGTAATAATGGTATTAATTTAACTGGTGATATATTCTTAGCAGAAGAAAATGCTTCGTATGCTGATCATATAGTTATTGATATTACTGCAGGTACATTTAATGTAGAAAATGGTGGAGCTGTTGTTAAAGAATTTAATCCATCAATTGGAACAGAAAATGAAAGAATTGTAACAGTAAAAGGGTTATATGAAACTCGTAATGAAACAGATCTTGAAAATGTATTTGTGTATACTGCAACTGCTGTAAATAATTAACAATTAAAAAGAAGCTTAAAACAAAAGCTTCTTTTAGTATACATAAAAATAAGATGGCGTCCCTGATTGGAGTCGAACCAACGACCTACCCCTTAGGAGGGGGTTGCTCTATCCAACTGAGCTACAGGGACACATTTATATTTTACTACGTTTAAAATGATAAATCTAGTATTATATAAAAATTTTTATGTTGCTCATCATATACTATTATTGATATAATAATATAGAATTTAGGTGATATGTATGAATATACAAAATATGAGTTTAGAAGAAAAATTTGCGCAAATGCTACTTATTGGTTTAGATGTATCTGAAATTAGTGACGATATTATAGAATTAATTGAAAAGTATAAAATTGGTGGAGTTGTATTATATAAATCTCTTTATAATACTAGTGATGCATTAATACATGTTGTAAATAAATTAAAAAAGATTAATAATAATATTCCTTTATTTGTTGCTATAGACCAAGAAAATGGTAGAGTTAATAGATTTCCTAAAGAAATTAAAAGAATTTATAATGCTAGAAAACAAGCTTATACAAAAGATTTAGAATTAATTTATGAATGTAATACTATTACTTCTAAATTATTAAATTTATACGGTATTAATATGAATTTTGCACCTACTTTAGATATATGTCGTGATGATAAAAATAAGGTAATTGGAAATAGAAGTTATGGAAGTAATGTAGATGATGTTATTAAATACGGTATTCCTTTTATGAAAAATATGCAAGATAATAATATAATCTCAGTTATTAAACATTTTCCAGGTCATGGCTTAACTACTAAAGATAGTCATATATTTATTCCTAAGATAAAAGATGTTTCAAAAATGGTTAATGAAGATTTAAAAGTATTTGAGGCTGCTATAGATAATGGGTGTGATGCTATAATGGTAGGACACTTATTAGTTAGTGGTTATGGTTCTTTACCAGCATCAATAAATAAAAAGTTTTTAAATGATTATTTGCCTAAAAAATATGAAGGTTTAATTATAACAGATGATTTAAAAATGAATGTTTTAAAATATATTTATGGTATTAATAATAGTATTAAATTAGCAGTTGAAGCCTGTAACGATTTATTAATTATTAAATATGAAAAAAAAGATTTAAATAAAGTATATAAAAAATTATTTAATAAAGTAAAAAATGGTTTTATAGATGAAAATAGAATTAATGAAAGTTTTAAAAAGATTATAGAATACAAAGAAAAATATAAAATAAATAATGATTTAATAAATAATGATATTAATGTAGATTCCATAAATGAAGAAATAGAATTAGTTAATGAGAAAATTGATAGTATAAAATAGATTGTAGAATCAATCTTTTTTAAATACTTAAATTTGAATATTATGGTATAATAATTATGTAGTAGTAAAGAGTGGTAATATGAATTTATTTGAAAATATTATTTATAAGTTAAACTTTGAAATGAAAACACCTAAACCTTTTGGTTGGTTTCATCTAATGTGGATTGTTTTAGTTATAGCTTCAATTGTATTTTTATATACAATAAGGAAGAAATATAATGAAAAACAATTAAAGTCAGTTTTGTTCATTTATGGAGTTATAGCTTTTATATTAGAATTATTAAAACAAATAATATGGTCTTTTAATTACGATCCTGTAGCTAATATAGTAACATGGGATTATCAGTGGTATGCGGCACCATTTCAGTTATGTACAACACCTATATATGTGTGTTTATTGTGTTTATTTTTAAAAAAAGGAAAAATTAGAGATTCTTTATTATCTTATATAGCTTTTATTACTATCTTAGGTAGTATTACTACTATATTATTTCCTGATAGCTGTTTTGTTTCAACTGCACTTGTTAATATACATACTATGTGGCTGCACTGTGGAAGTTTAGTAGTTTCTATATATTTATTGATTACTAAAGAAGTTGAGATAAAATGGTCAAATTTAAAAAATGCATTTATAGTATTTTTGATATTTGCAGGTATTGCTATGTATCTTAATTTAGTTATATATAATTTAGGTATTTTAAATGGCGAAACATTTAATATGTTTTATATAAGTCCATATTTTATTACACATTTGCCTATATATAATACTATACAAGAAAATACACCATATTTAGTTTATTTATTTCTTTATATATTAAGTATATTTTTAGGAAGTTTAGTAATTTATTTAATATCACTTGGTATTAATAAATTAAAAAGAAAGTAGTTTTAAGACTACTTTTTGTGTGTTATAATATTTATTATGGAGGGTATATGAAAAATAAGTTAATTTCTAAAAAAATTATTATAAAATCTTTTATTATATTAATAGCTTTGATAGGTTTTATATATATAACTTTTAAAGTATTTAATAATGAAATTATGAAATTTGATATTGCTAGCTATGAATTTATTTCTGATCATTTAATTTCAAGATATGTAACACCTATAGCTTTAGTAATAACTAATATGGGAAGCGCTTTAGCATTAGTAAGTGTTGCATTAATATTATTATTTGTTTTAAAAAATAAAAAAATTGGCGTATGTATATGTTTTAATTTAGCTTTAATAACTATAATAAATCTTATTTTAAAAAATATAGTAGAAAGACCTAGACCTAGTAATTTTCAAATTATTAGTGCATCAGGCTATAGCTTTCCTTCAGGACATTCTATGATTAGTGCTGCATTTTATGGTTATTTAATTTATTTAATATGGAAATATTTCAAAAATAAAAAATTAAGAATAATTTTAATGTTTTTTTTAAGTATACTAGTGTTTATGATAGGAATATCTAGAGTTTATTTAGGAGTGCATTACTTAAGTGATGTTATTGCGGGATTCCTAATTTCTTTGGCTTATTTGGTAGTGTTTACAAGTATTGCAAAAAGGTATATAGGTGGTAAAAATGAAAATAATTAATAGTTTTAAATATGCGATAGAAGGTATAATTTCATCTTTCAAAAGTGAAAGAAATATGAAGATACATTTACTATTTTTAATGCTAGTTGTAATTTGTGGATTTATATTAAATATAAGTATTTTAGAATGGATTATATGTATTATTCTATTTGGTTTAGTAATAGCGAGTGAACTTTTTAATACAGCGATAGAAACAGTAGTGGATTTAGTTATGCCAGATAAAAATAAAAAAGCTAAACTTGCTAAAGATATTTCTGCAGGAGCAGTATTAATTATAGCTATTTCTGCTGCTATAATAGGCTTAATTATATTTGTACCTAAAATTTTAAGTTTATTTTAACATTTAAATAATACAAGGCGGTGAGTTTATGGGAAGAAGGAAAAAGAAAAAGTATAATAATGGTTTAAAAATATTAGTAATATTATTTTTATTTGGTAGTGTTATAAGTACATATTATCAAAATGAGATAGAAAATTTTATTTTAAATTTAACTCAAGAATCGTATGCCATAGATAGTATTCCTGAATATTCGGGGAAGTCTTTTATAGTCATAAACGATAATATTCCTAATTTTAATGAGAATGATAAAACTTCAGATTCTTATGAAAAATATAGTAATTTAGATTTTTTGGGTAGAGCAGGAGTAGCTGTAGCTAATATTGGTAAAGATTTAATGCCAACAGAGGAAAGAGAAAGTATTGGTATGATAAAGCCTAGTGGTTGGCATACGATTAAATATGATATAGTTGATGGTAAATATTTATATAATAGATGTCATTTAATAGGTTTTCAATTAACTGGTGAAAATGCTAATGAAAAAAATTTAATTACTTGTACTAGACAAATGAATACTGGAAAAATGCTAGAGTATGAAAATAAAATTGCTAATTATATAAGAAAAACTAATAATCATGTATTATATCGTGTAACTCCAATATATATAGATAATAATAGATTAGCAAGTGGAGTTCAGATGGAGGCTTTATCAATTGAAGATAACGGCAGAGGAATAAAATTTAACGTTTATGTTTATAATGTTCAAGATGGTATAGAAATAGATTATAAAACAGGCGAAAGTAAACTAGAGGAGGATTTATGAAAGTATTAGTAAATTTAATTACTACATCAAGACTAATTTTAGCAATAGTGTTTATATGTTTATTAAATAAAATTGATCATACGTTTTTTATTATAGCAATAATGAGTTTATATTTGAGTGATTTTGTTGATGGTTTTTTAGCTCGTAAATATAATGTTCAAACTTTCTATGGAAGTATTATGGATACTATCGCAGATAAAACTCTTAATATGGCTTTAATATTACCTTTATTAAAATTAGCTCCATATTTATTTTTAGTATTATTATTAGAATTAATTATTATTATTACTAATACTACTGGTAAAATAATGGGAAAAGAAATAATGGCTAGAACACTTGGTAAAATAAAAATGTGGATTATAGCATTTACTCTTATTTTAGGATATTTAAAAATGTTTGGAATATATGGTGGTACATTTGTGTATTTGCCAGTTATAACTAGTGCTATGCAAGTAATAGTAATTATAGATTATATAATATATTTAATTAGACAAAAAGAAATTAAAAAAATAGTTATAAATGGTAAGAAAGATTTTATACAAAAGTTATTTAGTACAGAGTTTTATTTGGAAAATAAATAGGAGGATTTATGTTAGAAGGAAAAGTTGCTGTAATAACAGGTGGCACTAGAGGTATCGGGTATGCTATAGCAAAAAAGTTTTTAGAAAATAAAGCTAAAGTAATTATATTTGGTAGTAAAGAAGAAAGTGTTAATAATGCAATAAAAAAATTAAAAGAAGAAAATATTGAATATGATGTAAGTGGTTATTATCCACAGTTAAGTAATATTGATAATGTTAAGGAAGTATTTGCAAAAATAAAAAACGAATACGGGAAAATAGATATTTTAGTTAACAATGCTGGGATATCTTCGAAAACTCCGGTAGAAAGTTATACAGAAGAAGAATATGATAAGATATCAGATTTAAATATTAAGTCAGTATTCGTTTGTTCAAAAGAAATAGTTCCATATTTAAAAGAAACTAAAGGAGTAATTTTAAATACAAGTTCAATGGTTAGTGTTTATGGTCAACCATCTGGAGTTATGTATCCAGCAAGTAAATTTGCCGTTAATGGTTTAACTAAGTCTTTAGCTAGAGAACTTGCTCCGTTTGGAATTAGAGTAAATGCAGTAGCACCTGGTATAACAGAAACAGACATGGTAAAAGAATTACCAAAAGAAATGATTGAACCTTTAATAAAAAGTATTCCTTTAGGAAGAATTGGAACTCCTGAAGATATAGCAAATGCATTTTTGTTCTTGGCAAGTGATATGGCAGGTTATATTACTGGTGTTATACTAAACGTTGATGGGGCTGCTAGAAGTTAAATGTATTTACATTGAATTAATAATAATTTTATTATTAATTTTTTTACATTGACATACGTACAAACGTTTAATATAATTATAATGGTGGGGGAAATAAATATGAAAGATGTAATAACAAAAGAAGTTGTAAAATATATGATATATGAATTTAGAGGTAAACAAGTTATGTTAGCAAGTGATATTGCTAAATTGTATCAAGTTGAAACTAAAAGAATAAATGAAGTTGTAAAAAGAAATATTGAAAGATTTCCAGATAATTTTTGTTTTCAATTAACGTATCAGGAAGTGAATAGTTTGAGGTCGCAAAATGCGACCTCAAACAAAGTAAGTCGTGGTGGTGTAAGATATTTACCATATGTATTTACTGAGCATGGAATTATGATGTTAAGTGGGTTACTAAAAAGTGATATTGCTGTTAAAATTAATGTTTTAATAATAAATGCTTTTGTTGAAATGAAAAACTATATTTCTTATGATTTAATGGAACAACAATATTATAAAAAATTAATATTAATCATGCAGGTAAAAAGCTTTTTTGTATAAATAAGTTAGAAGACAATGAAATGATTAAAGCTTTGATTATAAAAGTTAATAAAATTATTGATTAAAAAATATGGAAACAACTATTGTAATGTGATATGATTTTAAAGAGGTGATAAAGATATGATGGCACAACAAATATCAAATAATTATATAATAACAGCATTATTAGTAGATAAAGATAGATTAGGAATAAAAGAAAAATATATAACTTTTGCTGAATTTGATTTATTTTCTAAATATATAGAAGATGAATTTGCTAGTAGAGGAATAATGACAATAAATTTTGGAGATGGACCTGAAAATGAATATTTTAGGTATGAACAAGATGATATGAAAATTTATTTAAATGAATCTAGTAATTTAGGATTTGAAAATATTAAAAATAGATATATGGCATATTTATCATTTGATGTTCTTGAAGTTTTATATGGTAAATCATCTTTAGAATACGCATTAAAATCAATAATAAGTGCCAAAGAAGTACAAATAGCAGAATTAACTAATGAAATAAATAGATTAAAAGAAAAAGATATTAGTAAATTAAATTATTATAAAGAATCTAGTTTTACTCGATCAAGAAGATTATTTAATAAATAAAATTAAGATAAACTCTATTAATAAGTTTTGAGTTTCTTTATCTAAAGAAGTAATATTTTTTATAATTTGAAATAAGTTATTAACACTTATTTCTTTTATATTTTTAATATTATTATCTTTAAAAATCTTAAAAAGATTATTAACAAGATTAATTCTATCTTCAATTTGCATTTGTTCTATTTTTTCTGTTAATTTGGCTTCTATTCTTTTACTTCTTTTACTAAGTTTGGATTTAACAAAAGAATCATTATCACATAGCCAATTAAAAGAGTCGTGTTGTAAAAGACTAAAGTTTTTTGATTTAACAACATTGTAATTGTCTGTATGATATAAAATTAGACCTATAATACTTTGTTCGGGAATATACATGTTTATTTTATTTTCTATACTTTTATAAGCTTTAGATAAAACTTGTTCCTTTAAAAATCCTGGTCCATCATTATTGTAAATATGTATGATTTTTCTTTTATTAAAAAAGTTAGTATTCATTGCAGCACATATAGCTAAATTTCCGCCTTTAGAATGACCACCAACTCTTATATTCTTATCAAATAAATTTATTGCTTTATTTAAATAAATAGTAGCATATTTTTGACTTTTTCCTGGATACATATATGCCATTTTAAAATCTTCTTCCCAACCAATTATAGATGTATCCGTTCCAGCATAAACTATGTAAATACTATTATCATTTAGTTTCATAGTTATAGCCGCAAATTGCATTTCATCATTTACTACATTCATGTAATTATAAAGTAGAGTATTACCATATCTTTTGGTATCTTTCATAGTTTGAATCATTTTATAAATATTACTTATAAAGAAACCTTTATAAGCTTTACTTTGGATACTTTTAGCAACTTCACTTAAAGTTGATTTTTTGTTTTTAAAAGCAGGAACAATATTTGTTAAATCTAAATAGGGAATTAAAGTAAATATAAGATTATCTACTTCTGTAAATTTAAATTCATTAAAATCTTTGTTTTTGTTTTTTTCAATATAATCAATAATATTCATTAAATAAACTCCATTTATCTAATAGTATTATATAAATTTTATTTTATTATCTTTCATTTGATACTTTATTTGATAAAATTTTTTAAATGCTTTATATAAAAGATAAGTATCTTTAATACCAATTACTTCTAATCCTGAATGCATTGCAAGCATTGGAAGACCAACATCTAATGAATTTATACTTAAGTGTTTTAAACTTGCTCCAGCTTGAGTAGAACCTGTAGCAAAATCATTTCTAGAAGTATAATAAGTATATGGTAATTTATTTTTTTCACATATATATTTAAAAATAGAAGATGTAATACTGTTGGTGGTTCCGTTCATTTCTTTCATAATTAAAATTCCATCATTTAAAAGAGGAGTATTAGTATGGTCTGATAATTCATCATGGTTTGGATGCCTAGCATGAGTATTATCCGCACTAATAATAAGTGAATTAGCAAGAGTTGTAGTAAGTTCTAAATCTAGGATTTTACATATTTTTTTTAATGTATCTATTAAAAAGTTAGAATCCGCTCCTTCTAAAGTATTTGAACCTATTTCTTCACTGTTGAAAACTGCTAAAACATTAATACTATCATTAATATTATTTAGGAATGCTTCTAATGCTGCATATGTACAAGTTAAATTATCTATTCTAGGACTAGCTATAAATTCATCATTAATTATTGTTGCTAAATCTTTGTTATATAAAAATAAATCATATTCATATATTTCTTCATTAATATTTAATTTGTTTTTTAAAAGTTTAGATAAACTATAATTTTTATCCTGAGATATTATAGGCATTAAATCTATTTCGGTATTAATATCTAAATTTGAATTAGCACTATCATTTTGATGTATTGCAATACTTGGGATAATAGCAACTGAATCTTTAGTATCTATAATTTTTTTAGTAAACTCATTTTCGTTTTTTAATATTAATCTACCTGCAATTCCTAATGGTCTATCCATAAAACCATAATTGAGAATTCCACCATAAGGAGCAACATTAAGTTTTAAATATCCATTTTCGAAATATTCTGGATTAGGTTTTATTGTAAATGCGGGTGTATCATTATGAGTACAAATAATATTAAATTGATTTTTAATATTTTTATTTATGTTAAAAGCTATAATTGAAGCATCATTTCTAATAACATAATATTTATCATTTTCAAGATCCCATGAATCAAACTCACTTAATTCTTGATATCCATTGTTATCTAATATTTTTTTAATTTCTAATAAGGTAGTAAATGAACAAGTTCCGTTATTTAAAAATTCTAATAAGTTATTATTAAAGTCTTTCATATAATCACCATAATTAGTTTAACCAAAAAATAAAAAAGTATTAATATATAATACTTAATCAAATATTTTATTTGCTTCTTTAAAATCTATTATTTCTAAAAAATTATCTATATAAATCTTTCTTGTTTTCATAATTTAAATAATAAGCATGTTCCCATAAATCTATTGCTAAAAGTTGTAAGTATGAGTATCAATAAAAGGTTCTAATTCTTCATAATCATATGGTAAAACTTTTAATTTATACATATTTTGCCTCCAAAGAATTATATGCTAAATATGTCTATTGAATATTAGTCAATGATGTGAAACAAAAAATATATAAAAATTTAGCTTAGTTTAAACTGAGTTAATTTTTTATGAATTTAATAATTTGTTTCTCATTTCAATTGGAGTTAAAAAGTTTAAAACGTGCATAGGGATATTGTTAGATCTTTTTAAATATAACTTGCCTTGATATCTTAAATCATCTAGAGAATAAAACGATAGAAATGAATAAAATCTTTCATTATCATTTCTGTGACTTCTTTCAACTTTGCCATTATGTCTAGGAGTTCTAGGTCTTATTTTATGATGATATATGTTATTTTTAATACAAAAGTCATCCATCGGGTGCAATACTTTTATTTTTTCTTGATTATAAGTAAATTCTATTCCATTATCAGTTTGTATTTCTTCAGGTTTATATTCATAATATTCAATACATTTTTTTAAGAAATCAACAGTATTAGCGTGAGTATGTTCAGTATACCAATATAAATATCTTTCGCGAGACGCTTCATCTAAACAAGTATATTGGTAAAATCTTAAATCATCTGGAATAGCTCTAGTTTTACACTCGTTAGGTACATATTTAACATCAACTTGCCATTTTTTACCCAACACTTTAGGAGTATCATATTTTTTAGGTTTATAATTGGAAGTACCACTTATTAATACTTGATTATAAAAACCAATTCTTTTTAGTAATCTGTATAAACTAACAATATGTCTAGAATAACCTTTATTTCTCTTTAATTTAATCCATAATTCGCATAAAGTTATATGAGGATTTCTCCTTATTAAATCTTTAATCCATTTAATTTCTTCGTCTGTATGAGCATTAGGATGTTTAGAAATGGGACGATGAGATTTATCTATTAAAGATTCAGGAGTACCATCATACTTCTTATTCCATCTCCAAAGAGAAGATCTAGATATATGATATTTTCTACAAACATAACTAATTGAATTACCATTTCTATATGTCTCTACAGCATGAATTCTAGTTTTTAATTCATGGGGTAGATATCTTATATTATTTTGTGATATACTTGACATGACTTAAGTCCTTTCTTATTAATTGTTTTGTTGCTTAACTCAATTATAAGACTTAAGTCATTTTTTATATATAGAAATGTTTCACATCTATTGTATAACAACAAGAATTATATGCTAAATATGTCTATTTTCTTTACAATAAATAAAAATCATAATATAATTATCATTAGGAGATGATTTGATGAAAAACAATTTAACTTTAAAAAGAATTGGGGCATATATGATAGATTTTTTTATAATTTCTATGATAAGTTCAATAATAATTGCAATACCTTATTTAAATCCAAATTATGATAAGTATGTTGATGCTTCAAAGGAATATAATGAATTATTAGAAGATTATTATGATGAAGATTTAGATGTTAATGAACTAAATTCAAAAACACAAGAGATGAGTTATAAATTGAATAAGAATGGTTATGTATACATTATTGCAGATACGATTATATTATTTGCTTATTTTGGTGTATACGCATATTTCAGAAAAGGGCAAACTCTTGGTAAAAAATTACTTAAAATACAAATAGTAAGCAATGATGATGAAAAAGAATTAAAACCATATAATTATTTTATAAGAGTTTTCATCTTAAATAGTGTTATTTTAAATCTAGCTACTTTAATTGCTATATGTTTTAGTAAAAATACATACATAACTATCTTTACATATGCTTCTAATTTAGATACTATTATTTTAATTATTATAGTATTAATGTTATTATTTAAAAAAGATAATAGAGGCTTGCATGATGTTTTAGCTGGTACTAAAGTTATTGATTTAAAAGAACCTATGAAAGAAGAAACTAAAGAAGTGGAAATTATAAAACCAAAAAAGAAAGTGAAAAAAGAAGATGAGTAATATACAAAAGGTAGTAGGAATAGCATTTATAAAAGATAAGAAGCTATTAATAGTTCAATCAAAAAAAAGTAGCAAAACTAATTCTTATACATTTATTGGTGGAGGAGTAGAAGAAGGCGAAACAATAATTGATGCAGCCGTACGTGAAGTATCTGAAGAAATCCATAATGGTTTTACAATTGAACCAACTGAGTTAGAACTTGTTATGACAAAACAAGAAAAAGCTGCAAGTGATCCAAATAAGACTATAGAAATGAACATGTTTATTGCAAAAAAAGAAATTAATGTAAAATTAGTTCCGAATGAAGAAATATTAATATATCATTGGTATTCTTTAGATGAAGATTTAAATGTTTCAAATTCTATAAAAGATTTTATAGATTATGCTAAAAAGAATAATATTTTATAAGGGGAATTAATAGGAAGGTATTATATGCAAGAAGAATTTATTACAAACGAAAATTTTATTAATTTACTATTAACTTTAGTTTGTTTTGAACATAATAAAGTTATATATTATAGCGAATTAGGAAGCTTTATATTGGAGTGTAAAAAAAATAATAGATTTAATAAGTTGTTAACTTGTTTTACATTTAATAATTTATGTGATTATGTTTATTATCAAGAATTAATAAGTCCAATTGAAGAAGCGGTTGATAATAAAATGATTAAAAATATTGATGTTGAAAGAATTATAGTATCTGGAGAATATGATCAATTAACTGTTTTAAAACAAACTTATATGTGGGTTGATGAAATGCGTTTATTTTTAAAAGAATACGGTTTATATATTCATGATATATATAGATATTTAGAAATGATAAATGCTAGGCTAAAAATCTATAACGATAATATGGCGTTAAGAAGAAGTTTATAAATAAGAAAGGGTTTGCTATGAAAGAAAAAAATAAAAATTATAAAAAAGATATTATGAGTGCTGTTTTATCTAGTATAGTATTTTGTCTTATGTTTATATTTTTTGATATATTATTTACTTATGTAAAATTAACGGATGATACATTTCCTACGATGTTATATGTATTTTTTCTAATTTTCTTTACTATACCAATAGTAGGTATAATTATAAATTTAATTAAAAGAATAAAAGAAATTAAAGGAGGAGAAGAATATGAAGCTCGTAAATATTGATTATATACCAGGAGAAGAAATAACAGAAGCATTAGGCTTAGTAAAAGGAACTATAGTCCAATCTAAAAATATTGGAAGGGATTTTATGGCTAGCATGAAAACAATAGTAGGTGGAGAAATAACTGGTTATACTGATATGTTAATTACTGCTAGACAAATTGCTACTAAAAGAATGGTGGATGATGCTATGTCTTTAGGTGCAGATGCAATAATAAATGTTAAATATGGCTCTTCATCTGTTATGAGTGGTGCTGCTGAAGTTATCGCTTATGGCACTGCTGTTAAATTAAAATAAAAAAAATAGTTTGAAATACTATTTTTTTTATTATCTATATGGTGCTGAATGACTGAATTGAACAGTCCTCTGATGCTTACCATGCATCTGTTTTACCACTAAACTAAATCAGCATATTTAAATTATATCAGTGATGTAGTTTTAAAGCAATAAGTATGTTATAATTTATGAGAAAGATGGTGGATTTATGAATGTACCAAAACATGTAGCAATTATTATGGATGGTAATGGAAGATGGGCTACTAAAAAGGGTCTAAAAAGAAGTGAAGGGCATTTAGAAGGTAGTAAAACTTTAGAAAAATTAGCTATACATGCACTTGGTATGGGAGTAGAAGTTTTAAGCGTCTATGCTTTTTCAACTGATAACTTTAAAAGAAGTAAAGATGAAGTGGATTATCTAATGAATTTGTTTGTTAAAATGTTTAAAACTAAATTTGATAAATTTAATAAAAAAGGTATTAAAGTAATGTTTTCTGGTCGTAAAATAAATCTAAGAGAAGATGTAATTAAGTCTATGGAAGAAATAGAAGAAAAAACTAAAGAAAATACTAGTGGAATATTAAATATATGCTTAAATTACGGTGGACAAGAAGAAATAATTGATGGCGCTATAAAACTAGCTAAAGATATAAATAATGGAATTGATATTAATAATTTTACTAGAGAAGATTTTTATAAGTATTTATATAATGAATTACCACCAATAGATTTACTTATTAGAACTGGTGGAGAACAAAGAGTAAGTAATTTTATGTTATATCAAATGAGTTATAGCGAGTTTTACTTCACTAATACATTATTCCCTGATTTTGATAAATCTGAATTAAATAAATCTCTTTTTATGTATGAAAATAGAGATAGACGTTTTGGTGGGATTAATGATATAGAAAATGGTTAAATTTTTTTAAAAAACTTTAATTTTATTTTAATTTGTAGTATAATGATTTTAGTTTATTAACGGAGGAATTTTTATGAAATTTAAAATCGCACCAAAAGATTTTTTAATATTTTGTTTATATTGTTTATTATTATTATATTTATGTGCTATAGCAGTTTTAAATTTTTCATCTATTTTAAATGAAGGAGAGTTTTATGGTTTATTACCTTTTAAAGCTTTTACTGGAGAATATATAGGTTTAACGTTGTTATTATTTGCAATATCATTAGTAATGATTTTTACGAGTGTTTCTTCATATATCTTTAACAAAGAAAAAGGTAAAGGTATAGGTCTTAAATTTGGTGAGAAACAGGAAAATGGTTATTCTAGATGGAGTAGTGAAAAAGAAATTAAGACTGATTCTGGGGTAGTTAAAGTTGATCCTAAAGCTGAAAAGCTAGATGCTGCAGGTATACCTTTAATTAATAATGGTAAGGAAATATGGGTGGATAATGGCGAGTATCATAACCTAGTAATAGGTTCTACTGGTTCAGGTAAAACACAAACTGTTGTTAAACCTATGGTAAATTTACTTGCAAAAAAAGGTGAATCAATGGTTATTACTGACCCTAAAGGTGAAATTTTTAAATATTCTGCGACTGCTTTAAAAGAACGTGGATATAAAATAATTGTTTTAAACTTTAGAGAACCAAATCATGGTAATGCGTGGAATCCACTTACTTTACCTTATCGCTATTATAAAGAAGGTAATACAGACAAATCAACTGAATTATTAGATGACGTTGCTTTAAATATACTTTATGATCAAAGTAAAAAAGGTGGAGATTCTGATTTCTGGGAAAAAAGTGCGGCTGACTATTTTTCAGGTTTGGCTTTAGGATTATTTTATGATGCTAAAGAAAAAGAAGTTAATTTAAATAGTATTAATTATATGAGTAGTATTGGGGAAGAAAGATATGCAACAGGTACTTATATAAAAGAATATTTTAATTTAAAAGGACAAGAATCAAGTCCATATATATTTGCTTCAAATACAATTAATGCACCTAATGAAACTAAAGGTGGTATTCTATCTACTTTTAGACAAAAAATAAGATTATTTTCATCACGTGAATCTTTAAGTGAAATGTTAGCATATAGTGATTTCAATATGCAAGATATTGGTAGAGAAAAAACGGCTGTATTCATGATAATTCATGATGAAAAGAAAACATACCATTCGTTGATGACAATTTTCATTAAACAATGTTATGAAACATTAATAGATGTTGCGCAAGAAAATGGTGGGAAACTTCCTTATAGAACAAACTTTATTTTAGATGAGTTTGCAAACATGCCTCCACTTAAAGATGTTGATTCAATGGTATCAGCAGCTCGTTCAAGAGATATTAGATTTACATTTATTATTCAAAATTTTGCTCAATTAAGTGATGTTTATGGTAAAGAAGTAGGAGAAATTATTAAAGGTAACTGTGGTAATTTAATATATTTAATTAGTACAGAACTAGCAGCATTAGAAGAAATTTCTAAAATGTGTGGTGAAGTAAAATCTAAAGAAAAAGACAAAACTGCTTCAACTCCTTTAGTAACTGTTTCTGATTTACAAAAGCTTAAACTTTTTGAAGCTATAATTATTAGACTTAGAAAAAATCCTTTTAAAACAAAATTACAACCAGACTTTAAAATGGACTGGGGAATGAATAGAACAGAAACACCTTATCCTAATAGAGAAGTTCAAAAGATAGAATTATTTGATGTTAAGAAATTTGTTACTGAAGAAAAAAGAAAACAAATGATGGATAATTTAGAAAATAATAATCCTAATATGGCAAATCCATTTAGTACTAATTTTGGTAATCCGTTTATGCCAAGTGGAATGGGTGGTATGTCTTCTTCTCCATTTGGTCCAACTTCTATGGCGCCTAATGTAAATCCTAATCCAAATCCATTTAGTACTAATCCAATGTTTGACAAGCCTATGAGTAGTTTATCAGATATGGACATAGATGCGATGATGAAAGACATTGATCGTAGATTAAAAGAATTAGATGAAGAAGAAGCTAAAGAAAAAGCTAAGTTAGAAAATAAAGAAATAACTAAAGAAATTCCTGAAGTTAAGGTAGAAGAAAAAATAGAAAAAACAGAATCTCCGATAACTACTTTTTCACCATTTGGAAATATGGAACAAAAAGAAGTAAGCTCGAATATTATGAATGAGGAAATTTTAGATGTTTCACCATCTATTGAAGTAGTAGAAGATCAAAACAAACCTAAAATAAATGTTGATGCAGATAGCATTATAGTAAATGAAAATGTTATTACAGATGATGAATTCTTTGATGATTTCTTTAATGAATAGGGCCTTTATTATAGGCTCTTTTTTAATAATTTCATAATATTTAGTAGTGATAAGTATGAAAAGGTTAGATATAAATAATTATTATAAAAGTATGGGCATGTTAATAGATATTCAAAATCAAGTAGATTACCAAAAGTATCATCATCCTGATAGTATTAATATTCCATATGAAAAATTATTGTTAAACTATAAAACTTTATTAGATAAAAATAAATCTTATTATATTGTTTGTAATAAGGGTACTAAATCTAGAAAGGCTGTTAGTATATTAGAATTTTATGGGTATGATGTAACACAAATGAGTTATGAATAATTAAGTGTAAAAAAAATAAATATTTTACACTTTTTTCTTGCAATAATATAAATGTAGTGGTATATTTTAATTGTACTAGTACATATAGTACAATAAAGGAGGATATATGATAGAAATTAAAAATCTAACTAAAAGTTTTGGTAAAAACAAAATTGTGTTAGAAAATCTTAATTCCACTATTAAAGATAATGCTATTTATGGGCTTGTTGGAGCGAATGGTGCTGGTAAATCAACTCTTCTTAGACTCATAAATAGTATTTATACGCCAGATAGTGGAACAATTTTAATAAACGAAAAAGATGTTTATGACAACGAAGAATTAAAACAGGATATGGTTTTTGTACCTGATGATTTATTCTTTTATCCTGGATATTCTTTAATGGATATGGCTTTATATTATGATGCATTATATAAAAAGTTTGATATGAATTATATACTTGAACATGCTAATAATTTAAAGTTAGATAAAAATGCTAAGTTAAGTTCTTTTTCTAAAGGTATGAAAAGACAATGTGCTTTATTATGCGCAATGGCTACTAATGCTAAATATATGTTTTTTGATGAAACATTTGATGGTTTAGATCCGGTAGTTAGAAAATATTTTAAGAGTTTACTTGCAGATATGATGGATAAGAATGGTACAACTATAATTATGACTAGTCATAATTTAAGAGAGCTTGAAGATATATGTGATAATTTAGGATTATTATATAAGGGAAATATATTATTTGAAAGTGATATTGATACTTTAAAAACTAATATGTTTAAAGTGCAAATATCTTTAAAAGATGATTTTAATAAAAGTACTTTTAAAGGTTTAAAAATATTATCATATAAAAAAGTTGGTAGTGTTGCCACTCTAATTATTGATGAACAAGGTAAAGATAGTAAAGAAATATTAGAAAAATTAAAACCGGTGATACTTGATTACTTACCACTAACTTTAGAAGAAGTATTTATTTATCAAATGGAGGCTTTAGGATATGAATTTGAAAGCGTTATTTAATTTAAATTATTTTAAAGAAAATATAAAAAAATCAAAAGGAATTTTGGCATTCTTATTTGGTATTGTTCCTTTACTAAATATATTAATTTTAATAATTTGTTTATTCGAAAAAGAAAATATTTTAGAATTTAGTTTAATAAGTTCTATAACTCATATAGGGATGTATATTATTCCTATAGCTCTAGCAGTTTCTTTATTTGGCTTTTTATTTAAACAAAAAAGTGTTGATTTTGTAATGTCAAAACCACTTAGTAGAAAAACAGTATATTTTACTAATACCGCTGGAGGTATATTAATATTATTTGTTTTTCTTTTAATAAATACTTTAATATATGGTTTATTTGGGATATTATTTAATTCACTTGTTATTCCATTTAAATTATTACTAGATTATTTTATATTTTATTTTATTTCTTATGTATTTATGTATTCTATAATTTCTTTAGGTATTGCATTTTCTGGTAATTTTATAACTAGTTTAGTTATACTATTTATAGTTATTTTATTGTATCCATTTATTACACTAGCTAATGGTTATTTAACAAATAGTTATAGTATTAATTATATAAATTGTACTGAAGAAGCTTGTAAACCTACTAATTATGAGTGTTATAGTACTGATTGTAAAGAAGAACTTAAAAATAATAATTATTTTTATTATTTAGACAAAAAAATTGGTGATGATTATACAACACCAGTTAGATTTACATATGGTTTAAATAATATATTTAGTTCTAAAGTGTTAATTAAAATGTTTATTTTAAGTATAATTTATTTATCTGTAGGATACTTTATATTCCAAAAAAGAAAAATGGAAGAAAATGAAATTAGTTTTAGAAATGAATATAAACATTATATAGTTAAAAGTATTACTCTTTTACCAGTATGTATAATAACTTATTTCTTAATGAAAGAAATACATTTCATAGGTTTATTAATAGGTATAGCTATAGCGTTTATATACTATATTGTATATGATTTGATTACTAGAAAAGAAATATATAAATTTGGTAAATCATTATTAATATTTATTATTTCATTTGGTATTTATAATGGAATGTATGCTATAGTTGATTGTTTTGATCATAATCATATTTTAAAAGTTAAAGATATTGATAGTGTTGTTCTTTTTAATTATGGAATTAATATTGAAATTGATAATAAAAAAATTATAAATAAAATTATGAAAGTAGAAATGTCTAATATGGAAAATATGGATACTTATTATGATTCAATAATTAAAACAAAAAATGGTAAATATATAACTAATATATCTTTAAGCAATGATAACATAAGTACTGAAGTAAAAAATTATATTAAAAACGAAATGAAGGAAATAGTAAATAAATATAATTATAATAATATAGATGCTGTAGAATATAGAGATATTTATATACCAGTTACTAAAGAATTAAAAAGTTTAATAAAGGAAAGTTTAAATAACTTTTATGCTTCTGATTATGAAAATTTAATTATATATAATTATAATAATCATAAATATGAAACTATAAGGATATCTGTTAATGCTAATAAAGAATTATATAAGTATGTAATAGAATATGCTAATAATATTGCAGTAAAAGATATGAAAAATAATAGTTTATATAGAAATTTCTATTTAAGCGAAATGAATAGTGTATATTTTACAGAATTTGATAATTATATTTTTGATTATGTATTAAATAATAATTTTGATGCTTTTGTTAGATATGTTGAAAATAATAATAAAATATATTATACTAATAGTTATCTAAATATTGAATTTTATGGGGATAGATGTTATAGAAACATAAGAATTAATGATGTAGAAAGCTTTAAAAAAGAATTTGATAGTTATAAAGAAAAATTAAAAAATGAAGAAGAATATAAAAATTTAATTGAAAGGTACAAACAAGATAATGAGGTAAAATATGAATATTAATATTGATTATGCTACAAGAACTCCAATTTATGAACAAATAGTAAGTGAAGTTGAAAAACTTGTAACTTTAGAAATATTAAAAAGTAATGAACAAATACCTAGTATAAGAGAACTTGCTTGTACATTAGGAATTAATCCTAATACTGTAAAAAAAGCTTATGATATATTAGAAAATAAAGGAATTATTATTTCAAAATCTACTAAAGGGACTTTTATAAGTAATAATATTAGTAAAGCTAAAGAGATTAAAATTAATGAATTATTAAAACAAATTAAATTAAATGTTAAAGAATTGGAAAATTATGGATTATCTTTAGAAGATGTTCTAAAAATATTAAGAAAATAAATCGACAAATTTTGCACTAATGTACATTTAATTTCCGAAATATCAGTTGACTAAACTGATATTTTTGATATAATTAATTTAGAAGGTGAAGGATATGAAAAAATTAAATAAAAATGGATTTACTTTAGTAGAATTATTGAGTGTTATAGCAATACTTTCAGTAGTAGTTTTAATAGCAACAAATGCAGTTGTACCAATGATGACTAATGCAAAAAAACAAGTATTAGCTACAGAAGCTAATAAATTTGTAACAGCAGCTAAAACTTTATATGTTAATCAAAATGTAAGTGGTACAAAATGTTATTCATTAGAAGATGTTATTAATTCAGGATTAATGGAAAAAAATGATGAAGCTTATAGTGGCAGTTTCTTAATTGAAGAAAATAGTGGGAAATATACTTATAAAATTTGGTTATCAAATGGAACTAATTTAGTAGATGGTAAATCACCAGATATTACAAGTGATGATGTTATTACTTCTAGTGATGATGCATCCGAAGTTTGTGGAGCACAAGAGGACTAATAAGTCCTTTTTATATTGCTAAAAAACTTGTTTTAAAATCTATATTTTTATATAATATATTTAGGTGATAAAAATGATTATAGGTTCTCATGTTTCATTTGGAAAAGAACAACTCTTAGGAAGTGTTAAAGAGGCAATTAGTTATGGAGCAAATACATTTATGTTTTATACCGGTGCTCCTCAAAATACATTAAGAAAAAGTATTGATGAAAATTTAAGTAAAGAAGCTAGAAAATTAATGAAAGAAAATGATATTGATATAAATAATGTTATTTGTCATGCTCCATATATTATTAATCTAGCAAATAATGATGAGTCTAAATACAATTTTAGTATAACATTTTTAAAAGGTGAGGTTACTAGATGTGAAGATCTAGGAATTAAGTATTTAGTTTTACATCCAGGTTCTAGTGTTGGATTAGATAGAAATATCGCGTTAGATAATATAGTATATGCTTTAAATCAAGTATTAAAAAGTGAGACAAAAATTATGATACTTTTAGAAACTATGGCAGGTAAAGGAACAGAAATTGGAAGAAGTTTAGAAGAAATAAAATATATTATAAATAATATAATAGAAAAAGGTAAAATAGGTGTATGTATTGATACATGTCACTTAAATGATGCAGGTTATAATATTAAAGAGTTTGATAATTTTTTAGATGAATTTGATAAAGTTGTTGGAATTAATTATATTAAATGTGTTCATGTAAATGATAGTAAAAATGATATTAATACTCATAAAGATAGACATGCTAATATTGGTTATGGAACATTAGGTTTTAATACTATTTTAAATGTTATTACAAATACTAGATTAAAAGATGTTCCAAAGATACTTGAAACTCCTTATATTGGGGAACACGATGAAGATAAGGAAAGAATATATCCACCATATAAATTTGAAATTGAAATGTTAAGAAATGGCATATTTAATGAAAATTTATTAGAAGATATAAGGAATTATTATAAAAATTTAAAATAATTTTTACTACTAAATTAAAACGATGATTTAATTTCATCGCTTTTTGTTTATTTTAAAAATGCTTGATATTTTGAGCTATATTCTATAAATAATTTTTTAATTTTAATAAAATTTTCTGGAGTAAAACGATCTTGATATCTTTCTAAATTTAATAATTTAGGATTTTTTATTACTTGTTCCCAATTCTTTTTTACAAATATATAAACAAAATCCAATTCTTCATTACTTAAATTAACATTTTTTTTAATTGCAAAATCATTTACTTCTTCTTTAGATAAATTAGACATATATCTACTTATTAAATTATACATATTATCACCTAATATATTGTATGAAAATAAGTTATTTTTAAATACTAATAATGGTGGCGAAAATGAATAAAAAGTTTTATTTATTAATAATGATAATTGTTTTAATATTTTCTTTTTTTTCTTTAAGAGTTATAGATTTATCTTATGCGAAACATGATTATTATTTAGAAAAATATAATAATTTAAAAGAACATTATATTAAAGGAAATAGTGCTCCTCGTGGTA
Organism: Bacillota bacterium; assembly: GCA_015059425.1. Taxonomy (GTDB): domain Bacteria; phylum Bacillota_I; class Bacilli_A; order RF39; family UBA660; genus Caccenecus. The sequence continues at coordinate 17,325 of SVAM01000012.1, read as the reverse complement.
GAATATTAGATATAAATGGCAATGTATTAGTAGACAATGTTGGCATTAATACGATAGTTTATCATAAAACTGATAAAAGTAATCTTAGTATGGAATTAGGTATTGCTAAGAAATTAGTAGAATTAACGGATTATAAATATTTATATGATGAAGCAAAATTAAAAGATTTCTATATATTATTAAATGATGAATTAGCTGATAAATTAATTACAGAAGAAGAATATAAATTATATAATGAAAGAAAAATAACTAATGATAAATTATATAAATTAAAAAAAGAACGAATTACTAATAATATGCTAAATGGTTTAACAAAGTTAGAAAAATATAGTTCATATTTCTATTACTTAATGAATGATGGATACGCATTTGATAATAAAGTTTTATTAAAAGATGTATGTGATGAAGTGTATGCTAAAATATTAGAAGCTAATTTAGACGGAATATTTGGGGAAATAGAATGGGCTAGAAATTACAAATATGGAAATACTTTAAGTAGTATTTTTGGAAATATAAGTAATACTTTACCAAAAGAAAAAGAGTATTTATTAAGTGACGGTTATACTTATAATGATAAAGTTGGTATAAGTGGGTTAGAAGAGTATTATGAAGAATATTTAAGAGGTGAAAAAGCAATATATAAGCTAGAAAATAATAATTTAAAATTGGTAAGTGAAGCTAAAAGGGGAAATGACTTAATATTAAATATAGATATAGACTTGCAACTTGAAATAGAAAATATTATAAAAAAAGAAATTGAAAAAGCTAAAAAACAGGCAAATACTGAGTATTATAGAGAGTCATATGTTTTAATAAGTAATCCTAAAACAGGTAATATTAATGCTCTTGCAGGGATTAGAAGATTAGATAATGGTGAGTATCAAGATGTAACTATAAATGTTGTTAAAAATGCTTATACCGTTGGTAGTGCTATAAAAGGAGCGTCAATTTCTGTTGGTTATCAAAATAAAGTAATTGATATTGGAAGTTCATATAATGATTCATGTGTTAAGTTAGCTAATTTGCCTTATAAATGCTCATATAAAAAATTAGGTTATTTAAATGATATAAATGCTCTTGCTTTAAGTTCTAATTATTATCAGTTTATGATTGCAATAGGTATAACAAAAAATAATTATGTATACAATATGAAACTGGATGTTAACGAGGAACATTTTAATATATATCGTAATACCTTTAAAGAATATGGTCTTGGTACTAAAACAAATATTGATTTACCCAATGAAACCACAGGCTTAGAAGGAAGTACTATAGCTCCAGATTTATTACTGAATTTAGCTATAGGTCAGTATGATTTATATACGCCTGTAGGTCTTTTACAATATATTAATACTATTGCTAATGACGGGGCTAGGTTAAAATTAAATTTAATGCATAGTATAAAAAAAGATAATCAAGTGATAAAATTAAATAAAGTAGATGAATTAAACAAAGTTAATTTAGATAGTAAATATATGGATAGAATTAAATTAGGATTTAAAAAAGTTATGGAGAGTGGAACAGGTTATTATTATACTAATGGGTTAGTATCTTCGGCAGGAAAAACTGGTACTAGTGAGTCTTATATAGATACGGATTATGATGGAAGTTTAGATACTTTTGTATTAAGTAATACTTTTTTAATGTATGCTCCATATGATAATCCAAAGTATTCTATTGTGGTAATTAGTCCAAACACAAGTAATTTAGATAATAAAAGTGCTTATAGAAGCCCTGTAAATCGCTTGATTGCGCGTAATATTAACGATTTGGTCTTTTCAAGTTTTTAATTTAATGTTATAATACTTCTAGACTTTTTATAAAGGAGGTGCTTTTATGGCTAAAAATGAAAATAGAAATTATGTGACTTTAAAATGTACTGTATGTGGTGAAGAACTTAGAACTACAAGCAAAAATAAAAAGAATACTCCTGACCGTTTAGAAGTTAAGAAGTATTGTAAAAAATGTCGTAAACATCAAACTGCAAAAGAAAAAAAATAATAAGATAGGAGCACATCATGGCAAAAAGAAAAAAACATAAATTAGTTAAACCTGAAAAAACTTATTCACCTATAGTTGCTGTTTTAGGTGGTAAACATCATACTGATTTTATGCCTGTAGATTATGGGATGCCAATTAAAGGAAATATTAGTAAAACTAAAACTTCAAATGGTTACCAAAGAAAAAGAAGTATAAGAGGTATATTTTCTAAGATAGAAAAATAAGGAGTTAATTATGAATATTAATATAAATGATATTAAAAACGGAATGACTATTATAATGGATAATAATTTATATCAAATAGTTGAATTCCAACATGTAAAACCAGGAAAAGGTTCTGCTTTTGTACGTATGAAATTGAAGAATTTAAGAACAGGTTCAATAACCGAGGATACATATAATACAAATATTAAAATTATGAAAGCACATATTGATAGAATGCCAATGCAATATTTATATGCAGCTGGTGATGATTATGTATTTATGAATAATGAAACTTATGAACAAGTTGAAATTTCTACTAAAATTTTGGGAGATCAAGTAAAGTTTATTAAAGAAGGATTAGATATTACAATTGATTACTATGAAGGTGAAATATTAGGTATTACTTTACCAGAAAAAGTTGAATATGAAGTAATTGAAACTGAACCTGCTGTAAAAGGTAATACTACTAATAATGCTCAAAAAGATGCCAAAATTGAAACTGGTTACATTGTAAAAGTACCTTTATTTATTAACGAAGGCGAAAGAATTATAGTATCTACTAAAGATGGTAAATATTCATCTAGAGCTTAATAGAGAGAAATCTCTATTTTTTTTTTTTTATAAAAAATGTAATTTTACAGATATTAACTAATTGGTTACCAAATAGGTAAAATCTGCTAAGTAGAAATCAGCATATTTGTAATTGTTTTAATACAGATTTGTAAAAATCTGTATTTTGACATAATTAAAATATGTGATATATTGTTACTTAGAAAGGATATTATTATGAATTACTATAATGAAATAAAAAATGAGCTAATAAATAATGAAATTAATAGAAAAGTTAAGAAATATGCAATAAATAAAAGTGATTTAGATACTTATTATAAAGTTGGTAAAATATTAAGTGAAGCTGGGAAACATTATGGTGAAGGGGTAATTAAACAATATTCTATAAGACTAACAAGTGAGTTAGGTAAGGGTTACACAGAAACTAATTTAAAGTATTTTAGACAATTTTATTTATTTTTAAAAAGTCACACATTGTGTGACGAATTATCTTGGTCACATTATAGAATATTATTGTCTATTGATGATGATAATGAAATAGATTATTATGTATTAATATGTAGACAACAGAATTTATCGGTTAGAAAATTACAAGAAAGAATTAAATCGAATGAATTCAAAAGATTACCTAGTAATACTAGAAACAAAATTATTAATAAAATTAATTCAAATGTAGTTGATTTTGTAAAAAATCCAATTATTATAAAAAATAATAACGATTATGAAGTTATATCAGAAAAAATATTACAAAGACTTATTTTAGAAAATATAGAAACATTTTTAGAAGAGTTAGGTAATGGATTTACATTTATCAAAAGTGAATATCCAATCAAATTAGGTAAAAGATATAATTATATAGATTTACTATTGTTTAACATTGAATATAATTGTTATGTTGTAGTTGAACTAAAGGTAACAGAATTAAGAAAAGAACATATAGGACAAATTCAAGTGTACATGAATTATGTAGATGAAAATTTAAGAAAAAATAATCAAGATAAAACTATTGGTTTAATAATTTGTAAACAAGATAATAAATATGTAATCAAATATTGTTCAGATGATAAAATAATTTCAAGAGAATATAAATTAGTATAATTTAAGTGTTAAATATAATATAAAGGCTTTTTTAAAATAATAGTTTTTGATATAATCTATATAGTGGGGTGATATTATGTTTGTACCTTTAAAAATCAATACAGAATATACATTATTGCAAAGTACAATTAAGGTATCAGAATTAGTAGAATTTTTAAAAATCAATAATATCGCCAGTTGTGCTATATGTGATGATAATTTATATGGTGTAATGGACTTTTATAGTAAAATGATTGCAAATAACTTAAAACCTATTATAGGTTTAAGTATTAATATAGATAATTATGATATTTATTTATATGCTAAAAATTATGAAGGATATTTAAATTTACTTAAAATTCATACTTTAAAAGAGTTTAAGCAATTGACTTTTGAAAAACTAGAAAATTATTTAAATAATATTAAAATAGTATTACCTTTTAACTCATATGAATTATTAGATAAATATCCAAATTCTTATTTAGGTTATAAAAATGATACAGAAAAAATAAATGCTTTATTAAAAAGTGAAAGAGTAGTTTATTGTAGAGATGTTAGAGTGTTAAAAAAAGAAAATACTATATATTTAAGTTATTTAGAAGCTATTAATAAAGGGATTTTATTAAAAGACGTTGTAAATGATTATAGTAATAATTATATGAATCTTAATGTAAAAGATGAAGATAAAAAAACAACTATAGAATTTACAAAAGATATAGATATTAATTTAGATAATAATAACAAGATTTATATACCTAAGTATGATGAAAGTATAGATTCATTTACTTATTTATATAATTTAGCATATAAAGGCTTATCAAAAAGATTAAAAGGCAATGTAACTGATAATTATAAAGAAAGATTAGAATATGAGTTAAGTGTTATTAAAAAGATGGGGTTTGTAGATTATTTCTTAATTGTTTATGATTATGTTTTATATGCTAAAAAAAATAATATTTTAGCAAACCCTAGGGGAAGCGCTGCAGGCTCTTTAGTAAGTTATTGTATAGGAATTTCAAATATAGATCCCATAAAATATGATTTATTATTTGAAAGATTTTTAAATCCAGATAGAATTTCTATGCCAGATATCGATATAGATTTTGAATATACTAAAAGAGGCTTAGTTATAGATTATGTAAGAAATCGTTATGGCAATATGAAAGTTGCACCAATTATGACTTTCGGTACTTTAGGTGCTAAACAAGTTATTAGAGATGTAGGTAGAGTTCTTAATATATCACAAGAATTAATTGATAGATTTGCAAGTCTAATAGATGCTAAAAGTAGTTTACAAGAGAATTTAAATAATAAAAATGTAAAAGATTTTGTTAATAATTATAGTGAGATTAAAAATTTATATAAAGTAGCTCTTAAATTAGAAGGTTTAAAAAGACATATATCTACCCATGCAGCAGGTGTAGTTATATCAAGCGTTTCATTAGATGAAGTTATTCCAATAATTAATAATGGAGATTTTATTATGACCGGTGTTACTATGGAATATCTAGAAGAATTGGGATTATTAAAAATGGATTTCTTAGCTTTAAGAAATTTAACAATTATAGCAAATGTTTTAGAACTTATTAAAGAAAATACAAATAAGGTTTTAGATTTAAATCTTATTAGTTTAAATGATTCTGAAATATTTAAATTATTTAGTACTGCGGATACCGAAGGGATATTCCAATATGAAAGTAGTGGCATGAAGAATTTAATGAAGAAATTACGCCCTACAAATTTTTCAGATTTAGTGGCATCTGTAGCTTTATTCCGCCCAGGACCAATGAATAATATTGATTCATTTATAGCGAGAAAATATGGTAAAGAAAAAATAAATTATTTACATCCAGATTTAGAACCGATATTAAAAGAAACTTATGGAATAATAGTATATCAAGAACAAGTTATGCAAATATTGGTTAAAATTGGTGGTTATTCTTATGCCGAAGCTGATAATATACGAAGAGCAATGTCTAAGAAAAAAGAAAGTGTTATGTTAAGCGATAAAGAACATTTTATTAATAATGCCGTAACTAGAGGATATACAAAAGAAGTTGCTACTAAAATTTATGATTTAATATTAAAATTTGCTAATTATGGTTTTAATAAAGCACATTCAGTTTCTTATGCTCTATTAGGTTATCAAATGGCTTATTTAAAAACTAAATTTCCGTTATATTTTATTACAAATCTTTTAAATATGAGTATTGGTAGTGAAATAAAAACTAAAGAATATATAGATGAAGCTAGAAAAAAAGATATAAGTATATTAAAACCAGATATTAATAAAACTGGTAAGTTTTATATAATTAAAGATAATAGTTTGATGTTACCGATTAATAGTATTAAAAATTTAGGTAATACGGCAACTAATTCAATAATAGATGAAAGAAACAAAAATGGAGAATATAAAGGCTATTTAGACTTTATAAAAAGAGTATATGGTAAAAGTGTTAATAAAAAAACTATAGTATCTTTAATAGATGCTGGTGTCTTAGATAGTTTTAATTTAACAAAAAGAACAATGATTGAAAATTTAGATGTAGCTGTTAATTATGCTGGGCTAATAAGTGATTTAGATGAAACGTTTTGTTTGGTTCCAAAAATAGAAGATAAAGAGGAATATACAGATGATATTTTGAGAACTAAAGAATATGATTCATATGGTTTTTATGTAACTAATCATCCAGTAAGTAAATATAATGATAAAAATATTATTAAATTAAGTAACGTAAAAGGTTATTTTGATAAACACATTAGATGTGTAGTATTAGTTGAAAAAATAAGAACTGTTAAAACTAAAAAAGGTGATAATATGGCTTTTATTACAGCATCTGATGATACTGATATATTAGACTTTGTAGTATTTCCTCTTGCATATTATATGTTAAGCAATGTTAAAGTTGGAGATATAATAGCTGTACAAGGGCGTGTTACAAAAAGATTTGATAGTTATCAAATAAATATAGATATGATAAATAAAATAAATTAATGAAGTAGGTGAAGTTATGCATGATATTAAAGCATTTTTCAATAGTATAAATTTTATAGATGAAGAAAATATATTTGAAAATGTTGAAATTAATAAAGTTGTTTTAAATAAAAAAAATGAGCTGTTTAGTGTTTATTTAATGTCTAATAAAGTTTTACCATTTAATGAAATTGATAGATTAATTAATAATGAATATAGAATAAATAATTTATATAAATGTAAAATTTTTATAACATATACTAATATAGAAAATAATGATGTTATTAATTATGTAAATGAAATAATTAAGAAATTAGTTCAAGTAAAGCCATCGTTAGTAAGTTTAATAGACAATAAACCAATTATAGATGATGATATAATTATATTTGAAGTAATAAGTGAAATAGAAGAAGAAACAATAAAAAAAGAAGAAGCAAACATTAGGAAAATGTTAGCTAGTTTTGGTTTAAAAGATTATTTGATTACTACTAAATTAAATGAAGAAAAAAGAGAAGTTGTAGTAACAGAATTAGAAAATGTTCAAGCTCCAGCAGAATTTGTAGAAGTTGTTCATGAATTTGTGCCAGGAGATGTAATTCTTGGTAAAGAAATAACTAAAGAGCCAGTAGATATTAGTAGTATTAATAGTGTTGGTAGAGGAATTACTATTGAAGGGTATGTAGAAAGTATTTCCTATTTAGAAAGAGACAATATTAATATTATTACTTTATCTATAAATGATAATAAAAAGAGTATTATGGCTAAAATATTTAAAAAAGAAAAAGAAGAGTATTTACCAATAAAAAATGCGATAAAAGAAGAAAATTGGTATAGACTTAATGGAAGTATTGACTTTGATTCTTATTCTAAATGCTTAGCTATGAGTGTTAGAAATTTAGAATCCATAGAATCTCGAGAAATAATTACCTTAAAAAATGAAGATCCGAATATAATAATGGGTGATCATGTAGATGGTGAAATAACAGCGATAGAAAATATAGTTGGGCCTATAGAAAATGTTATTGTAGAGGCATATGTATTTGGTGAAGATTTATTAGAAAAAGATACGATTAATATATTAACTTTAAAAATTAGTGATAATACTAGTAGTATGCTTGCTAAAGTATTTAAGAAAAATAAAAGAGAATTTAGTGTAATAAAAAGTGGTTTAAAAGATGCTAAAAAGAAAAAAAAATGGTATAGATTTCATGGTAATGTAGAATTTGATAATTATTCTCATGAAAATGTTTTTCAAATTTGGGATATAGAATGTATTAGTAGCAAAGAGGAAAAGATTGTAGATAATGCAGAAGTAAAAAGAGTTGAATTACATGCACATACAATGATGAGTATGATGGATTCAGTAATAGACGCTAAAACATTAGTTGGTCATGCTATGTCTTTAGGTCATAAAGCGGTTGCAGTAACAGATCATAATGCTTTACAAGCTTATCCGGATTTATTTCATGTAGTATGTGAAGTTAATAAAGGGAAACCGGAAGATGAACATTTTAAAGTTATTTATGGTACAGAATTAAATGTTGTAAATGATGATATAGATTTTATTCATAATTTAAAAGAATATAATTTGTTAGGACAAGAATATGTTGTTTTTGATACAGAAACTACAGGTTTTTATGTAGGCAGTGATCAAATGATAGAAATTGGTGCTGTTAAAATAAAAGATGGAGAGATAATTGATAGATTTGATGAATTTATTGATCCTCATAGACCACTTCCTCAAAAAATTATAGATTTAACTTGCATTACAGATGATATGTTAAAAGGGCATGATGATGAAGAAACTGTTACTAAAATATTTTTAGAGTGGGCAGGAGAATTACCAATGGTAGCGCATAATGCTAAATTTGATATAGGTTTTATTGATGCTGCATGTGGAAAATATAATTTAGGTAAGTTTAATAATACTGTATTAGATACAATGAGTATGGCTAGAACTTTACACCCAGAGTGGCCTAATCATAAACTTACTACTCTAGTTAGAAGATACAATATAGAGTGGGATGAAGACGCACATCATAGAGCGGATTATGATGCTGAAGGTACAGCTTTAGCATTCCATAAAATGTGTGAAGAATTAGATTCAAGAAATATTGAAACAACAACTAATTTGTTTAATTCTGTTGATATAAATGAATTAATTAAATTTTCATTTCCTTTTCATTTATGCTGTTTAGTTAAAAATAAAACAGGCTTAAAAAATTTATTTAAAATAATCTCTTATGCAAATACTACTTATTTATTTAAAAATAGTGAACCTAAGTTACCTAGAGGTGAGTTAAAAAAATTACGAGAAGGCTTACTTATCGGCAGTGGTTGTGTTAATGGTGAAATATTTGAAGAGGCAAAAACTAAAGATGATGAAGAATTATCAAACTTAATGCAATTTTATGATTATATAGAAATTCAACCATTAAGTGCAATTAAGCATTTACTACAATTAGAATCTAGTGGTTTTAAAAATATGTCAGAACTTGAAAATCATATTAAAAAAATAGTTAGAGTAGCGAAAGATGCTGGTAAACTAATTGTTGCAACATCAGATGCACATTACTTAACACCAAAAGATAAAATATATCGTGATATTATTATTGCTCAAAAAACAAATGGTAAATTACACCCTTTAAATAAAAGGGGAGTAGATCAACCTGATATGCATTTTAGAACTACAGATGAAATGTTACAAGAATTTAGTTTTTTAGGCGAAGATTTAGCAAATGAAATAGTTGTAACTAATTCTAATAAAATAGCAGATATGATAGAAGAAGTAGAAGTTATCATTCAAACAGGTGGGGTACCATTTTCTCCTAAAATTGATAAATCAGTTGAAACGGTTACAGAACTAGTTTATACAAAAGCTGAGAATTGGTATGGAAATCCATTACCTCTTAATATAGAGGAAAGAATATCTAAGGAATTATATGGTGATGCTGTCTTAGAAAGTATTAAAAGTAAATTAAAACGAGAAGAAAAGTTAGATGGTGAAGAGTTAAATACTAAAGCATTTAGTATCTTACATGAAACAATTTTAAAAGGCTTTGATTCGGTTAAAGAAGTTATTAAAGAAGAATTAATAATAAAATTAAAAAAAGAATATGAAAATAGTATTAAAGACTTAGAAGAGAAAATAAATGCCGCTTTAGAAGAAGAAAGATTATCATTTGAAGAAGAATTAAAAAAATTAAAGGGTAGTGATCCTTTAAATGATATTGATAAAAAAGTAAAAAAAGCTTTAGGGGGTATAATTGGTGGAGGATTTGACGTTATTTATCTAATCGCTCAAAAACTTGTTAAGAAAAGTAATGATGATGGATTCTTAGTTGGATCACGTGGATCTGTAGGTTCAAGTTTTGTAGCTACTATGATGGGTATTACTGAAGTTAATGCTTTACCACCACATTATCGTTGTCAAAATTGTAAACATAGTATTTTTGAAGATGAAAATGGTAATGCGCTAGGTGCTACTTATAAAAGTGGCTTTGATTTACCTGATTTAGAATGTCCTAAATGCGGTACTAAAATGTTAAAAGATGGGCAAGATATGCCATTTGCTACTTTCTTAGGTTTTAACGCAGATAAAGTTCCAGATATTGATTTAAATTTCTCGGATTTAAATCAAGCAGCGGCCCATGAATATACTAAAGTATTGTTTGGGGTAGATAACGTATATCGTGCAGGTACAATTGGTACTGTTGCAGAAAAAACAGCTTTTGGATTTGTTAGAGGATATGCAGAAAAAATGGGTATTATATTAAATAATGCTGAAATTGAAAGATTAGCTATAGGATGTACTGGTGTTAAAAGAACAACAGGGCAACATCCTGGTGGTATTGTAGTAATACCTGGATATATGGATGTATTTGATTTTACGCCTTTTCAATATCCAGCTGAAGATATAGATGCTACATGGAGAACTACGCACTTTGATTACCATGCAATTGACGAAGATGTATTGAAACTAGATATATTAGGTCATACAGATCCAACACAACTTCGCATGATACAAGATATATCAGGTATTGATGTTACAACTGTGCCTTTAGATGATAAAGAAACAATGGGTATATTTTTATCACCTGAACCTTTAGGAGTTACTAAAGATCAAATAATGAATGAAACAGGTACTTTAGGAGTTCCGGAATTTGGAACACCATTTACTATAGGGATGCTTGTAGATACTAAACCAAAAACTTTTGCAGAATTAATTAAAATATCAGGTTTATCTCATGGTACTGACGTATGGCTTGGCAATGCTCAAGAACTAATTAGAAATAATATAGTACCATTTAGTGATGTTATTGGATGCCGTGATGATATTATGGTTTACTTAATGTATAAAGGTATGGAGCCAATTAAAGCATTTAAAATAATGGAATTTGTTCGTAAAGGAAAAGCTTCTAAAGACCCAGAGGGTTGGGCTAAGTTTAAAGCAGATATGGAAGCAGCTGGTATAGAATCTTGGTATATAGATTCATGTGAAAAGATTAAATATATGTTTCCAAAAGCTCATGCGGCTGCTTATGTTACAAGTGCATTTAGAATAGCATATTTTAAAGTTCATCATCCAGAAGTATATTATGCGACATATTTTTCTACTAGATTTGATGATTTTGATTTAGAAACAATGATAAAAGGGTATGATGCTATAAAAGCCAAAATGAAAGAGATTATCGAAAAGGGTTATACAGCAACTAATAAAGAATTGAGTGTATTAGAAACCCTTAAATTATGTTTAGAGGCAACTGCTAGAGGATTTAAATTTGGTAATATTGATATTGAAAAAAGTGATGGTAAAAACTTTATTATAGGTGATGACAAAAAAACTTTAATTTGCCCATTTAGAACTTTGGACGGTCTTGGGGATTCTGTTGCAACTAAAATAATTGAAGAAAGAAATATAAAACCTTTTTATAGTATTGAAGACTTTGGTTTAAGAGGCCATGTAAATCAAACTACTGTAGATAAATTGAGAAGTTTAGGAGTGTTTGGTAATTTGCCGGAAACAAGTCAATTAAGTTTATTTGATTTAGTATAAAAGTGTAAACTAATAGTAAATTTTAAAAAAATGTAATATTTTGTAGACAAATAAAATTTACAATGCTATAATGATGATGCTAAGTATACTTCGTGTTTACTTAGACAATAACATACAGGCAAAGCTAATACTTGCCTTCATAGGGTTCTTAAAGAGCCCTATTTTTTTTCTTTTTAACTAATATCGACATATTTTTTGATTCTTATATTATATAATCTAAATGGTGATTATATGACAGTTTATATAGATATTATATTTTTAATAAATTTTATAATAGATTTGATGTTATTATGTACTGTTAATGTAGTTTTAAAAAGGTATACAAAATTATATAAATTATTATTAGGAGCGTTATTTGGCAGTGTATCTTTATTAAGTTTATTTATTCCGATTAATTCATATATTTTTATATTTTTTAAAATTATTATGGCTTTAGTTATGTGTTTAATTGCATTTGGATATAAAAATATTAAATATACTTTTTATAATCTTGTATATTTATATATGACTAGTATTATTTTAGGAGGGTTTTTATATTATTTAAAAACAGAATTTAGTTATAGTAATGATGGTTTAGTTTTTTATTATAAAGGGTTAACAGTAAATTATATTTATCTAATTGTAATTAGCCCCTTAATTTTATTTCTTTGTATAAAAAGCGTAAATGCTTTAAAAGAAATTAAAAATTATTATTATAAAATAAGTATTGTATTTAATAACAATTATATATTAAATGTAAGTGGTTTTTTAGATACTGGAAATAAATTAGTTGATCCAATTACAAATAAGCCAGTTATACTTCTTAATAAAAAAATAATAAAAGGTAAAGTTAATATAAGAAGTCCTATGTATGTTCCTTATAATAGCCTAAATTATCATGGCATAATTGAGTGTATAAAACCTAAAAAAATATTTGTAAATAATAAAGAAATAAAAAATTATTTGATTGGTTTAAGTAATAATACTTTTAAATTAAACGGAATAGAATGTTTGCTTAATTATAAAATATTGGAGGATATAAATGATTAATAAAATATTGTCGTGGTTAAAAAATAAATATAATGAATGTTTTTTTGTTGGCGCTACAGATAAATTACCACCCCCATTAAGCGAAATAGAAGAAAGGGATGCCATTATTAAAGCTGGAAAAGGGGATGAAGATGCTAAAAATAAATTAATAGAACATAATTTAAGGTTAGTAGTTTTTTTAGCTAAAAAATATGAGAATACTGGTTATGATGTAGAAGATTTAGTAAGTATAGGTTCAATCGGTTTAATAAAAGGTATTAATACTTATAAGTTAGATAAAAATATAAAACTTGCTACATATGCATCACGTTGTATTTCTAATGAAATATTAATGTTTTTAAGAAAAAATAAAAAAAGAAGGGGAGAAATTAGTTTTGAAGATGCTCTAAATTATGATTCAGAAGGTAATGAGCTTCATTTAGAAGATATTTTAGGTACAGAAGTAGATTATGTTCCAAATGAATATGAACGTTTATTAAATAAAGAAATATTAGAAAAAGAAATAGATTCTTTAGATATAAGAGAAAAAGAAATTATGACATTAAGATATGGTCTTAATAATACTGAAGAATATACCCAAAAAGAAGTGGCAGTAAAATTGGGAATATCACAAAGTTACATATCTCGTATTGAAAAAAAAGTAATTAAAAGATTAAAACAAACTATGAAAATGTAGTTTGTTTTTATATATTAAAAAAATACACTATTATTCTAGTGTATTTTTATCATTTGTAATAACATCATTATTGTTATCATTATTATTTGGAATTTCAATAGTAGGTTCATTTTCAGTAGGTCCACCTGTGTTACCAATATTGCTGTCTATATTTACTTTAGCTTTTATTTCAAGTCCACTACTCATATTATCTTTAAAAATACTATAAGCTGATTTTATTATAAATGTATATTCTAAAGTACTAATATCATTAATTGTATAAGTATAAGAGTTATTTGGAGTGTAACCTAAACTTGTTAAATTATCGTTATTATCTTTTATATATACTTGGTAGCCAATTTCGCCAATATTTGTAGTATTATAATCAATTCGTTTTTGGTAATAATCACTTCTGTATTTGTCATAGAAATTCCAATAAGATTCATTATTAAATTTTTCTTCAATATAAGAATTATTTATTGCATCTGGTATATTAATCTTATCCCAACTAATAGTAATTGTTGTGCCATCATATGTTGATTTACCATTCGTAGGATTATTTAAAATACTAAATCTATTTGAAACTTCAGAAGGTTCATAACCACTTATATATAGCTCAGTTAATTTTAAATTATCAGGAGTAAATTCACTAGCGATTGCAGTTGGATATGTTTCTTTTTCGGTAGTTACTGATACAACTCCTGAAGGTTTTTTAAATCTTGAATTTTTATTGTAGATTTTAGTAGCAACTGCTTTCATTATTGCTTTACGAGCTGGCACACCTGTACCACTAGTTAAATAACCTTGAGTATTATCGTCGTATCCATACCATAAGGCTATACATGCATCAGGGGAATAAGTTATATTCCAATGATCTGGTGTTGAACTACGAGGTATATTTAAAGCATCTGCAGCACTCCTATCTATAGTTGTTGTTCCACCTTTAGCTGCTATTTGTGTCCCACTTATTGAGAAACTTCCTCCAACGCCACTTGCTCCACCTGATACTAGCATATCAGTTACCATGTACGCAGTTTCTTCACTCATTACGCGTTTTTTTTCATATTTATAATTGTATATTTCTTCAGTTTCTAAATATACTACTTTTGTAAATGAATAAGGTTTTATATAATATCCACCTCGTCCAAAAGTAGAGTAGGCAGCAGACATTGTTAATGGGTCAACTCCATCAAAACCACCAATAGCGGCAGATTCGTATAACGTATCTCCAAAATTAATTCCTAAATTGTTAGCAAATTCTGCAATTTTTTTAATACCGACTTCATTTGCAACTTGTTGGAAAGCTTGCAATGCTGGAACATTTCTTGATTGTACTAGAGCAGAACGCATAGTAATTTGACCGTTGTATCCTCGGTCTGCATTTAATACGGAACCACCTTTAGTATATGTCCAAGGTTCATCTAAAAATATAGTTCCAGTAGAGCCATGTAAATATTCAATATAAGGTCCGTAGTCAAATATAGGTTTTGCGGTAGATCCTGGTTGTCTTTTTATTCCTTCAATTCCATAATTATCTTTTCCAACACCTCTGTTAGTTCCTTTTGGTTGATAATTTCTTCCACCTGAAAGTCCTAATATTGAACCATCTTTTACACTTGTAATTGCCATTCCAAATTGAACTTTTTCATCAGCAAATTTATATAATTCTCCATTTTCAAGTTGTTTGATAGTCTTTTGAACATTTGGATCTAATGTAGTATATATAGCCATTGGTGTTTTATACGGATCATCGCCAGTTTCTTTTTGTACTTGTCTTAATACAAAGTCTATGAATGCTTGATAATCATCACTTTTATCATTAGATCTATCTGCAAGTAGACTTTCGACTGGAATAGATTCAGCAAATTCTTTTTCTTCTTCTGTTATATAACCGTGTCTAACCATTAAATTTAAAACTGTAGAACGTCTATTTGTAGCAGATTCTGGATAATAATAGGGGTTGAATGCTACAGGATTATTAAATATACCAACTATTAAACTAGCTTCTGGTAAAGTTAAATCTGAAACTGATTTTCCAAAGAAATATTGACTTCCTTGTTCAATACCATTAATAGAACCATAATTAGTAGATCCTCCACCTAGCCATTGACTATTGAAATAAAATTCTATAATTTCTTCTTTTGTGTAAACTGCTTCTAGTTTAAAAACCGCCATATAAATATCTGTAAATTTACGAATTATCCCTTTAATACCAGCTGCTTCTGATGAAGTAAAAGTGTTTTTTATAACTTGCATTGATAAAGTGGATGCTCCACCAGCATTTTTACCTGCAAGTTGTCCTAAAGTTGCTTTTGTAAATCTTGCTGCATCAAATCCATTATGTTGAAAAAACCTTGAATCTTCTGTTGCAATTAATGCATCTATTAAAACTTGGGGTAAATCTGAATAAGTAACTATTTCAACGTTTTCTGAACCATATCTTGCAATTTCCGAACCATCTTTTGCATATATTATCGTTGCTTCTTTGTTATATAATTCTTGGGGAACAAAATCAGGTGATGAAATAATAATGTATAGTGCAAATGCAAGAACACTTGAAGCCCCAATTATTCCTAAAGATATTAATGTTATTAATATGATATTTTTAACACTTTTCTTTTTTTTGTTACCTTTCTTCTTTTTTGATTTGATTTTTGGTATTTTTTTCATAATTTTCAACTCCTTTATAAGCTATATTTATTCCTTTTATATAATCTAAACCTATATTATAATTATAATTTAATTTGTAACCTATACTATCAATTATGCTAAATGGGATACTTTTTCTTTTTTCGTTAGTAATAAAATCGATGAGATTTTCTCCTTTAAATAAATAGTAATTGTTATTCATACTTATTATTAAAAAAGCAATCCCTCCATGATTAATAATATTTTTAATATGACTAATTTGGTGATTATGAATATTAGATAATGGAAAAGATGTTTTATTATGACATTCTTTAGCATCAAACTCAATATATTTTCCGTTATATAAACCATTGTAATCTAAAGTAGAGGGTTCTTTAAAATATGCTTTTTTAATTACAGCACCATTTTTATAATCAACATCTACAACACCAATTGGAGTAGGTTTTTTATATATAACAGCAATATCATTATCTAAATAATATTTACAAGCTTCGTTAATTATTGTTTCTAAGTTCATACCTCGATTTTTATAATTAATTTCATGTTTATATTTTTTGTTTATGTTGTTAGGATACTTCATGTAATCACCTAAAATAATTATACTATAAAATATATAAAATATCTATAATTGTAAAATCTATTTACACTTGCTTGCTAATAAAATTTTGGCATGTTTTGTCGAATGTAATGAAATATTTATATTGTTTTGATAACATAAAATTGGTGAGTATATGAAAAATGATATTTTAATAAATGATGTAATAAAACAAGTTAATACTTTAATGTTAGAATTTGATATGTATTATACAATGAAAAATATAAAAAAATAACTGGTCTAACTTGACAATTAGTTTATTTTATGGTATATTTTAACTATCATAGGAAGGAAGTTAGCAAATGAAAAAAATATGTAAGAACTTCCCAACAGTTGCTGAGTATGCTTCTGGGGGGGGGTTATTTAAGTTAATAAGCCCAGAACTAACTAGGCAAAACAACTTTAAGTTACCTTTAGTAGTAGAGGTGACAAAATGAAATTTGAAACTATAAGAAGTAAAAAGAAAATATTATTAATTGGAATAATATTATTTTGCGTTAGTGTAACTTTAATAT
>SVAM01000002.1 GCA_015059425.1 Bacillota bacterium | reverse complement strand
TTTTTAGAAACAGGACTGTTCTTTGACAATTGGATATACATTCATCAGATACGTTCCTATTGTTGTCTGGAAAGATAAGCACGTTAGCAAGTACGCTTGACGATAAATACTTGGCTATAAAATTAGGTTGCTCCTAATATTGCAATAACAAACAATAGGTATAATGATACTCCTGCCTAGCCACAGACTCAAGCAATGGGGGCAGTCTTGTGAGAACCACAAGAGAGTGAAATTCTCGTGGAATTGACTAGCAATCAATCGTTTGATGACTTCCCAATGTTGAGGGGTTTCGAGGAGAAATATCAACAAATAAAAAATGTAGAAATAATTTAACAAAGCCAGAGTTTTATACTTTGGCTTTTATACATAAAAAGGGAGGAAAATTAAATGAAAATGAAAAGATATAGAGTTAAAGTTAAATTGGTTTTTGAAACAACTATGGATCATTCTCAAACAAGTATGAAAAAAGCACAAGAAGATGTAAATA
Source organism: Bacillota bacterium (assembly GCA_015059425.1). Classification (GTDB taxonomy): domain Bacteria; phylum Bacillota_I; class Bacilli_A; order RF39; family UBA660; genus Caccenecus. The sequence goes on along the minus strand of SVAM01000002.1, from coordinate 148,519 downwards.
GATTAGTAAATGATTATTTGAATAATGAAAAACTTAATATAACCAAATTATTTGATGAAAAGCCACGAGTTATTTACAAAGTAGAAAAGAAAAATGGAAAACTTTGAAATTAAAAAGGGAGATGTTTATTTTGCATCACTTAATCCTATTGTTGGGAGTGAACAAGATGGCGAACGCCCTGTGGTAGTAGTTCAAAATAACTTGGCAAATAAACATAGTCCTACAATTATAGTTGTTCCTATTACAACAGTATTAAAAAGAATGGAATTACCTACGCATATTCCTATAAGTAAAAATAGATTTTTAAAAAAAGATTCAATGATTCTTGTTGAACAAATAAGAGCAATTGATAAAAAAAGATTAAAAGCATATCTAGGACATTTAAAACCAGAACAAATGAAATTAGTTGATAATGCTATTGTTAATGTATTTGAATTGAAAGTTAAATTGGAGGAAAAATTATGAAGAAATATTTAGTATATGTTCAAAGAAGTAAAGTTAATGAATTTGAAGTTGAGGCAGAAAGTAAAGCAGCTGCAGAAGATACTGTGAGAGATTTATTAAACAAAACTTCTATTTTAAATTGTAAAGTTATAAATTTAGTACCTACTGAAATTACTATTACATCAAAGAAAATGAGAAATAGAAAACACCTAAATCGGGTTGTTAAATATTATTTTCAGGAGGTAAAAAGTGTTTCGCAGAAAAAGAAATAAAACATATCTAGTTACTCTTATTACAAAAGATAAAGTAGAAGATATGTATGTTACTGGTAAGAGCAAAAGAGATGTTAAAAAATTAGTTAGTGGAGTTTTGTTAAATTGTAGTTTATTCAATTTTAAAACAGAAAATGATTTTAAATTAAAGTGTAAGAGGAGTTTTAGAAAGGAGAATTAAATGAGTAATATTGATATTTGTGCGTTAAAAGAAAAATTAGAAAAATGCAGAAATATGAAAATGAGTGATGTAGATATAAATGAAATAGATGAATTATCAGAAGTGAAAATAAGTAGAAAAAAATCAAGTAACGAAAAGATACTTGATTTTTTAAATGGGGTAAAAAATCCTTATGCTTTTAAAGTTAATGGAAAAATAGTGAAGATAGAATTCTCAAATAACAATATAAAAGCTGAAGACTCTATAACAAATGTAATTAAAAGCATATATAGATAGTTTTTGCAAATGTGCAAATAAAAAAATCGCACAATGGGAAAGTTTTTGTATTTCTTCTAAAATGAACTCGTAAATTGAAAGGAGAGTAATTATGGAAGAACGAAAAATGAGAGTTGCAATTTATTGCAGAGTTGGAAACAAAGAACAAGCAGACGAGGGGGTGAATAATCAAAAAATAACTATTGAAACCTATTTGAATAGTAAAAAAGAAAAATGTAAAAGAGAATATTATATTGATATTGGATTTTCAGGTATGAATTTTAATAGACCTGCTTTTAAAAGAATGATAGAAGATGTGAATAATAACTGTATTAATACAATATATGTAAAAGATTTATCTAGAATAAGTAGAAATGTAATTGATTTATTAAACTTTTCAGAGTACAAGTTAAAACCTAAAAATGTAAAACTTGTATCTATAAACGAAAATGATGATTTCCTCAATATTCAAAAAAAGATATATAGAGATTTTATATCTAAACAAAAAAAGATGAGGAGGAAATGCAATGGCAGGTAGAAGAAGTAAAAAAGATTTAACGAATAATAAAAATAGAATTGAATGGAAGATAGGTGTTTATTGTAGATTATCAAGTGATGATGGCGATAATGCAGAATCAGATAGTATAACGAATCAAAGAGAATTAATAAATTATCATTTGAAAAATAAACACGATTTTAGAATTGTTGATTATTATGTAGATGATGGATTTAGTGGAACAAGTTTTAATAGACCGGGTTTTAAAAGAATGGTTGCTGATTTAGCAAATGGAAAAATAAATACAATAATCGTAAAAGATTTATCTAGATTTGGAAGAAATTATATAGAGGTAGGAAATTATCTTGAACATATCTTTCCTTTATATAATGTTAGGTTTATTTCTATAAATGACAATATAGATAGTTATGAAGACCCCAAATCAATAAATAATGTAGTAGTTCCTTTTAAAAACATAATGAATGATGAATACGCAAGAGATATTTCAAATAAAGTAAAAAGTGTTTTACTTACAAAATCAAAAAATGGAGAATTTGTTGGAGGAACTACACCATATGGATATAAAAAAGATTCTAATAATATTCATAAACTTGTAATAGAAGAATCAGAAGCAAAAAATGTAAGGCTTATATATAAAAAGGCTCTAAATGGCGAGGGAATATTAAAAATATGTAAATATTTAAATAATAACCACATCTTATGCAGAAAAGAAATACAAAGAAGAAATAAATATAATATAAGTTTAGAAGATAGAGAAGAAGAAACAAAATATCATTGGAGTAAAACGACTGTTACAAATATTCTTACTAATGAAACTTATATTGGTAATTTAGTTTATAATAGGACAGGCTCAATAAGTTATAAAAATCATAAGCAAGTATCTAAACCAAAAGAAGAATGGATCATTGTGAAAAATACTCACGAAGGAATAGTTGATATTAAAGATTTTAAAAAGGTGGGAGAACTTATTGGAGAAAGAAGATGTAACAGAAAAAAGCCATCGCAACCATCAATTTTTGGTTGGAAAATAAAGTGTGCAGACTGTGGACACGCTATGTGTAGAATGGAAGATTTTAGAGGAACAAGAACTTGTTCTCACTTCTATTGTAGAAATTATAAAACACAAAGCAATGTATGTTCTCCTCATAAAATTAAAACTGTTGATTTGAATAATCAAGTATTAGAGACTATATTGTTTCAAGTTAAAATGGTATTAAATTTAGAAAAGACGATAAATAGATTAAAACAAGATGGGATTGGAAGTAATTATGAACAACAATATTTTAATAGTGTTAAAAAACTTAATAATGATATAGATAAGTTAAAAAGATTAAAGAAATTATCTTATGAAGATTGGAAATTTCAAAAAATTAGCAAAGAAGATTTTTTAATGTATTCAAAAGATTATGATAATAGAATTGAAAATTGTAATAATGAAATAAAAGCATTAGAAAATGTTTATTTAGAAAATATAAAAAATTTTAAAAAAGATGACTACTGGATTGAACATTTTAGAAGAAACAAAAAAGTAAAAGCATTAAATAAAGATGTTATAAATGAATTAATTGAATGTATCTATGTTCACGAAGGTGGGAATATAACAATTAAGTTCAAATATCAAGATGAATATGAAAAAGCGATAGAATTTATTGATGGAATGGAGGAAAGAGCAAATGAGCAGATGGAATGTCGCCGCTTATGTGAGGCTATCTAGTGATGATGGAGATAAATCAGAATCAAATAGTATAACTAATCAAAAAAGTCTTATAAGTCTTTACTTAAAAAATAATAGTGATTTAAAATTAAAAGATTTCTACATAGATGATGGATTTACTGGTACTGATTTTGATAGACCAGATTTTCAAAGGTTATTGACTGATATGAAAAATGGAAAGATAAATACTATTATTGTAAAGGATTTATCTAGATTAGGAAGAAATTATATAGAGGTAGGAAATTATCTTGAACAAATCTTTCCTTTATATAATATAAGATTTATTGCAATAAATGATAATGTAGATAGTTTTAAAGACCCAAAATCCGTTAATAATGTTGTAGTTCCTTTTAAGAATTTGATGAATGATGAATACGCAAGAGATATTTCAAATAAAGTAAAAAGTGTCTTAAATACGAAAAAAGTTAATGGAGAATTTACAGGAATATCTGCTCCTTTTGGATATTTAAAAGACCCAAAAGATAAACATAAATTTATTGTAGATAAAAAGGCATCAAAAATAGTTAAAAAAATATTTAATATGATACTTGATGGAAAAAGTAAAAGAGAGGTGGTAGATGAATTAAACAAATGTGGATTTTTACCACCTTCTTCATATAAAAGAAATGAGTCTATTGCAAACTGTAAGAAAACAGATTCTATGGATTTATGGAACACAAAAATGATTGATAGAATTTTACAAAACCAATCATACACAGGAGATTTAGTTCAAGGCAAAAGAAAAAGAATGAGTCATAAAATTCATAAACTTATTCACGTTGATTCAGAAGACTGGATTATTGTACCAAATCATCATGTTGCTCTTATAAGCAAAGAAAAATTTAATCAAGTTCAAAACACAATTTATGGTAGAGATAACAGAATTAAAAGTAATAAAGAATATGACATATTTTCAGGACATTTAAAATGTGCAGACTGTGGTAATAGCTTTACAATAAAAAAAGGAAATACCTGTGAATATTATTATTGTAGTTCTTATTTAAGAAATAAAGAATGTTCAAAGCATACTGTTGTAAAAAAGAAATTAGAAGATGCAGTGTTAAAGACAATAAATAATCAAATAAAATTATTACTTAATATAGATATGAAAATTGATGAAATAATTAAAGATGAGGGAATAAATTATGATATTGAAATATTAAATAATAGAATAGAAGAATTAGATGACAATATTGATAAATATGATAAATTAAAAGAAAGTATTAAGGAAGATTTTGAAAATGATATTATAACAAAAGAAGAATATGTTGAATATAAAAATGATTATAATTTGTTTTTAAAGAAGTTTAGACAAGATAAAGAAGAAACTAATAAAAAAATAGAAGAAATTTGTTTTAAATCAGAAAAAAATAAAGAATGGATAGATGAATTTAAAAAGAATGAGAATATAACTCATCTTACAAAAAAAGTAATTGATGAATTAGTTGATGATATTTTTATATATGAAGATGGGAATATAAATATAAAATTTAAATATCAAGATGAATATCTTGAGGCAATAGACTTTATAAAAAAACATAATTGTGATATAATGTAAAAAGAATTTCTACTGATTAAAACAAAAGAAAAACATTAGCAACGAGTGAAGAATCAAAATTATGAAATAAGAAAGGAGTAATATTATGACAGAAAATAATGTAAATGAAAAGTTTCCAAAAGTCCGTATCAACTGGTATCCAGGTCATATGGAAAAAGCCAAAAGATTAATGATTAATGAGTATAAAAATATAGATGTAGTATATGAACTTATTGATGCACGTATACCTAAATCATCGAAAATAACTAATATTAATGATATTATTGGCAATAAACCAAGAATTTTAATTATGACTAAAAAAGATTTAACTGATTTATCATCAGTTAATTACTGGGTTAAATATTATGAAGAATTAGGTTATAAAGTAATACTTGCGGATTTAGAAAATAAAAATGATATAAATAGAATTATTGAAGCTACTCACCAATTAATGGAAGATGTTCAAAAGAAAAGACTTGAAAAAGGTTTAAATAAAAAAGAAGTTAGGGTTTTAGTAGTGGGTATTCCAAATGTAGGTAAATCTACTTTAATAAATAAATTAGCAGGAAGAAAAGTAGCAACTGTAGGAAATAAACCAGGAGTTACTAAAGGACTTACTTGGCTTAAAACAAATCATGGAATTATGCTTTTAGATACTCCGGGAATATTATGGCCTAAATTTGATAATGAAATAACTGCGCTTAATTTAGCATCTTTTTTCTCAATCAAAACTGAGATACTAGATGTAAATGAAATAGCGGTATATATACTTAAACAGTTAAATAAATATTATCCAGAAAAATTAGAAGAAAGATATAAAATTAATAGAACTGACGATGAACTGGATTTTGAAGAAATATATGATAAAATTGGTAGAAAAATAGGAGCTGTTCGTGGTGGCGAAGTAGATTATGAACGAGTAAGTAATAGAATTATTAATGATATTAAAGATGAGTATATAAAAGGAATAATGTTTGATAATGAAAAATGATTTATTAAAATTTGAACAAGAGTTATATGATAAGAATATTATATTAATAGCTGGTGTTGATGAAGCAGGAAGAGGTCCTTTATGTGGCCCAGTAGTAGCAGGTGCATGCATTTTACCTAAGAACTATCATTTGGAAGGTTTAAATGATTCTAAACAATTAAGTGAGAAAAAAAGAGAAGAATACTTTGAAATATTAAAGAGTGATGCTATCGCATACGGTGTAGGCATAGTAAACGCTAAAGAAATAGATGAAATAAACATTTTAGAAGCTAGTCGTAAAGCGATGTATTTAGCAATTAGCAATTTAAAAGTAAAACCGGAATATGTTTTAAGTGATGCAATGAAACTAGATGATTTAGATATTCCTTATGAATCAATAATTCATGGTGATGCACTTTCTTTATCTATTGCAGCTGCTAGTGTTATTGCAAAAGTCACAAGAGATCATATTATGTATGAAATAGATAAAGAACATCCAGAGTATAATATCAAAAAACATAAAGGATATCCGACAAAAGAACATTTACAATTAATTAAAAAGTATGGTATATTTGAAGAGTACCGAAAAAGTTATAAGCCAGTGCGGGAAATTTTAGGGGAGATGGAACATCATGAAAAAAATAAGAAAGTTGTGGCAAGTTAAATTTTTTAAGAATTATTTAATTTTAATAATTTCTTTTTTATTGTTAGAATCTATATTTAGAGTTATTGAAGGTAATAAAATACTTACTTATTCTTATTTAAGAATATTTATAGGTTTAAATATAATTGCTCTAATTATAAGTTTATTATTAAATTATGTTCCTAAAATAGTTGCTAAAATATTTAATCCAATAATAACTTTATTTCTAGGAATTTATGGTATAGCACAGTTAGGTTTTAATAATTATATAGGTGTATATGCATCTTTACAAATAAAAAGTCAAGCTAGTGCTGTAACTTCATATTTTTGGGAATTCTTAAGTAGTTTTAGATGGTATTATTATTTATTATTAATTCCTTTTGTATTAGTTTTAATCTATTATATTTTTATTGATAAAAGAGTAGATTTAGATATGCCAAAAAGAAAATTTACTAAAAAATTATTAATATTTAATATCTTTAAGGTTTTGGTAATATGTTTGTTATGTTTTAGTTATTATATAACTCTTAAATTAGATTTTATGCAAAATAAATATAGTACTGTTAGTACATTTAAGCTTTTTAGAAAACCTTCTGTTCCTAGTTTAGCAATAAATGAATTTGGTTATATTGGCTTTGGAATACTTGATATAAAAGAATATATACTTCCAGGGAAAGAAATTAGTTTTGAAATAGAATATAATCCTGATAATATTCAAAGTGGAAATACGGAAATTAAAGAACAAGTAAACATCGATAATGAAATATGGAAAGATATTATTGATAAAGAAACTAATAGTAAATTAAATAATTTAAATAAATATTTTATTAGTAATGAATTTACTACTACTAATGAATACACTGGTATTTTTAAAGATAAAAATGTTATTGTATTAATGATTGAATCTGGTAGTAATATAATGCTTAAAGAAGAATATTATCCAAATATTGCAAAATTATATAAAAATGGATTATCATGGAATAATTTTTATTCACCAAGAAATTCATGCGCTACAGGTAATAATGAAATGAGTGCAATGACAGGATTATATACTATATATAATATGTGTACTACCAATATTTATAAAAAGAATACTTATTTTGAAAGTATATTTAGTTTATTTAATAATAAAGGGTATTACACTAATAGTTTTCATAATCATTTTGATGCTTATTATGGAAGAACTACTATTCATAAAAATATGGGAAGTAATGATTTTTATAAAGTACAGGATATGAATATTAAATATAGTGCTCAGTATGGAAAATGGGCTAGTGATGAAGATTTAATGGATTTCTATTTAAAAAAATTAGATGAAAGAGATACCAGCATGCCATTTATGTCATGGATAACTACAGTAACATCTCATCAACCTTATACTAATTCATATGGATACAATGATGAATATATTGAATTAATGCCGGAAGATTATCCTAAAGATGTAAGAAGATATATGTCTAAATTAAAAGTTGTTGATAATGCAATTGGGATTCTTTTAGATGGTTTAGAAGAAAGAAAATTACTTGATGATACTGTAATAGTTTTATTCGCAGATCATTATCCATATGGAATATCTACAAATAATTTAAATAAAGCTTTAGATTATGATACAAGTATAGATAATAATGCCGATAATGTACCATTTGTAATTTATAATAGTGAACTTGAAAAAGAGAATTTTGAAGATTATACTACATATGTTAATATTGTTCCGACTGTTGCAAATTTGTTTGATTTAGATTATGATTCAAGGCTATATATGGGAGAAGATTTATTGGGTAATAACTATGAGTCATTGGTAGTCTTTGCAGATGGTTCTTGGAAAAATGAAATAGCATACTATAATGCAGGTACAACAAAAATTAAATATTATACAGAAAAAACGTATAGTGATGAAGAAATACTTGCAATTAATGAAGAAATAAGTTTAAAATTAGAAATGAGTAGTGCTGCAATAAAAAATAACTACTTTAATTATTTAAATAGTAAAATAAGTAGTTATACCGTTTCCGAATAAAAGAAAGGAATATATAATGAGTAAATTAGTAATAGTGGAATCACCTGCTAAAAGTAAAACAATCGAAAAGTATTTAGGGAGTAATTATAAAGTAGTATCATCAAAAGGGCATATTAGAGATTTAGCAACAACTGGTAAATTTGGATTAGGTATAGATATTGAGGATAATTTTAAACCAAATTATATTCCAATAACAGGTAAGAAAAAAGATATAAGCGCTTTAAAGAAAATGGCTAAAGAATCTGATTTGGTTATACTTGCAACAGACCCCGACCGCGAGGGAGAAGCTATATCTTGGCATTTATTTGATGAACTTGATTTAGAAGAAGATAATTACGAAAGAGTAGTATTTAACGAAATAACTAAAGATGTTGTTATTGAATCAATTAATAATCCGCGTAAAATAGATATGGAGCTTGTTAAATCACAAGAAACAAGAAGGATGTTAGATAGAATAATTGGGTTTAGATTAAGTAAATTAATGCAAAGAAAAACTGGCGGTAAATCAGCTGGACGTGTTCAAAGTGTAGCATTAAAACTTATCGTTGATAGAGAAAGAGAAATACTAGCTTTTGTGCCAGAAGAATATTGGACTATTGAAGCTGACTTTAAAGATTTTAAAGCAAGTTTAGAAAAATATTATGGTAAAAAAGTTGAGATACATACTGAAGTAGAAGCTGATGAAATTTTAAATAAATTAAGTAAATCTTTTAAAATTAATAGTGTTGAAGAAAAAGAAAAGATGAAAAAACCAAAAGACCCATTTAGAACTTCAACATTACAACAAATGGCTGCGAATAGATTAAATTTTTCATCAAGTAAAACTATGCAAATAGCACAAAAACTATATGAAGGTATGAATATAGGAAAAGAAACAGCGGGTTTAATTACTTATATGCGTACTGATTCAACAAGATTAAGTGATGTTTTTGTTACAGACACTAAAAATTATATTAAAGGTAAATATGGTTCTGAATATGTTGGCTCTGTTAAAGTATCAAAGGAACCTAAAGGCGCTCAAGATGCTCATGAAGCTATTAGACCAACAAGTATTATGCGTACACCAGAATCTATTAAAGAGTATTTAAGCCAAGATGAATATAAATTATATCGTTTAATATATATTAGAACTTTAGCTTATTTAATGAGTAATGCAAAAACTTTAGCAACAACTTTAAATTTAGAAAATAACGGATATATGTTTAAAGCAACTGGAAGTGTTTTAAAATTTGATGGTTATTTAAAAGTTTATAGTGAATATGAAGATTCTGAAGATATAATATTACCAGATTTTAAAAATTATAATAGCGATGTTATTATTGCAGATAAAATTGAAAAATTTCAACATTTTACAAAACCGGCCCCTAGATATACTGAATCAAGTTTAATTAAAGAAATGGAAGCTTTAGGAATAGGACGACCAAGTACATATGCTACTATTATGAAAACAATTAAAGATAGAGGCTATGTAACTATTGAAGATAAAAAATTCTTCCCAACTGAAATTGGTTTTGAAACAACTGATAAACTTCAAGAATTCTTTAGTGGTATTGTAAATGTTGAATATACTGCTAATATGGAAACTGAATTAGATGAAATTGCGGAAGCAAAAATAGATAATATTGAAGTATTAACTAAATTTTATGATGAATTTGCACCCCTAATTGAAAAGGCTTTTAAAGAAATGGATAAAAAAGAACCTGAAAAAACTGGTGAGGTATGCCCAGAGTGTGGAAGTGATTTAGTTTTAAGAAGTGGTAAGTATGGCGAATTTGTAGCGTGCGGTAACTATCCAAGTTGTAAATACATAAAAAAGGAAGAAAAAAAGATAGAAAGTGTTGCTAAGTGTCCTAAATGTAGTCATGATATTGTAGCAAGACATACTAAAAAAGGTAAGGTATTTTACGGATGCAGTAATTTTCCTAAATGTAAATATGCAACGTGGTATGAACCTACTGGTGAAGTTTGCCCAGAATGTAAAAATTTATTAGTTGATAAAAATAAGACTATTTTATGTGAAGAATGTGGCTATCAAAAGTAGTCACTTTTTTAATTTTCTGGAAATTTACAAGTTTTATAGTTCTGCTAAGCAGATTTATTGAAATTGGTTAAGGTAATTTTTATTTTTTTGTTAAACATATATTGCATAATCTGCATTTTGCATTGATTTTAAAATTGTAAAGGTTCTTGAGCAATTTAAAATAATATGTTATATTAAATTTAATCACTTTCGGTAGGAAGGAATATATATGAATATATTAAAAGTAGAAAACCTATGTAAAAAAATTGGTAAGAAGGAAATACTAAATAACGTAAATTTAGAAATTAACAGTGGGGATATAATGGCATTTATAGGTCCAAATGGTGCTGGTAAAACTACTGCTATAAAATGTATATTGGGTTTACAAAAAATGACTAGTGGCAAAGTAACTATAAATGGGCACGATATAAAAAAAGATTTTGTGAGTGCTATAGAACATGTTGGATGTATTGTTGAATCTCCAGATGTATATTTATATTTAACAGGCTATGAAAATTTAAAATTGCAAGCTAGTCTGTATAAAGATATAAAAGAAGAAGAGATAATGAGAGTTATAAAGTTAGTTGGGTTACGAGATTGTATACATGAAAAAGTAAGTAAATATTCTTTAGGTATGCGTGAAAGATTAGGTATAGCAATCGCTCTTTTAAACTATCCTAAATTATTAATTTTAGATGAACCTACTAATGGTTTAGATCCAGAGGGTATAAAAGATTTAAGAAAATTATTAGTTAATATTGCTAAATCTGGTACTGGAATATTAATATCTAGTCATAATTTAAGTGAACTGGAAAGTTTTTGTAATAAAGTTTGTATAATTTCTAATGGGAAAATAATAGAAACTAATAATATATCAGAAATCAAAAAAATAGATGAAAATAAATATATAATAAAAGTTGATGATACAAATTTAGTTAAAAAGTTTTTGAATAAAGAAGATAGTATTTTAGATAAAAATTATTTTATGGTTATAAAAGATGAAAAAGATGTTGCAAAGTTTATAAAATTATTAGTTAATAAAAATATTAATATTTACGAAGTAAAAAAAGAAACTTTAAGTTTAGAAGAAGCATTTATAAATAAAGCTGGTGGTAAAAATGGTTAAATCAATAAAAGCTGAATTAAATAAAATATTACATAAAAAAGGCATATATATATTAACGCTAATATTTATTCTATATACTATATTAACTAACGTAATTTATAAAAATTTGAGCTCATATGAATTAATTAGTGAAGATATAAATATAGAAGAAATAATAGACATTAATAATTCATTAGATTTAAATAATAAAGATGATTTATTAGAATACATATCAAATCTTGAAATAATAGAAACAATTAATTTAAAAGAAAAATATAATAGTAATAATCAAAAATATTTAATAGATAATTATTTAAGTGATTTAATATATCAAAGTTATGATTATAAATATATAAAAAATAATGAAACTGCATATAATGAAATTAACGAAAAAATAGAAGTGTTAAAAGAAAAAATAGTTAAAGAAGATTGGAAATATTTTATTAATTTAAAAGTTACTGATATTAAAAACAAAATAAATAACGAAAATGATTCCAAAGTTACTGACCGATATATTGATCTATTAAAATTATATAACTATCGTATTGAAAATAACATTGATTTTGATAACACTGATTATTTAAATAATGCTTTAGAAGAATTAGAGATTAATTTATATGAATATTATAATTTACTTAATAAAGATAATTTAAGTAATAATGAAAAAGATAGATTAGAATATTTAAATGAATTATATTCGAAAAACGAATATATATTAAAAAACAAAAAAGATATTAATAACAATGAAACTTTACGAAGTGTTTTAATTAATTTTCCTAGTGAATTTGGACTTTTTATTCTTATTTATATTTTGATGATAAGTGCATCCATAGTTAGTGAAGAATTTAATAAAGGCACTATTAAATATTTACTCACTAAACCATATAAAAGATGTACTATATTAACTTCAAAATTAATAACTGTTCTTTTATTAATACCAACAATAATATTATTTATGGTTACAATTGAACTTATTATTGGTGGTTTAATATTAGATTTTAGTTCATTAAAAGTACCTGTTTTAATATATGATTCAATAAATAATTGTTTAATTAGTTATAATGTTTTTACTTACTTATTTAAAAGTTTATTATATAGTTTTCCAATTTATATTATTCTTGGTATTTTTAGTTTTATGTTAAGTACTATTACGCTTTCGACTTCATCAGCAACTACAATTACGTTCTTGTTTTATTTAATATGTAATGTAATATCTAATTTAGCATTAACAATTAATTTAAAAATATTTAAGGTATTTATATCATTACACTGGGATTTTAGTTATTTAATTCATCTATATAATAATCCGTATAATATAAAGCCCTGGGTATCAATAATAGCAATCTTAGTGTATATATGTACAATGCTATGTATATCTTATATTTATTTTAATAAAAAGGATGTTAAAAATATTTAAAAAAAGTTATAATAGATATAGGTAGTGATTGAAGTGAAATTGAAAATATCAAATTTAATAATAGTTATATTAGTATTACTATTAATTATAAGTACATTATTAGGGGTTTTTAAGTTTTTAAATAATAAAAATGATGATAATGCCACTAATAATAAAAATAGTGTTATAAAAGAAGATAAAAGCAAAAAAATTATAAGTGAATTGAAAAACAATCATGAAATTTTGGAATACGAAAATGTAAATAAAGAATTTACTAGTTTAGTATTTTTGGAAAATGAACGTTTTGAAAGCTACATCATAGACGCTTATACTGGTGAGCATTTAGAATTTTATGATTTAATTAAAAAAGATAAATTACAAGAATATATTAATAAAGAAAATGAATTAATAAATTTAAAATATCCTAAATTTATTGCAAATGTTTTAATAAATGGTAATGGTACAAAAATATATTACGTTAAAGATAAAGAAGTTATAATATTTTATTATGATTATAAATTTGATTATGATTATAATGAACCAATTAGTTTAAGAATTGATTATAATGAAGTAAAAGATTATTTGAATTTCTCTTATGAGTTAAATGAAACTTACGAAAATGAAAATGGTTATAATTATAATAAAGAAAAAAAATCAGTTGCTATTACGTTTGACGATGGCCCTAGCAGAAAATATAATCCTCTTATTTTAGAAGTGTTAAATGATAATAAAGCTCATGCAACATTTTATATGGTAGGTACTATGGCTGTTAATTGCCAAAAATGTGTATTAGATACATATAATTCAGGCAATGAGGTAGGGTCTCATACATATGGGCATATAAATATAAAGAATAGTAGTGTAGAGGAAGTTAATAATAGTTTAAATAAATTTAATGATTTATATAATAAAATTACTGGTGATAATATTAAAACTATTAGACCACCATATGGTGCTTATGATTCTGAAAATTTAAATAATATAGATAAACCATTAATTCTTTGGAATTTAGATACTCAAGATTGGCGTTATAGAAATGTAGATCATATTGTAAATTATATAAAAAAGAATATAAGTGATGGTTCTATAATATTAATGCATGAATTATATGAATCTAGTTATGAGTCTTTAAAAATAATATTACCGTGGCTATATTCACAAGGTTATCAAATTGTAAGTGTTAGTGAACTAGCTGGATTAAAAGGGGTAGAATTAACTGGTAATAAAGCGTATGGTAGTTTTAAATAATGCCTACATCTTCATTTTCGGTACCTCGGTTTATTTCAACAAATAATGTTGCAATACCACCAACTAAAAAGAGGATGGAAGCTACAACAGCTAAATGGGAGGTAATTACCTCTTTTTTTGTAGCATTTATTCTTAAATTTTTTACGTCTTCGTAATTAACTAATAAAAAATAAAGGTATATAAAAAACGCTACACTTAATACAGCAATATTAATAGTTTTAAAGATCTTTTTGCTACTTGAATTATTTGTTAAAACAAACTCTTTTTCATATTTGTCTGATATTATGGCAGCTAGTGCTATAAAAAAATAAATTGTCCATACAAAATCTTCAGTCCTAAGCCTTTGCAATTTAATTCCTATATTCATATTAAAATATATGCAATTAATGAAAAATATAGAGGTAATGTAAATTTATATACAAATCAAAATAAATATTTTGTGTAATTTAATATATGGTGGTATAATTAATTAGTAAAATATAAGGGAAGATGTGAGTTGAATGGTAAAAAATATGAAAGAAAAAATATTGAAGAAATATGAATCAAATATTAATGGGTTAACAGGCCATGAAGCTTTATTAAGAATAAAAAAATACGGTAAAAATTATTTCCCAAAAAATAAACCTACAAGTGTATTCAAAATAATTTTTTCTCAACTTATGAACTCTATTGTTATAATATTGTTAATTTCGGTTATTTTTTCTTTAATAATTGGAGAAATGGCTAATGCTATATTTATTGGTATAGTTATTGTAATAAATACTACTATAGGTACAATCCAAGAATATAATGCAGAAAAAAGTTCCGAAAAATTGCAAAAGCTTATAAAATTTAATACTGTTGTAATACGAGATGGTAAAAAAGTAACTATAGATGCAGAAGATGTAGTAATAGGTGATTTGGTAATTTTAAGTTCAGGTAATAAGATTCCGGCAGATATAAGAATTCTGGAGTCTAATGATCTTTTAGTAGATGAGTCCATTTTAACTGGTGAATCGGAAGGTACTGCTAAAACTTCGGAGGATATAAAAGAAAATAAAAATCAATTAACTAGTTCTAATATGGTATATGCTGGTACTGTTATCTTAAGAGGTAAAATGACTGGAGTAGTATCGGCAACTGCATTGAATACTGAACTTGGTAAAATAGCGGGTAAAGTTATTAATATGAAAGATACTCCATCTCCGCTTGTATTAAGAATTAATAAATTGTCAAAACAAATAAGTTTAATATTCGCTATAATGATATTAATTTTATCAGTTGTTTTATATTTAAAAGGATATTTAATAAAGGATATATTCTTCTCAGTTATTGCTCTTACAGTATCAGCAATTCCTGAGGGTCTTTCTACTGCTATGACTATTACTTTATCGATATCTTCAAAGAGAATGGCAGAGAAAAATGTAATAGTTAAAAAGCTTAGTGCAGTGGAAAGTTTAGGAAGTTGTACAGTGATTGCAAGTGATAAAACTGGAACATTAACAGTTAATGAACAAACTGCTAAAATAATTAAATTTGTTGATTTTGATGAAATTGAAGTTACTGGGGAAGGTTATAGTAATAATGGTTATATTAACTATGATAGAGATGACAAAAAATTGCGCGATAGATTAAATAATTTAGTTAAACAAGGTGTTATAAATAATGAAGGATCGTTAATAAAGATTGAAGATGAGTGGACTCATAGTGGAGATTCCATTGATGTTGCATTCTTGTCTTTAGGCGAAAAAGAAAATATAAATTTAAATAATATAAAGAATTTTGATATGATAACACAAATACCATATGAATCTGAAAATAAATATTCTGCAGTTTATTATAAAGAAAATAAAGATAATTTTTTAACTATTAAAGGTTCTGTAGAAAAGGTACTAGAGTTTTGTGATAAAATGCAGTGTAAAAATGGAAATAAAAAAATTGATAAAGAAAAAATTATACAACAAAATGAT
Organism: Bacillota bacterium; assembly: GCA_015059425.1. Lineage (GTDB taxonomy): Bacteria > Bacillota_I > Bacilli_A > RF39 > UBA660 > Caccenecus. Next base: position 132,251 of record SVAM01000002.1, on the reverse strand, counting down.
GAACTTGCAAATAAGGGCTTTAGAGTAATAGCGCTTGCATATGGTAAAAAAAATAAAATAGTATTTAATAATAATGCTATAGATAATATTGATGATTTGACTTTTATAGGTTTAGTAGGATTTGTAGATCCTGTGAAAAAAGATGCTATAATTGCAATTAATGAATGTAAAAAGGCCGGGATTAAAGTTTATATGATTACTGGTGATCATCCTAAAACAGCATATTATATTGGTAAAGAATTAGGTTTAGTAGATAATTTTGATGAGGTAGTAACTGGTGTCCAAATTGATGAAGCTTATAACAAGGGTGAAGAATACTTTGATAAATACCTAAAAAAAATTAAGATATGTTCTAGAGTATCTCCGCTTCAAAAATTGATGATTGTTGAGTCGTTAAAAAGACAAAAAGAATTTGTGGCTGTTACAGGTGATGGTGTAAATGATGCTCCTGCATTAAAAGCTGCAAATATTGGAGTTGCAATGGGAAGTGGAACTGATCTTGCTAAAGAAACTGGCGATATGATTATTAAAGATGATAATTTTTCAAGCATAGTAGAAGGAGTTAAGGAGGGTAGAATAGCTTATAATAATACTAGAAATGTTATTTATTTGCTATTATCTACCGGTTTTTCAGAAATTATATTATATGTGTTTTCTATAATTTTAAATTTACCATTTCCACTATTAGCTATACAATTTTTATGGTTAAATTTAATAACAAATGGAATAGAGAGTAATGCTATGGCATTTGAAAAAAGCCATTTAAATGTACTAGATGAAAAAGTAAAAGCAACAAGCGAAAACTTTTTCAACAAACTTTTTGTAAAGGAATTGTTATTATCTTCCTTCTATATTGGTGTTGTAGCATTATTAATGTATATAATTTTATATAATGTGTTAAATATAGATATTAATGAAGTAAGAACATATTTATTAGTATTTATGGTTTTCGCTGAAAACTTGCAGGTATTTAATTGCAGAAATGAATATGTAAGTGCGTTTGAGATACCTTTTAAAAATAATATAATTTTAATGGTTGTTATGATTGTATCTTATGTAACTCAAGTTGTAATATTATATGTGCCATTTATGAATAATTTATTCCAAATAGAAAGAATACCATTTATTCATGTTATATTAATATTTATTTTAACTTTACCATTATTAGCGATTATGGAAAGCTTTAAAATTTCTTTAAGTTATAAAAAAAATTAAGCAGTTTTTAAAAAACTGCTTTTAAAATGTAAAATTTATGAAATTAGCAGTTATATATTGACAAGTGCTAAGCATAATATTATAATGATATTAGCACTAAAGGAATATAAGTGCTAATCGGGTGATATAATGGATGAAAGACAAAAAGAACTATTAAAGGAAATAGTGGAAAGTTACATTAAAGAAGCTAAACCCATTGGTTCTAAGCAATTATGTGATAAGTTTAATTGTTCTAGTGCTACGATAAGAAATGAAATGGCATTTTTAGAAAAATTAGGTTTTATCGAAAAAAATCATATTTCAAGTGGTAGAGTTCCAAGCGAACTTGGATATAAGTATTATGTTGAAAACTTAATGAAACCAAAAGAATTAACTGGCGAAGATATGTTAAAATTGCAAACTATATTTTCAAATCAAAATTTAATGGTAAGCGATGCGATTGAAGCTTGTTTAGAAATAATTAGTGATATAACAAATTATACCAGTATATCTTTAGGTAAAGAAAGTTATGAGAATACATTAAAACAAATATCAATTATTCCGCTTGATGAAGAAAAAATAGTTGCATTAGTTTGTACTGATAAAGGAATTGTAAGAAATAAACAATTTAATTTATCAGCAAGTATTAATGTAAAAGAAATAGTAAAAACTAGTGAAATAATTAATAAAATGTTAATTGGGACACCTATTTCTATGATTTCGGAAAGATTAGAATATGAAATAAAACCAATTATATCGCAACAACTTGAACAATATGAAACAATTTATGGAATTTTCTATGAAGCGTTTAATGATTTTGTTACAAAAAGAGAAAATGTTCATGTAGTAGGAAAATCAAAAATGTTAGCTCAACCAGAATATAATGATACAGATGAAATAAAAAGATTAATATCTAAATTAGAGGATAATAATCAAGTTAGAAAAATCGAAAAGAATGATAAAGATAAAAATATAAATGTTTATATTGGCAAAGAAAATGAATTTGATGATAATGTTACTGTAATTAATATGAGTTATTCTTTAAGAGGGGAAGAAGGCACTATTGCCATAATTGGCCCTAAAAGAATGGAGTATGACCGTGTTGTAGGAGTACTTAACATATTAAACAAATGGCTTGAGGAAAAAGGTGATTAAATGGAAGAAAAAATAGAACAAGTTGAGACATTAGGAGATAATGTTATTCAAGAAGAAAAAAAAGTAAAAGAAAAAAAGAAAAAGATTGATAAAGAAAAAGAAGAATTAAAACTTGCAAATATTGAGTTGAAAGAAAAAGTTTTAAGAATAACTGCAGAAATGCAAAATATGCGTCGTAGATATGAAAATGATATTCAAAATTTATATAAATATGATGGGTTTGATATCGCAGAAAAATTATTACCGGTTATAGATAATTTTGAAAGAGCTATGAATGTTAAAACTGAAGGTAATGAAAAATTCTTAGATGGTTTTAAAATGATATATGAACAGATGATATCGATATTAAATAGCAAAGGCATAGTAGCAATAGATGCTTTAAATAAAGAATTTGATCCATCTATTATGAACGCGGTTTTAACTGAAGTAAATAATGAAATTGAAGAAAACATTGTTCTTGATGTATTACAAAAAGGATATATGTATAATGATAAATTAATTAGACCAGCCATGGTTAAAGTAAATAATAAGGAGAGTGAATAAAAATGGCAAAAATTATAGGTATTGACTTAGGTACAACAAATAGTTGTGTCGCAGTATTAGAAGGTGGAGTTCCAACAGTTATTACAAATGCTGAAGGAGCACGTACAACTCCATCAGTAGTAGCCTTTAAAGGCGATGAAGAAATGGTAGGACAAATAGCTCGTAACCAAGCAGTTACAAATGCTAAAAATACTATTGCTTCAATTAAAAGAAAAATGGGAACAAATAAAAAAGTAGAAGCTAATGGTAAAGAATATACTCCAGAAGAAATTTCTGCTAAAATATTAGCAAAACTAAAGAAAGATGCTGAAGATTATTTAGGAGAAAAAGTTACAAAGGCAGTTATTACTGTTCCAGCATATTTCAATGATGCTGAACGTCAAGCTACAAAAAATGCTGGTAAAATAGCAGGGTTAGAAGTAGAAAGAATTATAAATGAACCTACTGCTGCAGCACTAGCTTATGGACTTGATAAACAAGATAAATTACAAACTATATTAGTTTATGACTTAGGGGGTGGAACATTTGATGTTTCAATACTTGAATTAGGTGATGGTGTATTTGAAGTTAAGTCTACCGCTGGAAATAACCGTTTAGGTGGAGATGACTTTGACGAAAGAGTAATGGATTACTTAGTTTCAGAATTCAAAAAAGAAAATGGTATAGATTTATCTAAAGATAAAATGGCTATGCAACGTATTAAAGATGCTGCTGAAAAAGCTAAGAAAGATTTATCTGGTATGACAAATGCTCAAATTAGTTTACCATTTATTTCACAAAATGATGAAGGACCAGTACATTTTGAAACAACTTTATCAAAAGCTAAATTTGAAGATTTAAATAGAGATTTATTTGATTCAACTATGGAACCAGTAAGAAAGGCACTTAAAGATGCTAAGCTTTCTAGTAAAGACATTGATAAAGTAATTTTAGTTGGTGGATCTACTCGTATTCCATACATTCAAGAATTAGTTAAAAAAGAATTAGGACAAGAACCTAATAAAGGAGTTAACCCTGATGAAGTTGTAGCAATGGGTGCTGCTATTCAAGGCGGAGTTTTAACTGGTGAAGTTGAAGATATTGTATTATTAGACGTTACACCATTATCTTTAGGTATTGAAACTTTAGGTAATGTTATGACAGTATTAATTCCAAGAAATACAACTATTCCAACAAGCAAATCACAAGTATTCTCAACTGCTGCAGACAATCAACCTGCTGTAGATATTCACGTATTACAAGGTGAAAGACCTATGGCTTATGATAATAAAACATTGGGAAACTTCCAATTAACTAATATACCTCCAGCACCACGTGGCATACCACAAATTGAAGTTAAATTTGATATAGATGCTAATGGTATCGTTAATGTTACTGCTAAAGATTTAGGTACAAATAAAGAACAATCAATTACTATTACATCATCTACTAATCTAAGCGATGAAGAAATCGATAAGATGATGAAAGAAGCTGAAGCTAATAAAGAAGCTGATGAAAAACGTAAAGTAGAAGCAGAAGCAAGAAATGAAGCTGACAGTATGATCTTTGCTACAGAAAAAACTATTAAAGATCTAGGCGATAAAGTGGATGAAAAAGACAAAAAAGAAGCAGAAGAAAAAATTGAAGAGTTAAAGAAAGCTTTAGAAGGTACTGATACTGATGATATTAAGAAAAAAACTGAAAGTTTAAATGAAGTAGCTATGAAGCTTGCAACTAAAGTTTATGAAGAAGCTGCTAAAAATAATCAAGCAGAAACTAATGCTGAAGATGTTAAATCAGATAAAAATGATGATGTAGCAGAAGCTAATTATGAAGAAAAATAATTAAAGTTCTAGGTGACTAGAACTTTCTTTAAGAGAAAGGGAATATTATGAATTATAATTATAATAACCGAGCTGAAGTTCCAGAGATTTATTGTTGGGATTTAACCGAAAGATTTAAAAACTGTGAAGATTGGAGGAAAGAATTAGCTGAGGCGAAAAAGCATATAAATGATTTAAATATATATAAAGGGAAAATATTTAGTAATGGTAATTTATATGAATTGTTAGATAAATTTTATATTTATTCGAATAAATTGCTAAAATTATACCAATATGCTAATTTATTGCATGATACTGATTTAGCAAATGAAGATTATAGTAAAATGTGTAATGAGGTATTAAATTTATATGCTATTTTTAATCAAAACATTTCTTTTATGATGCCGGAAATTTTACATAGTAATAACTTTGATATAGATTTATTGATAAAAAAAGACAATAGACTTAAAAGATTTAAACATGTATTAGAAGAATTTGCTTTAGAAAAAAAATATATAAAAGATATAGAAACAGAAAAAATAATTGCTATATTAACTAAAGATATGGATTCTTATGAAGAGCTTGCAAACAAACTGTTAAGTTCTAATATTGATTATGGAAAAATAAAAGATGAAAATGGTAACATAGTTGGATTAAATACAAGTAACTACCATCATTTTACATCTTCTAATAATAGAAATGTTAGAAAAAACGCATATTATAAATTCAATAAAAAGAAATCAGAATTTTTAAATATTTTGGGCGATAATTTATTAGCGTTTATGAATAGACATGCTAGTATTTCAAAAATTAGAGGTTATAAATCTACTAAAGAAATGGATTTTGCTAATGAATATATTCCTATCGAAATACATGATTCTTTATTGGAAAATTCTAAACGAGGCTTAGATTTATTTAGAAAATATTACAAGATTCGTAAAAAAATATTAGGTTTAAACAAGTTAAAACCCTATGATTTAGGAGCACCAATAGTAAAAAATAATAGAAAGTATACAGTTGAAGAAGCACAAGAATATTTTATAAATGCTACTAAAATACTAGGCGAAGATTATACTTCATACGTAATGTTAGGTTTTGATAAGCATTGGATTGATTATATGGGTTACAAAGGAAAAATGAGTGGTGCTTATTGTTCAAGCGTTTATGATAATAATCCTAATATTTTAATGAGCTTTAATGGTAGATTTGATAATATATCTACTATTGCTCATGAAATGGGTCATGCTATAAATAAAAAATATAGTTATCCTAATAATACAATAGAATATGCTGGATATAATTTATATACTTGTGAAATAGCATCGTTATTAAATGAAATTCTTTTGGCAAGTTATGTTATTGAAAATGATTTTTCTAAAGAAGAAAAAATAGAAGTCATTAACGAGATGCTAAGAACTATAAATGCTAATTTTTTTACAGCAATAATGGAAAATGAATTAGAAAATATTGTATACGAAAAAATAGATGATGGAGAAATATTAAATACAGACGATTTAAATAGTATTATGGCCTCTTTAACTGATAAATATTATGGAGATGTTTTAGATAAAGGAATATATTTCAATAATATGTGGGCTAGTAGAAACCATTATTTTACACCGTGGTATTTATATAAATATGCAACATGTATTTGCGGCGCAGTTTATTTTGCATCTAAAATATTAAAGGGCGATAAAGAAGTTTTAAATCAATATAAAGAATTTTTAAAAACAGGAAATGATAGATTTCCAAATGAAATATTACTTGATTTTGGTATAGATTTAACTAACCCAAAAATTTATGATGAGTTATTTGAATATTATGTATCATTACTAAATAAATTACAAGAATTAACAGAAGTGGGTGAAATATAATGAATAAAAAAGATTATTATGAGATATTAGGAGTTTCTAAAACTGCTACTGATGAAGAAATAAAAAGATCATTTAGAAAACTTGCTAAAGAATATCATCCTGATAATAAACAAACGGGTGATGAAGCAAAATTTAAAGAATTAGGTGAAGCTTATGCAATATTATCTGATCCTGCTAAAAGACGCCAATACGATCAATTTGGTCATCAAGCGTTTACAAATGGTGGAGCAGGATTTAATGGTTTTAGTGCTGAAGATATTGATTTAAATGATATTTTAAGCGATTTATTTGGTGGAGGTTTCTCTGGTTTCAGTGGTTTTTCTTCAGGTTTTGGCGGAACTAGAAATTCTAATAGACCTAGAAAAGGCGAAGATAGCTTAGTAGGTGTAAATTTATCTTTTGATGAAGCAGTATTTGGCTGCAAAAAAACAATAAGTTTAGAATTAAATGAAAAGTGCTCTAAATGTGATGGTAAAGGTGGTTTTAATGAAACAAGTTGTCGTACATGTGGAGGAACTGGTAGAATAATAAGTGAACAAAGATCTTTATTTGGAGTATTTCAAACACAAACTACATGTAATGAATGTGGTGGGGCTGGTAAAACATATAAAGAAAAATGCAGTGAATGTAATGGTAGAGGCAATGTAAGAAAGAAAAAAGATATAGAAGTTACTATACCTGAAGGTATTGATACTGGCTATCAATTACGTATTAGTGGTAAAGGTTCTGCTGGCATAAATGGTGGCCCTAATGGTGATATTTATTTAGAATTTAGAGTTAATTCTCATCCAATATTTGAAAGGGATGAAGAAGATATTTATTTATCAGTTCCACTTACAATAACTGAAGCAGTACTAGGTTGTAAAAAAGAAATACCTACTTTAACAGGTAATGTAATATTAGATGTAAAACCTGGAACACAAAGTAATGAAAAAGTGAAATTAAAAGGAAAAGGTATTAAAAAAGTTAATGGTATAGGTAAAGGCAATATGTATGTAATATATAATGTAGTTATACCTGAAAAATTAACAATGCACCAAAAGAAATTGTTTAAAGATTTATCAGAAACAAAATTAGATGATAGTGAAGAATTTAAAATATTTAAGAAATATTTATAAAAGTATCAAATGATAAGTAACAAATACTATTTGTTGCTTTTTCTTTATATATAAATTGACTTTTATTTTTTTTAAAGGTATACTTAAAATAACAAAAATTATTAATAAAAATAAGAGGAAAGATATTAATGAGAATAGTATATAAAAGAAGTTTAGGATTTATTAGTTTTTTAATTTTTATCTGTTTATTTATAGGAGTAGCATATCTCTTTTATGATAAAGTAATAAATAATGAAACTGAAGTTGTAGTAGTAGATAATTTATCTATTAATTATTTAAATGGAAGAAAAATAACTAGTGATGGTACATATAAGTTTTCAATAACAAATAGCGGGCAACAAGATATATCTTATGATATTTTAATAAATGAACTTAGTGGTTATGATGATAAATTCGTTTATAGTTTAAATTCATCTGAGGCAAATATCAATATAACAAATGTAAACTTAGAAGAAGATAATTTTACAATTGGTGAAGCTTTATTAATTAAAGCTAATGAAACTCAAAACTTTGTTTTAACAATAAATAATAATACTAAAACATCATTTAAGTTAAAAGTAAATGTAAATGATGAAGTAATAGAATATTTTTATGCAACATTATTAAAAAATAATAAGGTAAGAAATAAAACTGTAACTAAAGTTGCAGAAGACATAGCAACTACTAATGAAGGTTTAATTGAAGATGTAGATGATTATGGGGCAACTTACTATTTTAGAGGTATAAGTGATAATAACTATGTTTCTTTTGCAGGTTTAACATGGAGGATTGTAAGAATAAACGGAGATGGTACTGTGCGGCTTGTATTAAATGAAGTAGCTAGTGAACTTGCTAATTATCATGAAAAAACAGAAAATTATGAAATATTAAAAGATACTAGTATTAATAAAAAATTATTAGACTATTATGAAACCTATTTAAAAAATCATGATGATTATATTAGTAAGTCAAAATTCTGTGAAGAACCCGAATATATTAAAAATGAAGATGAAAAAATATATAATGCTTATTCAAGGGTATATACCAATAAAATTCCAACATTTAATTGTTTAGGTAATAAATATACAGCTAAAATTGGTTTGCTTACTATAGATGAAGTAGCATATGCTGGTGCTAATTTTAGAGATAATAATAAAGATTATTATTTGTCTAATGATAAAATCGAAGAAGTTTGGTGGACTTCAAATATATCAAAAGCTAATAAGGATAATTTTTATCCATTTATAATAACCGAAAATGGTAAGATAGATGATAATGTTAGTGGAATGCTTTATCGTAATTTAAGACCAGTCATTAATTTAAATAAAAAAGTTATTGTAAGTGGAAGTGGGACAATTGATGAGCCTTATACTATTAATGAATAAATGTAAACAAAGTGAAAAATAACTGTAAATGTTTTATAAGTGCTTTTCACTTTTTGCTTTTTTTGATAAAATAAAGGTGTGGTGATATTATGCAAATTATTAATGACATGATTAGTTTCTTAAAAACATTATCATTTGTTGATTATGTATTTTTCTTTGCGGTATTAACTTTAATGTTATTAATAATTACATTAATATATTTTATTAAAGAAAATACTGATGATGAAATAATTTTTACTAATAATAAAAAAGAAGAAGATAAAAAAGAAATAGTAATAGAGACAAAAGAATTAGATGATTTAAAAGCTATAACTGAGGCATTAGAAAACGCTGAACCTAGCGCAATAAATTTAAATAAATATGAAGAGGAACAAGAAGAAAAAGCTATCATAAGTTATGAAGAATTGTTAAATAAGAAAAATGATTTTGCTATTAATTATAGTGAAGAAGAAAATATATATGAAGATCTAACTATAAAGAAGATAGATTTAGATAATTTATTAAATAAAGATGTAATTGTTAAACCGGAAATTAAAGTATCAGTTATATCATATGAAAAAGAAGAAGCTTTTTTAGAAGCGCTAAAAAAATTACAACAAAAACTTAATTAAACATAATGGGGGATTTATATGAAGTTTAAAATAATTACTTTAGGATGTAAAGTAAATACTTATGAAAGCGAATATATGCTAGAACAATTACTTAGTTCTGGCTATATTTATTGTGAGGAGAATCCAGATATTGTTATAATAAATACTTGTAGTGTCACAAATATGGCTGATTCTAAAAGTTTGAAAATAGTAAGAAGAGCGAGAAGAGAAAATCCTAAATCTATACTTGTAGTATGTGGCTGTTCAGTTCAAAATGATATTAATAAATATAAAGATATTGATATTGATATATTAATTGGTAATCGAAAGAAAAAAGATATTGTTGCTTTAATTAATAATTTTATAGAAAATAAAGAATATTATGAATTTGTTAATGAAGAGCGAAATATAGAATTTGAAAATATGCAAGTGGATAAGTTTACTACCCATACTAGAGCTTTTATAAAAATTCAAGATGGATGCAACAATTTTTGTTCATATTGTATTATTCCTTATTTGCGCGGGGATATCAGAAGTAAAAATTTTAATGATGTAGTTGAGGAAGCTAAAACTTTAGTTTTAAACGGCCATAAAGAAATAGTATTAACTGGCATACATACCGGCTCATATAATGATAATGGTAAAGATTTAAGCGATTTATTAGAAGAATTATGTAAAATAGATGGTTTAGATAGAATAAGAATATCTAGCATTGAAATAACAGAATTAAATGAGAAATTTATGCGAGTATTTAAAAATAACACTAAAATATGTAACCATTTACATGTACCATTACAAAGCGGAAGCGATAATGTTCTTAAAAGAATGAATAGAAAATATGATAAAGATTATTATCGTAAAAAAATAAATGAACTAAGAAGCATTAGATCGGACATATCGATTACTACTGATACAATTGTGGGACATCCTTATGAAACTGATGAAGATTTCTTAGAATACTTAGAATTTTGCAAAGAAATTAATTTTAGTAAAATGCATGTATTCCCATATTCTATTAGAACTGGTACTGCTGCAAGTACAATGCCACAAGTGGAAAATAGTATAAAAAAAGAACGTGCAAAACAATTAACGCAATTATCAAATGAATTAGAATTAAATCATATGAATTCGTTTATAGGTAAAGAACTAGAGGTATTAACTGAAGAATACGATGGAGAATATACTGTAGGTCATACATCAAATTATTTAAAAGTATATATTCAAGGTGATTATAAACTAAATATGAATTATAAATGTAAAATAACCAAATTAGAAAATGATTGTTTATATGGTGAGGCTCTAACTTGTGCAAAAGAAAAAATAATTATATAATTATAGTAGGTGATTAAAATGAATAATAATGATAATATTATATATGCAGATTTTGGAAATGATAATGTAAAAAATCCTAATTTCAATCCTAAAGCTTTTGAAAGGTTATCATTATCTGGGAAATTAGCTTTTGTTTTAAAAAGAAAAAATCTCCGTGAAATTCTAGGATATTATAAAGACAAAATGGATAATTTTGCAGATAATATGTTTGTAGGAGAAAATTTACCTAAAAATTGTTATCGTGATAAACGTGGTTTTTATTATTATGTAGATGTAGATGAAAATGGAAACAAAAGAAGTTATGTTAAATTTGAAGATGGCGCTATAGGAATTTTTACTACTGAAGATAGATATGAAGTAATAATTGATGGTGTATTTTACACGGTAGATGAAAATGGAGATTTCATTGAAAAAGGATTTTCTAGATAATAAGGAGTAAATATGAATTATATTAAAGGCAAGATTCGTAATATAATTTATCAAAATAAAGATAACGGCTACGTTGTAGCTGTTTTTCGTATTAAAGAAACTAATGATATAAAAATGGAAGAATATGTAAATAAAACTATAACCATAACTGGTAGTTTTTTAGATATTAATATAGAGGAAACTTTTATATTATATGGAGAATCATTAAAACATGAAAGATTTGGTTTTCAATACAAAGTTAATTCTTATGAAAAAGAACAATTAACTAGTGAAGCTGCTGTAATAGAGTTTTTATCTAGTTCATTAATCAAAGGCTGTGGTGAAAAAACTGCTATAAAAATAGTTGAAATTTTAGGAGTAGATGCTATTAAAAAGATTAAAGAAGATGAAACAGTTTTATATTCAATTCAAGGTCTGAATGAAGCTAAAGCAAAGACTATTAGAGATTCAATTTTGTCGTATTCAGATGCTGATGATTCATTAATAAAATTAAAGGAATTAGGTTTCAGTATTGCAGAAGCAACAAAAATATACAAAAAATATCAAGAAGCCACTAAGTATGTAATAGAATCAAATTTATATGTATTAAGTGAGATATTAGATTTTAATAAAATTGATAATATATATCAAAAAAATCATGATGAATATGATGAGATTAGAGTTAAAGCCTGTTTAATAGAAGTTATGAAACGTTTAAGTTTTAATAATGGTGATACATATTATTATGAAGAAGAAATTAAGGATGCATTAAAAACAGAATTTAATTTAATAATAGATGATATAGTTTTTGAAGAAACTATTTATGCACTTGAAGAAGAAAATAGAGTAGTAAAAGATAACAATATATTTTATTTAACAGAATATTATGAAGCTGAAGAAGATATCGCTGAAAATTTATACGATTTAAATGTAAATAATACAACTCGAATTTATGATTTTGATGAAGAACTTGAGAAAATTGAAGAAGAATTTGGTGTGTGCTATAACGAAGATCAAAAAAGTGCGATCAGAAATGCTTTAGAAAATAAAGTAACTATCATATCAGGAGGTCCAGGGACTGGTAAAACTACAATAATAAATGCTATAGTTAGACTTTATATAAAAATGCACAATTTATCGCCAATGGAAGTATTAAGTAATATTGCTCTTTTGGCACCTACTGGTAGAGCGAGTAAAAAAATGAGCATGGCTACATCACTACCCGCAATGACTATTCATAGATACTTAAAATGGAATAAAGATACAAATAATTTTGGAGTTAATGAATACCATAAAAATAAAGAGAATTTAATTATAGTTGATGAAATGAGTATGATAGATGTTAATTTATTTAATGCGCTATTAAAAGGTATAAGAAATAACGTTCAGTTAATAATGGTTGGAGATGTATTTCAACTTCCATCAGTTGGTCCAGGCTTAATTCTTAATGATTTAATAGAAAGTGATTTATTTACATTTTGCCCTTTAGAAAAGATTTATCGTCAAAGTGATAACTCTTATATCCCGTATTTAGCTTTAGAAATTAAAAATAAAGATTTATCTGAGGATTTCACAATTCAAAAAGATGATTATAATTTTTTAAGTTGCGATAGTAAAATTATCAAAGATATGATTAAAAAAATATGTATTATGAGTAAGGAAAAAGGCTTGAATGAAAATGATATTCAAATACTTGCTCCGATGTATAAAGGTGAAAATGGTATAGATAATTTAAACATATCTTTACAAGAATTATTTAATCCATATAGTGAAACAAAAGAAGAAATTAGAATAGGTGAAGTTACTTTTAGAGAAAATGATAAAGTCTTACAACTTCAAAATAACCCAGATTGCAATGTGTTTAATGGTGATATAGGTTATATTAGAAGTATTAATAAAAAAACAACTAAGAGTAAAGATACTATTATAATAGATTTTGAAGGTAATAAAGTTGAATATAGTAGAGACGATATGTTTCAAGTCAAACATGCCTATGCTATAACTATTCATAAAAGTCAAGGAAGTGAATTCTCGCATGTAATTCTTCCTATTTCTAGAGGATATTATAAAATGCTTTATAATAAACTTATTTATACTGGAGTATCCAGAGCTAAAAAAAGTTTGGTAATAATTGGAGAGGAACAATTTTTTATGATGGCTGTCAAAAATGATTATGCTAGTACTAGAAAAACTTCTTTAAAGGGAAAATTAATGCATAAATTTCTAAAAAATAACTCATAATATAAATGAGGTGGAATAATGAAAAAAATGATGGTAGGAAGCTTATCTGCCATGGCTTTAGGAGCTGGATTAATGGCATATGCTTTAAGTAATAATAAAACAAAGAAAAAAGTAGCTAAAACAATGAATAATGCTATGGATACGGTAAATCATAAGATGAATGAAATGAAATAGAGATTACTCTATTTTTTTATTGCATAAAAAAGAAAGTTATTTTCGTATACTATTTATATAACTTTCTAATTCATTACATTTAAGTTTATCCATATTAGAGGTATCTAATAAAGGATAATCAATATTTAAATCGTTATACTTAGATATTGCCATATTGTGATATGGTAATAACTCAATTTTTTCAACGTTTCTAATTTCTTTTATATAATCATTTAATTTGTGCATATACTCATAATTATCGTTATACCCAGGAATAATTACTTGTCTGATCCAAACAGGTATCTTAGTTTCATTTAATATAGTAATAAACTTTTGTGATTCTTCAATAGATGTTCCTGTTAAATCTTTAAAACCTTCAGGTGTAGTATCCTTAATATCAAATAATACTAAATCTATGTATTTTAATATTTCATCATATTTACCAATACCAGTACCACTAGTATCCAGAGCTATATTAATATTATTTTCTTTCAATTTTTTACATAATTCTATAATAAAATCTATTTGGAGAAGAGGTTCACCTCCAGAAAGAGTAACACCTCCATCTTCTCCATAATAATTTTTATATCTAAGTATCTTTTCAACAAGTTCATTTACACTTATATTATTTTCTTGTTTTAGCCACGTTTCCGGATTATGACAATACTTACATCTTAATTTACAACCATTTAAAAATATAACTGTTCTAATACCTGGGCCATCTTTAAGCCCCATACTTTCTATTTTACTAATACTACCAAACATATTATAGACTTTCATGGAAAGTTCTTGATATAACTTCTAATTGTTGTTTTTTAGTTAATCTATTAAATCTAACAGCATATCCTGAAACTCTTATTGTAAGAAGAGGATATTTTTCAGGATGTTCCATTGCATCAACCAATGTTTCGCGATTTAAAACATTTACATTTAAGTGATGAGCTTTTTGTTTAAAGTAACCATTTAATAATGTTACTAAATTTTTAATTTGTTCATCTTTATCTTTTCCTAAGGCATCAGGAATAATAGTAAATGTATTTGAAATACCATCTTTACAACAGTTTTCATATTCTAATTTTGCAACACTGTTTAATGAAGCAACAGCGCCATTCATATCTCTTTCATGCATTGGATTAGCTCCAGGAGCAAATGCAACACCAGCTTTTCTGCCATCTGGAGTAGCACCAGTTTTAGAACCGTATACTACATTTGATGTAATAGTAAGTACTGACATTGTTACTTCAGCATTTCTATATGTCCAATTTTTTTCTAACTCATCGTGGAATTTATTTAAAATTAATTTAGCAATTTCATCAACTCTATCATCATCATTACCATATTTAGGGAAATCTCCCTCAATAACAAAGTCAGTTGTAATCCCATCTTCACGTATTGGTTTTACTTTAGCATATTTTATTGCTGATAAGGAATCTGCTACTACTGATAGGCCTGCAACACCATAAGCCATATAACGATGCACTACTGAATCGTGTAAAGCCATTAATGCAGCTTCATAAGCGTATTTATCATGCATAAAATGGATTATGTTCATAGCATCACTATAAATCTTAGCAACATTTTCTAATACTTTGAAATAATTATTTAGTACTTTATCATACTCAAGTATTTCATCATCAATAGTTTCAATGTTTTCTAAAACTTTTGATTTTTTTACTTCATCAACACCACCGTTGATAGCATATAATAGGGATTTTGCTAAATTACATCTAGCTCCAAAGAATTGCATATCTTTACCAAGTCTCATCGCTGATACACAACAAGCTATAGCATAATCATTACCATAAATAGGTCTCATTAAATCATCATTTTCATATTGAATTGAATCTGTTTCAATACTCATTTTAGCGCTATATTTTTTGAATGTTTCTGGCAAGTTTTCGCTCCATAAAATTGTCATGTTAGGCTCTGGTGCCGGATCTAAGTTTCTAAGTGTATGAATTAAACGATAAGAAGTTTTTGTAACTAATGTTTCATTATCATTTAACATACCACCTATAACACAAGTTACCCAAGTTGGATCCCCTGTAAACAATTCATCATATTCAGGAGTTCTTAAGTGTCTTACTAATCTTAATTTAATAACAAATTGATCAATAGCTTCTTGAATTTCTTCTTCTGTTATTCTTCCTTCTTCTAAATCACGTTCAAAATATATATCAAAGAAGCCATCAATTCTGCCCATACTCATAGCAGCACCATTATTTTCTTTAACTCCAGCTAAATAACCGAAATAAGTCCATTGTACTGCTTCAATACCATTTTCTGCTGGTTTAGAAATATCATATCCATATTTTAAAGCCATTTCTTTAATTTCTTTTAAGGCTTTAATTTGCATAGAAATTTCTTCTCTTACACGAATTGTTTCTTCATTAATATTTTTATAATTATTATTAAAATCATTTTCTTTTTGTTCAATTAAGAAATCGATACCATATAAAGCAATACGTCTATAATCACCAATTATTCTTCCACGTCCATAAGCATCAGGTAAACCTGTTAATAAACCTACAGAACGTGCTTTTCTTATTTCAGGAGTATAAGCATCAAATACACCATCATTATGAGTTTTTCTAAACTCTTTAAGATATTTATCAATAATGGGGTTCATTTCATAACCATATGCTTCAAGCTCACTATAAACCATTCTTATACCGCCATAAGGGTTAACAATTCTTTTTAATGGTTCATCAGTTTGTAAACCTACTATAACTTCATTATCTTTATCAATATATCCAGCTTCAAAAGCATTTATTCCAGACATTTTATTTACTTCAATGTCTAAAACTCCTTTTTTTAATTCTTCTTGTAATAAAGTTTGACATTTATCCCATACTTTATTAGTTTTGTCTGTAGTAGAACTTAAAAAACTTTCATCTCCTAAATATTTTTTATAGTTTAATCTAATAAATTCTTCTACATTAATATTTTGACACCAATTACCAGTGTTAAAATTTCTCCAATAATTATTCATATTTTACATCCTTCCTTGTTTTACCTATGAGATTATAACATATTTAAATAAATAAAAAAAGTTGCATTTGCAACGTTTTACATAAATTAACTTATTAATTTATTATAGTTATCTTCTATAGCATATTTAGCTCTAGAAACATCTGTTGTACCAAGCTCTGGAAGTAAGTGTAAATGATAATGTTTAACTTGTTGATCATCGCCATAATTAACTAATAACGTAACTGATTTTTTATCTAGTTTTTCGATAATTAAATTACCCATTTTTTTTGCAATACCAAATATATGTGTAGTTATTTCACTATCAAGTTCTATATAATCTGTATAATGTTTCTTTGGTATAATTAACATATGGCCATCTACAATAGGGCTAATATCCATTATTACCATCACTAAATCATCTTCATAAATTTTCTTGCTCGGTATTTCACCATTTGCTATTTTACAAAATATACAATCCATTTTTATCACCTACTTAATTATACCACGAAATTTTTAAAAAAAGTGTACTTTTGTCATGGCTTAGCATAAATTAAAATAGAGGAGGAATAAAAGTGGCAAGTTATAAAGAGATAGTTACAAAGGCGGTTGTTGGTAAAGCCAAAAAAAATAGTGTTTCTAAATTTGTTGTTCGCCCTGAAGAAACTCCAGATACAATTTTAGGATGTTGGGTAATAAATCATAATTTTGAAGGTAGAAATCAAAATGGAGTTGTGAGTATTAATGGG
This sequence comes from Bacillota bacterium, assembly GCA_015059425.1. Classification (GTDB taxonomy): domain Bacteria; phylum Bacillota_I; class Bacilli_A; order RF39; family UBA660; genus Caccenecus. The sequence goes on along the minus strand of SVAM01000002.1, from coordinate 114,758 downwards.
GCATTTGATGTTAATGTTTGGTATTCTTATAACAATGATACTAAAACAGCTGTATCTACTAAAAGGTTTAATTATGAGGATAAAATGAACATAAGATTAAAAGATGGAGCTAGATTAAATGATGCATCAGAAATTATTGTACGTAGTTTAAATCAACCTACAGTTACTGATGTTAAAATTAATAACGGTGATGTAAACTTATCTATTGAAAAAGAATTAGGTGTAGAAATTGTAGGTAATACAATGATTAAAGTATCAGTTGAAGATGATCCAGATGATTATGAAGTTTTAGAGGATTTAGATGATGAAGAAGTAGATAACGAAATTAATTCTTTAAATGATGATTATTTAAACTAGTGTCAACCAAAAATAGTTGACAGATATAATTAAATATAGTATTATTAGTAGTAACAAAGGAGGCACATATAATGGCAGTTAAATTAAGACTTAAAAGAATGGGTTCTAAACAAAAACCATTTTATCGTATTGTAGCCGCTGATTCTAGAAGCCCAAGAGATGGACGTTTTATTGAAACAGTAGGAACTTATAATCCAGTTAAAAAACCAGCTGAAATTAACGTTAATGAAGAGTTAGCTTTAAAATGGTTAAATAATGGAGCACAACCAACTGATACAGTTCGTTCAATTCTTTCTAAAGAAGGAATCATGGCAAAATATGCAGAATCTAAAAAAGAAAGTAAGTAATTATGAATATAACAGAATTTACAAATTATTTAATAAGTAATATTGTTAAGAATCCTGATATGGTTAAAGTAAGTAATTTTGAAGGCGATGAAGAAGTTACTATTGTTGAAGTTTTAGTATCTAATGAGGATATGGGAGCAGTTATTGGTAAGCAAGGTAAAAATGCTAAAGCTCTAAGAACTGTTATTCAAGCTTATGCTTATCAAAACAATATCAAGAAGGTAAAAATCAATATTGATTCATTTTAAGAGCTTAGGCTCTTTTTTCTTTGAATGTATCTAAAATAAAAATTAGAATATTTTAAATGTCAAAACATTGTAAAAGAAGACTCGGTTTCTTCTTTTTCTTTTAATAAATATTTATAATTAAATTGGAATACTATTTGACTAATATATTATTAAATAGTATACTTTTTATTAGAAAGTAGGAAGATATGAAAAAAAGATTAATAAGTGCAATAGTAATGCTTATTATAGTAGTGCCCGTTATATACTTAGGTGGAGATATATTTAGATTAGGCGTTGGTATAGTAAGTTTACTTGCGTTAAAGGAAATGTTAGATTTAAAGAAAAGTCACAAAGAAATACCTAAATTAGTTCAATTTATAAGCTTTATAACGTTGCTTTTAATTGTATTATCTGAATTTGATGGATATTCAATTATGTTTGGTGTAACTTATAAAGGTATAGCAATGCTGTTATTATCATTATTAGGCTTAAGTTTAGGTTATAAAAAGAATGAATATACTGCAACTGATGCTTTAGTATTAATCGGTTCAATTGTTTTACTTGGAACGGCTTTTAATACTTTAATATTAGTAAGAGAATTTGGTTTATATAGATTATGTTTTTTGCTATTAATATTTATTTTAACTGATACTTTTGCATATATATTTGGTATGGCTTTTGGCAAACATAAATTAATACCTCATGTAAGCCCTAAAAAGTCAATTGAAGGTAGCGTAATGGGAACAATAGTAGCAACTATAGGTGCTAGCGTATTTTATCATTATTTAATTAATACCATTAATTTAAAAGTAATTATTGGTATAGTTTTATTATCGATTATAGGTCAAATAGGTGATTTAATATTTAGTAAAATAAAAAGAGAAAATAATATAAAAGATTTTAGTAATTTAATACCAGGACATGGTGGTATATTAGATAGACTTGATAGTACAATTGCTATTATGTTAGGTTATTTAATATTTTATAGTTTATTTTAAGGAGGATATATTATGTGGTTTTTAACATTAATTTTATTAGTTTTAATATTAGGTATAATTATTTTAGTACATGAATTTGGACATTTTATAACAGCTAAAAAAGCAGGAGTTCATATATATGAATTTTCAATTGGTATGGGTCCTTTAATAAAATCTCATAAAGGTAAAGATGGTATAGATTATAATATTAGGGCTTTTCCAGTAGGTGGATTTGTTGCTATGGCTGGTGAAGTATATGAAGATGATGATACAAAAAAAATTCCAAAAGAAAAATTTATGTGTAATAAAAGTTGGTGGCAAAGAGTTGTTATTTTAGCTGCAGGTGTTATAAATAATTTTATCTTAGCAATAGTTATATTATTTGTTATGTCACTAATTTGGGGAGCTCAAAGTATGGCTCCAAAAATTGGTAAAGTGCTAGATAATTATCCTGCTAAAGAAGCTGGTCTTTTAGCAGGGGATACTATTACTAAAATAAATGGACATCGTGTTTCTACTTGGGATGTTGCTCAAATTTATTTAGTAATGGAAGATAAAGATAATGTTTATGATTTTGAAGTTAAACATGAGGATGGGACAAAAGATGTATTAAAAGTAAGTCCTAAAGTTGAAAAAAATGATGATGGCGAAGAACAAAGATTATTTGGCTTTTCTATAGCCCAAACAGAAGAAAAGGGATTACTTGCAAGTATTAAATATGCATTTGCTAAATTTGGAAGCCTAATAAGCACAATGTGGATAACAGTAGTTAATTTATTTACTGGTAAAATTTCTTTAAGTAGTTTATCTGGCCCCGTTGGAATATATCATGTTGTTGGAGAATCAATGAAAGTTGGATTAAATCAGATAATTTACTTAGTTGCTTTCTTAAGTATTAATGTTGGCTTAATAAATATACTTCCTATACCTGCATTTGATGGTGGTAGAATATTATTTTTAATAATTGAAAAAATAAAAGGAAGTCCTATTAATGCTAAATTCGAAAATATGTGTCATAATATTTTCTTCTTCCTACTTATAGCGTTAATGATATATATAACTGTATTTGATATTATAAGGTTTGCATAAGCAAACTTTTTTCTTTTAATTAAATGTAATTGATGTTAAAATAATTATGTGTGTTCCAATAGTTCAGCTGGATAGAACGCTAGCCTCCGACGCTAGAAATCACAGGTTCGAATCCTGTTTGGAACACCATAAATGTTTTTGATTATATAGGGATGTATTTATTTTTAATCTCTATATTTTTTATATATTAAATTTAATATATTTTAATGTTATAACTATATACATTTAAACAATTGTATGCTATTATATTTATAGGTGATAGTAATGTATAATTATATATATGGGAAAGTAGTAATGCAAGAAAGCAACTATATAGTAGTAGATAATAATGGCATCGGATATACAATATTTGTTGCTAATCCTTTTAGTTTTGAACTAAATAAAGAAGCTTGTGTATATGTATATAATCAAATAAGAGAAGATGAATATAGTTTATATGGATTTAAAACTATTGAAGAAAGAAATTTGTTTTTAAAACTAATAAATGTTAAAGGGCTTGGCCCAAAAATGGCAATGCCTATGCTTGCTACAGGCAGTATTGCAGGTATTATGGATGCTATAGATAGAGAAAATGTTTTATATTTAACTAAGTTTCCTAAAATCGGGGAGAAATTAGCTAGACAAATAATTCTTGATTTAAAAGGTAAACTTGCACGTAAGGAAGAAGTAGCAGTAGCTGGTTCATTTGATGAACTTGTAAATGTTCTTGAAAGTTTAGGATATAAAAATAATGAAATAAAGAAAATATTACCTAAAATAGATAATTCATTAGATATAGAAAATCAAGTTAAAGAAGCATTAAAATTAATGCTTAAGTAGGTGAGTTATGGTTGTAGGAATTGATATAGATGATACTATCTCTGATACTAGTTTGTCTGCAGCAAAATATTTGACAAAATATAATAATAAAGTATTAGATTATCATAATTTATCTTTAGAAGATTATGATGAGTTTGCTAAATTATATATTGAAAATATAATGAGTGAAGCTCCATTAAAAGAAGGTGTTAAAGAAGCTTTCGAATATTTACATAATAAAGAGTATACTATAATAATTATTACAGCAAGAAATCTTAAATATTCAGATAATATATATGATATAACAAAAGAATATTTAAAGACTAATAGGTTAAAATATGATAAAATATTATTTGATAGAGAAAAAAAGGGATTAGATGCCAATAATTTAGGTGTGGATATATTTATTGATGATAAAGAAAGAGTATTAGATGATGTTTCTAAATATGGAATTGATTGTATAAGAATTACTCGTGATAAAAATAGCAAACATAAAACATTTATTAATTGGTTTGATATTATTAAATATATAGATGGTAAGGAGGGTTAATATGGATGAGAGAATTATTTCTGCTGAAGAATTAGATAATGACGTTTTTGATCAGAATTTAAGACCGGAGTCTTTAGATGAATATATTGGTCAAGAGGAAATAAAAGAAAATTTAAGAGTATTCATTGAAGCTGCTAAAATGCGTGCTGAATCACTTGATCATGTATTATTATATGGACCTCCTGGACTTGGAAAAACAACGCTTGCACATATTATTGCTAATGAACTTGGAAGTAATTTAAAAACTGCTAGTGGGCCTTCTTTAGAAAAAAGTGGAGACTTAGCAGCGGTTTTATCTAATTTAGAGCCTGGAGATGTGTTATTTATAGATGAGATACATCGTATGCCTAAATTTGTTGAAGAAATATTATATCCGGCGATGGAAGATTTTGAATTAGATATTATTATTGGTGCTGATGGAAAAAGTAGAAGTATAAAAATTGATTTACCACCTTTTACTTTAGTTGGTGCTACAACTAGAGCTGGAGATTTATCTAGTCCACTTCGTGATAGATTTGGCATTATTTCTAAATTAAATTATTATAAAGATGAGGAATTACAACAAATTGTAAAAAGAACTGGTAGAGTTTTAAGTATGAATATTGAAGATGATGCAGCTTTAGAAATTGCAAAAAGATGCCGTAAAACTCCTAGAGTTGCAAATCGTTTATTTAAACGTGTTAGAGATTTTGCTTTAGTTAAAGGAACTGGTATCATAAATTATGATATTACCATGAATAGTTTAGAAAGATTAAAAGTTGATGAATATGGCTTAGATCAAATAGATATTGAGTATTTAGATGCTTTAATTAATAAATTTAATGGTGGCCCTGTTGGAGTTGAAACAATATCTACTGCAATAGGTGAAGAAGTTACTACTATTGAAGATGTTGTAGAACCATTCTTATTGCAAGAAGGATTTGTTAAAAGAACACAAAGAGGTAGAGTTGCAACTGATAAAGCATATGAGCACTTAAAAATTAATAAACAAGGTGCATTATTTTAAGGAGTGAGTAATATGTTAATATTATTATTAAGAATAGAGAGATATTTATTTTAATTATTTTTTAAATTTATAAAAATATGAAAGGAAGAAAATAATGAAAATAATAGATGGTAAAAAAATAGCAAATGAAATAAAAGAAGAATTAAAATTAGGAATTGTAAATAATAATTTACATCCAGGTTTAGCAATAGTTATGGTTGGTAATGATCCAGCGAGTGAGATTTATGTTAGAAATAAATTAAAAGCTTGTGATGAAATTGGTATAAATGGTAGTTTAATTAAATTTAATGAATCAAATGCTGAAGAAGAAATTATTAAAAAAATAGAACTTTTAAATTTAGATAATAAAATTGATGGGATAATTGTACAATGCCCACTACCAAATAAATTTAATGAAGATAAAATTTTAAATTCAGTATCTTATACAAAAGATGTTGATGGTTTTGGAATTAATAGTTTGGGAAGACTTATCTCTTCAGAACCTTTATTTTTATCTGCAACACCTGCTGGGATTATAAAAATGTTAGAACATGAGAATGTTGATATTGAAGGCAAAAATGTAGTAATAGTTGGACGTAGTAAAATAGTAGGTAAGCCTTTAGCTTTGGCGCTTCTTAATAAAAATGCTACAGTTACTATAACACATTCAAAAACTAAAAATTTGAACGAAATTACTTCTAAAGCTGATATACTGGTAGTGGCAATTGGGAAAGATAGATTTATAAAAGAAGATTATATTAAAGAAGGGGCTATAGTAATTGATGTAGGAATTAATAGAATAGATGGTAAATTATATGGTGATGTTGATTTTGATAATATCAAAGAAAAATGTTCTTACATTACGCCGGTTCCAGGAGGAGTTGGACCTATGACTATTGCTATGTTACTTTCAAATGTAGTAAAGAGTGCAAGATTAAAAAAGGAGAAAGAATAATGGATATTAAAATAAAAGAAGCTTTAAATAATGAACTAAAAAGACAAAATGACAATATTGAACTTATTGCATCAGAAAACTATGTATCTAAAAGCATATTAGAGTTACAAGGGAGTGTATTTACAAATAAATACGCTGAAGGTTATTCTGGTAAAAGGTATTACGGTGGTTGCGTAAATGTAGATGTTGTAGAAGATTTAGCTATCGAATATGTTACAAAATTGTTCAACGCAAAATATGCCAATGTTCAACCTCACAGTGGGTCAAGTGCTAATATGGCAGTTTATAGAGCACTTTTAACTCCCGGAAATGTGGTTCTAGGTTTAAATTTATCTCATGGAGGGCATTTGACTCATGGACATAGCATTAATTTTAGTGGACTAGATTATAAATTTGTAGCTTATAGTTTAAATTCAGAAACTGAAATGTTAGATTATAATGAAATTAGAAGAATTGCATTAGAGGAAAAACCAAAAATGATTGTTGCTGGTGCTAGTGCTTATTCAAGAAGTATTGATTTTAAAAAATTTAGAGAAATAGCTGATGAAGTAGGAGCATTATTATTTGTAGATATGGCTCATATTGCAGGTTTAGTAGCAGCTGGACTTCATCAAAATCCAGTAGATTATGCAGATGTAGTATCATCTACTACTCATAAAACTTTAAGAGGTCCACGTGGTGGAGTAATTTTAACTAATAATGAAGAAATAATTACTAAAATAAATAAAACTATTTTTCCTGGCATTCAAGGTGGACCTTTAATGCATGTTATAGTGGCTAAAGCACAGTGTTTTTATGAAGCGTTACAACCAGAATTTAAGGAATATAGTCTACAAGTAATAAAAAATGCTAAAGCTTTATCAAATTCTTTAAAAGAAGAAGGTTTTAAAATTATATCTGGAGATACAGATAATCATTTAATGTTAGTAGATGTAAAATCTTTGCTTGGTATTACTGGAAAAGAAGCAGAGGCAGTTTTAGATAGAATTCATATTACAGTTAATAAAAATACAATTCCTAATGAAACTGAATCTCCATTTAAAACTAGTGGCATAAGACTTGGAAGTCCTGCTATGACTACAAGAGGGTTAAAAGAAGAAGAATTTATTGAAATAGGTCACATAATTGCTAAAGCATTAAAAAATAAAGATAATGAAGAAATATTAAAAGAATTAGACAAAAAAGTATTAGGCTTAACTAAAAAATTTCCAATTTACGAATAAGGGGTGTTTTAATGAGTAAAGGTAAATTAATAGTAATAGAAGGAACTGATTGTTCTGGGAAACAAACACAAACAGAAATTTTGGTGAAGAATTTAAAAGCTTTAGGTTTGAAAGCTATAAGTTTTGGTTTTCCAAATTATGCTAGCCCAACAGGTAAAATAATTAGTGAAGATTACTTAGGCAAAAACGGAGAATCAAAATTTACGGAAGGAATAGAAAATGTAGATCCTAAAATTTCTAGCCTTTACTATGCTGCTGACCGCGCATACAATATAAATATTATTAAAAAATACTTAGAAAATGATTATATAGTAGTTTTAAATAGATATGTAGAATCTAATATGGCTTTTCAAGGCGGTAAAATAAAAGATATAAAAAAAAGAAATATGATGTATGAATGGCTTGATAATTTAGAGTTTGTTTTACTGGACTTACCAAGACCAGATATGGTAATATTTCTTTATCTTCCTTATGAACATGTTTGTTTATTAAAGGAAAAAAGAGGAGAAATAGCCAATACAAATATTTTACGCATGGCAGAAATTGCTTATCTTGAACTTGCTAGTATTTATGAATATCAAAAAATCAAATGTCTTAAAGACAATGCACTTAGAACTATTGAAGATATTAGCATTGAAATTTTAAATAAAGTAAGATATTTCTTAGAAATGGAAGTGTAAAAAGTGAATTTAAGTGATTTTGATTATAACTTACCAGAAGAATTAATTGCTCAAACTCCAATTCCTAAAAGAGATAATTCAAAATTATTGCTTTTAAATAAAGAAACTGGTGATATAGAACATAAACATTTTAATAACATTATTGATGAATTAAACGCTGGCGATGTCCTAGTTTTAAATGATACAAAAGTTATTCCTGCAAGACTTATTGGTAGTAAAGTAGATACAAATGCTGTAATTGAGTTGCTTTTACTTAAAGACCTTGGAAATAATATTTGGGAATGTTTGTCAAGACCTGCTAAGAGATTAAAAATAGGGACAACAATAAAATTTAGTGATAAATTAAGTGCAAAAGTAATTGAAAAACTTGACGAAGGCTTAGTACGTGTTGAACTTTTGTATAATGGAATATTAATGGAAATATTAGATGAGTTAGGAGAAATGCCACTTCCGCCATATATTCATGAAAAATTAAAAGATAAAGATAGATATCAAACGGTATATGCTAAGAATATTGGTAGTGCAGCAGCACCTACCGCAGGTTTGCATTTTACTAAAGAACTATTAAAAGATATAGAGGATAAAGGTGTAGAGGTATTATTTGTTACACTTCATGTTGGCTTAGGTACATTTAGGCCAGTTGAAGTAGAAAATGTATTAGAACATCACATGCATAGCGAATATTATCAAATGAGTGAATATACCGCTGAAGAATTAAATAAAGCTAAAAGCGAAAATAGAAAAATATATGCTGTAGGTACTACATCGACAAGAGTATTAGAGACTATTGCTCATAAATATAATGAATTTAAAGAATGCAGTGGTAATACAGATATATTTATTTATCCAGGGTTTGAATTTAAAGCAATAAATGGTTTAATTACAAACTTTCATTTACCAAAATCAACTCTACTTATGTTAGTAAGTGCTTTATCAAGTAGAGACAAGATATTAAATGCTTATAATGAAGCCATAAAAAATAATTATCGTTTTTTCTCTTTTGGCGATTCCATGTTTATAAAATAATTGTATTATATGTTTAAATATGTTAAAATTAAATAGGTAGAGCGTTAGGCTGCAATCTAATGCCTACTTTCTTCGAAAGTTGACGTTGATTGTAATGACCAACGTCTTTTTTAATATTCTAGGTAAGATTACTCTTAACTGAACCTTCATCATATCACACTCCTTTATACTAACCAAAACCCCAAGGAGTAAAGATAGTAAAACAAGTAGTTATGATTAGGCAGACATTAGCCCTAACGCTCAAGTTAATATTGTAAAAACAAAATATAAAAATATCAAGAAAAAGCGTTCGACAAATTTTGACATTGTTGTATAAAAAATAAAATAATTTTATTGTTAATTTATAATTTTTTGCTATACTATTAATAGTAGGTGATAAATATGAATAGAAAATTTGCTGAAAAGCTTGCAATTTTATTAGTGTTATTTTTAGGAGTATGTATAGCAACTGGATTTATAATTGGCAATTATAGTATAGTAAAAAAAGAAGCTGAAAAAACTTCAGCGACTAAATAATTCTAACTGCTTCCTTAGCAGCATTTGAATAAGCTCTAAGAAGTCCTCCAGCACCAAGTTTAATACCACCAAAGTATCTTATTATAACAATAAGAGTATTATTTAAATTATTTTTTTCAATTATATTTAAAATAGGCATTCCGGCTGTACCTGATGGTTCTTTATCATCAGTTTTTTTTATATTATTATCAATTTTATAAGCATAAGGGAAATGTTTAGCTTTTTTATGTTCCTTTTTTAAATCATTAAGTATTATTTTAACTTCTTCTAAAGAACTTACTTCATAATATAAACCTATAAATTTTGATTTTTTAATTTCAATTATAGTTTCGTTAATTAATTTCATAATAAACACCATACTAATTATATCTTAAAAAATAAATAATTTGTAGTATAATATTAAATAGGTGAGAAATTATGTTTAAGGAGAAGTTAAAATTAATACCACATTTACCAGGCTCTTATCAAATGAAAAATAGTGATGGTGTTATTATATATGTAGGTAAAGCTAAAGATTTAAATAAAAGAGTCAATTCTTACTTTAATAGACCACATACTGGTAAAACTGCTAAAATGGTTAGTGAAATTGCTGATTTTGAATATATTGTTGCTAATTCCGAATTAGAAGCATTTTTACTAGAATTTAATTTAATTAAACATTATGATCCTAAATATAATATTTTACTTAAAGATGATAAAAGTTATCCTTATATCGAATATATTAATAAACCCTATCCAAGATTGCAAGTATCACGTTATTTAAATATTAAAAAAAGTGATAAAAAAATGTTATTTGGGCCATATCCCAATGCTTATGCTGCTAGAAGAATAGTATCTTTAATAAATAGATTATATCCTTTAAAAAAGTGTGAACATATGCCCAAAAAAGTTTGTTTATATTATCATATTGGGGAATGTTTAGGATATTGTGAGCATAATGTTAATCAAGAAAAATTACAAGCAATGGAGCAGGAAATTCTAGCATTCCTTCGTGGTAATGGAGAAATACTTAAAAACAAAATACTAGAAAAAATAAAAATGTATAGCAATAATTTAAACTTTGAAATGGCATTAGAATTAAAAAAAGAATTAAATTACATTTCAATTATATTAGATAAACAAAAGATGGAATTACATGATTATGTTAATAGAGATGTAATTGGATATTATTTTGATAAAGGTCATTTAAGCGTTCAAATCCTTTTCTTACGTAATGGTAGAATGGTAGGGGGCCATACTGATATATTACCTACTATAAGTGATTATAATGATGAACTTGATTATTACATAATGAACTTTTATAGTAGACATGAAGTACCTAAAGAAATACTATGTACTAGTGATATAAATAAAGATATATTAAGCGAAATAGTTAAGACTTCTTTTATAGTGCCGATTAAGGGAAAGAAAAAGAATCTACTTGATATGGCTTGTATGAATGCTAAAATTAATTTAGAAAATGAACTTGAAATAATAGAAAAAGATGAAGAAAAAACTGAACTGGCAAATAATGAATTAAAAGAACTTTTAGGCTTAAAAAAGTTAGATAGAGTAGATTTATTTGATAATTCCAATCTTTTTGGTGAATTTACAGTAAGTTGTATGGTAGTATTTAAAAACGGAAAACCTGCTAAAAAAGAATATAGAAAATATAAAATAAGTTTAGATAAAAACGATGATTATCATACCATGGAAGAGGTTATATATCGTAGATATTATAGAGCATTAGTAGAAAAAACAGAACTTCCTGATTTAATTATTGTAGATGGTGGCATAAACCAAATAAATGCTTGTTTAAACATATTAAATGATTTAAATATAAATATTAGAGTATGTGGTTTAAGAAAAAATGATAAACACAGAACTAATGATTTAATTGATAGTTTAGGATATAATACTTTAGAAATAGATAAGAATTCTCCATTATTTCATTATTTAACTAGGATGCAAGATGAAGTACATAGATATACAATTAATTATCATAGAACAATAAGAAGTAAAGGGGCTATTTCAAGTGTTCTTGATAATATAGAAGGTATTGGTACTAAACGTAAAAAAGAGCTTATAAAAACTTTTGGTAGTGTAAATAAAATACGTAATGCAAGTATTGAAGAGTTAACTAAAATATTACCAGAAAGTGTTGCCATTAATTTAAAAGAATATTTAAATAATTTAAAAGAGCAAAAAATTAATAAATAGAATATCTTTTGTTCTTTTTTTATTGTATAATTATTAAAAGGTGGTATTATGCAAAAGTTAATAGAAATTGAAGTTAATCCTAATATTTTAGTTTCAAGTAATGTTTTAAATTTTGATAAACCAGAAAAGATATATATTCCAATTAAAGAAAACGCTAATATATTAATTCATAATAATGAAAGAGTAAGTATTGGCACATCAATAATAGAATATCCAAATGATATAGTAAATTCTACTATATCTGGTAAAGTTAGTAGTATTAAAAAAGTAAATACAATTGATGGAATATATGATGCTATAGAAATTATTAATGATTATAAAGAAAAAACTATTGTAGAAGCATCTACTAAGCGTAGTTTGAACAAAATAAAAAAAGAAACATTTGATAGTATTTTATTATCTAATTTTAAATTAGATTTTAAAGATAAGAAAAACTTAGTATTAAATTGTATAGATGATGAACCTTATGTATTATCAGAAAGTTTTTATTTATTTTTATATTATGAAGGATTCTTAGAATTATTAGATAAGATTTCAAAAGTATATAAATTAGATAAAATAATTATTGCAGTTAAAACTATTAATAGCGAGAATATTAATAAATTAATGAGTAATTTAGGTATGTATCCAAATATTACTATTGAAGTAGAACCTAATTTGTATTTAATTGGTAAAGAACAATTTTTATTAAGACATTTAAACTTAGAAGAAAACGAAACTATAATTATAAAAGCTAGTAAATTTTACAATATATATAATTTAATTAAGAGAAATAGGTTAGTTACTAATAAATTAATTACTATAACTGGTGATGGTATTATTAATCCTAGTGTTATTAAAGTTAAGATTGGTACTGAAGCTAATGAAGTAATATCTAATTTAATTGAAACTAAAGATGAAGTTATTTATATTGCAAATGGTTTAATGCAAGGAAATAATATTAATATTAATAATTTTGTTATTACAGAAGATATAAATAGTATTTTAATAATGAAAAATAGAGAAATTCAAAAGGAATATAAATGTATTAATTGTGGTGCTTGTTCAAGTATTTGTCCTGTCAATATAAATCCACTTCTATTAAATAAAAAGAATTATAAAAAGAAAATAATAGATAAATGTTTAAAATGCGGTTTATGTTCATATATTTGTCCAGCAAACATAAACTTTAATAAATATTTAAAAGGTGATAGCAATGAATAAAATTCCATATTTGCATTACAAAAAGAGTAAAAATAATTTAATAAATACTTATTTTATAGCTTTAATTCCACTTATATTATTTGGAATTTATAAAAATGGAATATTATTATATAGAAATGATTTAATTAATTTTAAAAATATTTTTATTCCTATATATTTTTATCTAATAAGTATTATTATTGGTGTATTAATATCATTAATATATACAGAACCTAAAAAAGAAAATATTTTAACTTGTTTAATAATATCTTTAACTATTTCTATTAATACTAATATGATTATTTATCCGATACTTTTATTTGTGTCTTTATTTATTGCTAAATATTTATATAATAAATTTGGATTTAATATTATGGCATTTACAAGATTATTATTAATATTATCTTTATTAATTAATTCTTATTCTTATATGAATATTGCTGAAAAATTAAATAAATTTGATTATGGAATGTTTGATATTTTTATGGGTTATGGAATAGGTGGAATAGCAACCACTAGTTTATTGTTTCTTATTATAAGTTTTATAATATTATCATTAAATAAATTTTATAAAAAAATAATTCCTATAATTTCATCTTTGACTTTTATAACAATAAGTTTTATATATTTATTTCTATTTAAAGATTATCAATTTATAAATACTATATTAAATGGTACTATATATTTTGGTTTTGTATTTATTGCAACAGATGTTTATACACCTAACACTCAAAAAGGTATGATTATATATGGAATTATTATAGGATTTTTAACTGGTATTATTAGTATATTTAATGCCTATGAAGCTTCATATATGGCAATATTATTGGCAAGTTTATCCATTCCGTTAATAAATAAAATTGTTAATAAAGATTATTATAATGCTTAATTAAATAAAGATGTATTTACTTAACTAAATTAATATGTTATATTATATACGTTCACTCGTAAAGTTTATTATTCTAAAGAATACTTTACGAGTTTTCTTATGCCTTAGAAAGGAATAAATGAAAAGATTTTTAAAATTAATATTATTTATACTATTATTTTTTATATGTTTAAATAGTACTAAAGCCTTAACTGGTAACATTAAAATTGAAGAACAAATACCTAATATAAGAATAAATATAAAAACTGCTAGTAATAATGAAATTTTTAATATGTATAAATTAATATATGAAAAAGAAAATGAACTAGCATATTCTTTAAAACCTTATGATAATATTAATACTAAATCTTATACTATTTATACAGATGTAGAAAAAATTGATATTAACTTAGCAAATGAAGAATGGATATATTTAAAATATCTTATGTTTTATGGCTATAAATTTAAAGATAGAACAGATATAAAGTGGTATATTGCAACTCAGTTTATAATTTGGGAATATTTATTAGAGGAAAATGAAGAAATATATTTTGTTGACGCAAATAATAACAGTATAAATTTATATACAGATGAAATAAAAACTATAAAAGAAGATGTAGAAAAAATGTATATTATGCCATCCTTTTTGAATAAAACGTATGATACAAATAACCCGGATTATGTTTTAAAACTAAATCAAGAATTGGTATTAGAAGACAAAAACAAAGTTTTAGATTTATATAACCCAATAATTTGTAATAAAAATATTAATTATGAAATTGTTGATAATAAATTAAAGTTATCTTTTGATACTGCTGGTAATTACTTAATTAAATTTCAAAAGAAAGATGGGGAATCACTCAAGCTTCCTAAAATATTTTATGATAAAGATAATTCTTTAATTTGTAGAGGTTTTATAAGTATGCCTATTGGGTATACTTATGTAAATGTTAAAAATCCAAATTTAAAAATAGTTAATGCAAGCGAAGTTAAAACTGATTTTTCTTTAAGTGGCAATAAATTTGGCATTTATAAAGAGAATGGAACTTTATATAAACATTTGATTATCGGAACTAATAATAGTGCAACTATAAATGAAATACCTCCAGGAAAATATTATTTGAAACAAATTTCTAGTACATATGGTTATCAAATAAATAAAGAAAAAGTACCTTTTGAAATAAATAGTGCTGATTTAGAATTAAAAGTAGTAAGTAGTCTAGCTACTAAAAGAGTTAATATTGAAAAATATATTAAAGATGTTAATGGTAAAATTAAAAATGAAAATAACGCTACATTTAAAATATATAATACATCTAATAATAAATTAGTTGGTACAATAAGTACTGATGAATATGGTAAGACTAATATTGATTTAGTATATGGCACATATAAAATAGTTCATAAAGATGGGACTAAAGGTTATAATTTAGCAGATGATACTCTAATAACTATTGATGATAAATATAATGAATATGAAAGTATTATTGTTGAAAGCAATCAAATAACAGGTAATCTTAAATTAATTAACATAGATAAAAATACTAAAGAATTGATTAAAAAAGATTCATATTTTAAACTATATGATACTTTAACTAATAGCTATTACTCCATAAATAATGATATTACATTTAAAACTTACAATGGTGTTTTAGAATTAAATAATATACCCTATGGAAAATATAAAATAGAACAAATTATACCACCTACTGGATATAAAAATACTAATAATACTATAAGTTTATATATTAATAAAGATAAGGAAGAAAGTGAATTGGAGTTTAAAAATGATGTAATTACGAGTGATTTAAAAGTAACTTTTAAAGATAAAGAAACTAATGAAATAATAAAAGATGAAGTTGCTATAAAAATTTTAAATACTTATACCAATAATTTTTATAGTTATAAAGACAATGATATTTTTGAAAGTAAAAATGGTGTAATTAAAATATATAATATTCCATACGGTAATTATAAAATTATTGAAATTAAATCATCCACTAATTATGAAGTTTTAAATACTGATTTATTTTTTAGCGTTACAAAGGTTGATGAGCAAATAGAATTAAATATTGAAAAGAAGCATTTAACCGGTAATTTAATTATTAATGCCTTAGATATAGAATCAAATAGCACTTTAAAAGATATTTTAGTTGGTTTATATGATAGTAATAAAAATTTAATAAATGAATTGTATACAGATGAAAATGGTTTGGTAATGATAAATAATTTAAATACTGGAACTTATTATGTAAAAGTTTTAAGTACCCTTGATAATTATCAATTAAACAAAAATGAGTATGAAGTTATTGTTTCTAATAAAATTGATTCAGAAGTAAATATTTATAATGAAATGAAAAAAGGTTCAGTTAAAATACTTAAAGTAGATTATCTAACTAGTGAGTATCTTGCTAATATTAAAATAGGAATATATGATAAAAATAAAGAATTAATTAAAGAAGTATATACTGATAATGATGGGAAACTTGAAATTGATAATATAAATGTTGGAAAATATTTTATAAAAGAACTACTATCAGAAAATAAAGAATTAACTGGTACTGAAATAACTTTAGAAGTTAAAGATAATATAAAAAGTACTATAACATTAATAGATAGAACTAAAATAGAAGTTCCTAAAACCGGTGTTAATGAATTTTTAATTGGGTTTATATTTAGTATTTTTATTCTTTTGGTTGGTATATTTATTTGTAATGAAGATTAAAATAGGTGTATTTTTAATTATAGTATCTATTGTTATATCTTTATATACATTTGTTAAATTTAAAATAAATCAAAATAATTATGAAGTAGCAGTTAATAATAAATTATTAAATAATGATTATTATGCCATAATTGAAATACCTAAAATAAATTTAAAAAGAGAAATTTATGAAATAAAAAACATTAATAATAATGTAGATAGTAATATTTTAGTTCATAAAAACAGCATATTTCCTGGTAAAGCTAAAAGTAATGTTATTTTAGCAGCGCATTCCGGTAACGGGAAGAATGCTTATTTTAAAAATTTATATAAATTAAAAACTAATGATACCATTTATTTATATTTTAATAGTTTTAAATATGAATATGAAATACAAGAAATTGAATATCAAAATAAGACAGGAAGTTTATATATTAAGGAAGGATTTGATAATATGATTACCTTAATAACTTGTACTTACAATAACCAAAATACTCAAACTATATACTATGGAAAGCTTAAAAATATAGAAAATATAGTAAAAAAGTGAGAAAAAAGTAGTTTTTTTAAAGAAAATTGCTTTTTTTAAAGGAAATAAGGCTTTAAAAGGTAATAAATATACTTAGAATGAAAAAAATGAGGTGATTTGGTATGACTAATGAACAAGAAATAGAAAACATTAGAACTAGTGCTAATATCATACAAGTAATATCAAGTTATCTTCCTTTAACGCAAAAAGGGAAAAATTATTTTGGCGTATGTCCATTTCACGAAGATCACTCTCCTAGTATGAGCGTATCTGAAGAAAAACAGATATATAAATGTTTTTCATGTGGAGCTGCTGGAAATGTCTTTACTTTTGTTAAAGATTATGAATCAGTAAGTTTTATGGAAGCTGTAAAAATTGTTGCAGATAAATGCGGTTTAGTTTTTAAAGGTAGTGTAAATACTAAAAAAGAAATAAAAAATAATAAAGTTGAATATGAAATAATGGATTTAGCTTTAAAATTTTATCAAAATAATTTAAATACAGAATATGGAGCTAAAGCTAAAACTTATTTAAATGAAAGAAATTTAAATGATGAAGCCATAAAAGAATTTGACATAGGTTTAGCTTTAGACAACAAACATTCATTAAATAGTTTATTAATTAATAAAAAATATAATTTAGAAACAATCCTTAATTTAGGATTAATAAATAGAAATGGCGAGTTTATAAATGATACGTTTATGAATAGAATTATATTTCCAATTCATAATTTAGAAGGCGAACCTATTGGATTTACAGGACGTATTTATGAGGCTAGTGATCAAGCTAAATATATAAATTCTAAAGAATCAATTATTTTTAAAAAAGGACAAATATTATTTAATTATCATCGCGCAAAAAAAGAAATTCAGAGAAAAAAAGAAGTAATTATAGTAGAAGGTAATATGGATGCTATAAGAATGTATGCTAGTGGTATTAAAAATGTAGTGGCACTTATGGGGACAAGCCTTACTAATGATCAAGTAAATATTATTAAAAGTTTAAGAGCTAAAGTAATATTACTACTTGATAATGATGATGCCGGAGCCTTAGCAACATATCAAAACGGCAACATTTTAGAAGCTGCTGGAATTAATCCTTTAGTGGTTAGATTAAGTGGCGAAAAAGATCCGGATGAATATATCATAAAAAATGGTGTAGAAGCCATAATAGATAATATAAGTAACCCAATAAGTTTTTTGGATTATAAATTAAAATATTTAAAGAAAAATAAAGATTTAACTAAAACAAATGATTTAGTAAGTTATATTAAAGATATTATTAATAATATTAAAGATATTGATGATGAACTTACAAAAGAAATTACTATTAAAAAAATGAGTGATGAATATGATGTTCCACTTGATTTACTTAAAAATGAGTTGAATAATGTTACTAAGCCTAAAGAAAAAAAAGAGGTAAAAGAAAAAGTACTTGAAAAAAAATCTTTTTCAAAGTATGATATTGCTGCTCAAAATATTATATATTTTATGATTAACGATGGTAAATATGTAGAAATGTTTAAAAAAGAATTAGGATATTTTAATAATAAAAAATATCGTAGTATAGCAAATGAAATTATTTACTATTATGGCATACGTCAAGAAATAGATATCTCATCATTTATTACATATATAGAAACTAAAGAGTATATATATGATGATGTTATGGAAATTATTAAAAATATAAATATTGAAGAATTAACAATGGATATATTTATAGGGTATATAGATGCAGCCAAAAAGATACTCTTAAAAGATGAAATAAAGAATTTAAAAGAACAAATAGCAAATGAACTAGATAATAATAAAAAATTAGAATTAGCGAGTAGATTAATTGAATTGAAAAAAGGATGTGTAGGTAATGAAAAATAACGAAACAGTAAAAGAAATAGTAGAGATTAAGTCATTAGAAGACAGAATTAATGAACTATTAGTATTAGGTAGTGAAAAAAAATATATTACTTTTGAACAATTAGCGGATGCTTTAAAAGGTTTAGAAGTAGATAATGATTCATTAGATGAAATTTATAATACTTTAATGGAAAATGATATTCAAGTTGTAACAGATGAAACAGAAGCTACAGACGAAGATGGTGTTCCTAAAGTAATTGAAGACGAACCAATTATATTAGATGATAACGAATTAACTAAAGATATAAATATTAATGATCCAGTTCGTATGTATTTAAAAGAAATTGGTAGGATATCATTATTAAGCCCAGAAGAAGAACTAGAATTAAGCGGAAGAGTTGCTCAAGGTGATGAAGTAGCTATTAATAAGCTTGCAGAATCTAACTTACGTTTAGTTGTAAGTATAGCTAAAAGATATGTTGGTAGAGGGTTACTTTTCTTAGATTTAATTCAAGAGGGTAATATTGGTTTAATGAAAGCTGTAGATAAATTTGATAGCGATAAAGGATATAAATTTTCTACATATGCTACATGGTGGATTAGACAAGCTATAACTCGTGCTTTAGCAGATCAAGCTCGTACTATTCGTGTACCAGTTCATATGGTAGAAACAATTAATAAAATGTCTCGTATTCAAAGACAATTAACATTAGAATTAAATCGTGAGCCAAGCGAAGAAGAATTAGCTAAAAAAATGGGTATTAGTGTTGAAAAAGTAAGAGAAGTTATTAAAATTAGTCAAGAACCAGTATCATTAGAAACACCAATTGGTGAAGAAGATGATTCACATTTAGGAGATTTTATTAAAGATGAATCTAGTATGTCTCCTGAAGAATATGCTACTAATGAGATATTAAAAGAGGAAATTAAAAGTGTATTAATGACTTTACAACAAAGAGAACAAGAAGTATTAGAATTACGTTTTGGGCTTGTTGATGGTACTTGTCATACTTTAGAAGAAGTTGGCAAAAGATTTAATGTTACACGTGAACGTATACGTCAAATAGAAGCTAAAGCTTTAAGAAAATTACGTCATCCATCACGTGCTAAGAAATTAAAGGATTTCTTATCTGAATAATGTTGAATTTAAAATTAAAAACTATTGCTAATTTAGTTAATAAAGATGATGTTGTCATTGATATAGGTTGTGATCATGCTTACTTAGCTATATATTTAAAAAAAGAAAAAATATGCAAGAAAGTTTATGCTTCAGATATAAGTGAAAATGTAATTGAAATAGCTAACCAAAATATTAAAGATAATAATGTTAAAATAGACGTATATTTATCTGATGGTTTTAAAAATATTAGTAATAACGATTTTAATACTGCTATTATTTCCGGGATGGGAACTTCTACTATTTTAAATATTGTAAAAGATACCCCAGAAAATATAAATAAATATATAATAAGTAGTAATAATAATCATTATGAATTAAGAAAAGAAATGTTAAAATATAACTTTTATGTTCAAAATGAAGTAATTGTAAAAGAAAATAATAAGTATTATCCTATAATGTTATTTGAAAAAATTAAACAACAAGAAAAATATATTACCTTAAAATATGGTAAAAGCAATAACAAAGATTATTTTAATTACTTATTAAAAAAAGAATATGAAATATTAAATCACATACCTAAAAAACATTTTATTAAAAGATTAAAACATAATATAAATATAAAAGAAATTAAAAAGATACTTAAAGAAAAAAACTAGGGCTATTAGTAGTAATAGTATTAGTTTTAGTAGAAGTATCTTTTTTTTCAGTTTTAATATTAGTTATCTGTTTTTGCTTTGGTTTATTAACATCTTTTAAAACAGACAATATAGTTTTTGCATTATTAATCATTGGTTTAGCTTCTCTATACAAAGGAATTACTTGATTTGCAATATTTAGAGTTTTTGATATACCACCTAGTACTTTAGTAAAAGTTAAACCGCTGTTTACTGGAGCTCCAAACATAGATAATCACCTATAATATTATATGTATTAAAATTTATTATTGAACTAATTGTAAAACAAGTGTAAAACCTGACGTTATTTTTATTTATATAAATACTAATAAATCAGCTAAGCAGAAATACGTAAATTGGCTAAGCAGATTTTAACACTTTAGTTAGCAGATTTAACAAAATATGCAATTTGCATTATAAAAGTTTATATGTTATAAGTTTTATGCGAGACATAAGTCTCTGGTGTTTGCCACTTTCTGTTTGGAGGTGGTCATTATGAAGAAATGTGATTTGTTAATCATAGCTCTTTTAGTGATAATTATTCTCTTAATTATCTTTGAATAATGTATTCAGGGGGATTTTAGTATAAAAAAAGCACCATCTACTAAGTAGAGGTGCATGCACAACGTGGCAAGCACTTATGATAAGTGTCTCGCTAAATTAATTGTATTATAATTTTTGATATTTGTAAATACTTAAATAAATTTTGCAATTTATATTTTGCTATATAGTAAATTTATGCTATAATAAATTAAGAATAGGGTAGATAGTATGAATAGTAAAAAGAAATTTACTTTTATAGATATATGTTTAGCACCATTTCTTTTTATTGCTAGCTTTATTAAACACTTTTTTATAGGTGTTAAATTTGTATTTTTTGATGCTTTTGTAAATATTTTTGAAGTGTTAAGTGATAAAAATCAAAATAAAGTAATTAATGATAAAAAAAATACTAATTCATTAATAAAAGAAATGCAAGAAGAAATTAAAGCAAGACAAGTTAATAAAGAATATTATATTTATACTGGCAATGATTTAAATGGTAATAAAGTTACTGGTAAAATGAGTGCTACTAGTAAAATAACATTAAATAATTTTTTAGCAAGTGAAGGTATAACTGTAATTGAAATAAGAAAAGACAATATTTCTAATTTGTTTAAAAAAATTGGTTTGGATAACGAAACAGAATTAAGAAATAAAGATTTAATATTTTGGTTAACCCAAGTATCTACTTATTTAAAAGCTGGTTTAACTTTAAATGATACTATTAAAATAATGAGTAAACAATCTCTTAAAGATGCGAAAAAATCTAAATTATATCGTTCAATATCATATGAATTAACTTTAGGTGAAAGTTTTAGTACTGCCTTACAAAATCAGGGTAAAGTATTTCCACAATTACTAATTAATATGATTAAATCTGCTGAAGCAACAGGAGATTTAATTAAAACATTAGATGATATGGCTTTATATTACACAGAAATAGATAAAAATCGTAAAGAAATGATTAGTGCTATTATATATCCAACTATTCTCTTAATATTTTCTATTTCAGTATTAACTTTTATAATGATATTTGTAATACCTGAATTTATTAAAGTATATGCTAGTGCAGGTATAACTGTTAGTGGTTTTACTTTAACTATTATCAATATAAGTAATTATTTAACTCATAATATTGGAAATATTATTTTAATATTATTACTTATTTTATTATCTATGTTATTTTTATACAGAAATTTTAAGGAATTCAGAAAACTTATTCAAACTATTGGTATGAAATTACCATTCTTTGGTAAAATTATAATTTATCATGAAATCACTTTATTTACTAAAACTTTTGCTAGTTTATTAAAAAATAGTGTTTTTATTACAAATAGTATGGAAATATTAACTAATGTTACAAATAATGAAGTATATAAAAGTATTATGATTGAAACAATAAGCAATATAGCAAAAGGTGAAAAAATATCTAAATCTTTTGAAAATAAATGGTGTATTCCAGATGTAGCATATTATATGATAGTAACCGGAGAATCTACAAGTGAACTTTCTTTAATGATGGAAAAAGTAGCTACTTATTATAATGATTTACATAAAAGTAGAGTTACTAATTTAAAAGCTTTTTTAGAACCAATTATGATTGTTATATTAGCATTGATTGTAGGTATAATAATATTAGCGGTAGTAGTACCAATGTTTAGTTTATATGGCCAAATTAAATAGGAGGGTTTTATGATTATATATTTATTTTTAATTGGGTTTGCTTTAGGTTTAGGATATGCATATATTGGCGAGAAACTTCCTTTATTAATACCTGAAGTAAAAGAAAAAGAAGAAAATTCCTGGATATTAAACCTTTTTATTGGAGTAATTAATAGTTTAATATTATTAATTAGTTATTATAATTATGGAATGAATTATGAATTTCTTTCAACTATAGTTATTGCAGGTTTAGTATTAATTGTATTTATAAGTGATTTTAAATATATGATTATATTAGATAGCCCTTTAATAGTTTCAGGAGTTTTAATATTAATTCTTAAATACTATTATTTTGGTTTAAAAAATGTAGGTTTAAGTATATTAAGTGGTTTAATATTATTTTCATTTATGTATATAATAGGTTTTTTAGGAACGAAAATATTTAAAAAAGAAGCTTTAGGTGGCGGAGACATCAAACTTTCTGCAATAATTGGAATTATATTAGAATGGAAATTAGGTTTTATAGCAATTATTATGTCATCATTGCTTGCTATGCCTTATGCTTTAGCATCACTTATGCTTGGAAAAGATAAAGAAGTTCCATATGGCCCATTTTTAATTGGAAGTATGGCTTTAATATTTATATTTTCAGATAAATTTACTAATATGTTAAACTTTTTATTGTAATTAATTCAAAATAATATATAATATACACCTAAGAAAAAGGGTGTATTTTTATATGAAGGATTATATTAGTTATAATGGTTATTTATCTAGACTTAATAAAAGCGATTTAAAAACTCTTTTTATGATGCTTGAAGAATATAAATTAATTTATAAATATAATTTAGGTTTACCAGAAAATGTAAGTTTTGGGGTTGAAGTAGAATTTCAAAATGTTTTGCTAGATAATGTTCAAAATGAAATTAGAAAAGATTCTTGTTTTAAATATTGGTATTCCCATAAAGATGCAAGTGTATCAATAGAAACTGAAAAGGGTATTTTAGGAGGAGAAGTATCAACAGATATACTTCATGATATACAAGATGATTGGATTAATTTACATAATTTGTTTGATATTTTAAATTTAATGGATGCGAAAGCAACCAATAAAACCGCTTTTCATATACATGTAGGTGCTCATATATTTAAAGATGATTTAAAGTACGCTATAAGATTTATAAAGTTATGGTGTATATTTGAAAATATTATATATAGATTTGGCTATGGTAAAACCGCTTTAAAAAGGCCACATATAGATATATTTGCTCCACCTATAGCAAGATTATATAGAAATAACTATTTACATAATGATAGATATTTTGAAAATATGGATAGTACTTATGAGTTAGATTATGGTAAAAAAAGAGCTGTTAATTTTAAAAATTACCATTATTTATATACGGAAGAAGAAGTGAATAATACAATTGAAATAAGAACCCCAAATGGTACTTTAGACCCTATAATAGCTCAAAACAATGTTAATTTTTTTATAAAGTTAATGCTTTATGTAACAAGTAATAAATATGATGAAGATTTAATAGATGGACTATTTGCAAGGCTAAAATATAAAACTTTAGAGGAATATAGCAAATTAGATATAAAAACTGCATTATTTTTGAGTGATTTAATATTTGATAATTCTTTAGATAAGATTGATTTTTTAAGTCAATATATAAAAAAGGATGATTACATATACTTAAGGTAAATACTTGTAAAAACAATAAATATGAGTTATAATAGTTGCAGATTTGAAAGGAAAGAGAAAAATTGAAAAACGTAAAAGAAATAGAAATTAAAATTGAAGGAGCTTCTTGGCAAAACGCTTTAGATAAAGCTTATAAAAAGAAAAATAAAGAAGTTAAAATTGAAGGTTTTAGAAAAGGAACTGCGCCAAAAAATATTTATATTAAAAAAATGGGTATTGAAAGTCTATACATGGATGCAGTAGATTTTGTAATGGATGAAGCATATTCTAAAGCTTTAGATGAAGCTAAAGTTAATCCTGTAATTGAACCTAAATTAGATATAACAGGTATTAATGAAAACGAAGTAAGTTTTAAATTTACTATAATTGGTAAACCTGAAGTAAAATTAGGGGAATATAAAAATTTAGGTATCAAAAAAGAAACAGTTAAAGTATCTAAAGGTGAAATTAATGAAGAAGTAGAAAAAATTAAAAATCAATTAGCGGAAATTACTCCAAAAACTGAAGGTAAAGTTGAAATTGGAAATACTGCAGTAATAGATTTTGAAGGATTTGTTGATGGTAAAGCTTTAGATGGTGGAACTGGTGAAAATTATCCTTTAGTAATTGGTTCAAATACATTTATTCCAGGATTTGAAGATGGAGTAATCGGAATGAGTATTGGAGAAACAAAAGAGTTAAATCTTAAATTTCCAGAAGATTATGTAGCAGATCTTAAAGGCAAAGATGTTAAATTTAATGTTACAGTTAGAGAAATTAAAGAAAGAATAGTACCTGAATTAAGTGAAGAGTTTTATCAAGATTTAGGATATGAAAATATTAAAACTGAAGAAGAATTTATAGCAGAAGTTAAAAAAGTTATAACTGAACGTAAACAAGCTGAAATTGATGATGCACATTTAGAAAAATGTTTAGAAAAAGCTTCAGAAAATATGACTGTAGAAATTAACCCAGAAATTATAAGTGAAGAAGTTCATAGAATGATACATCAATTTGAAGAACAATTATCAATGCAAGGTATTAAATTAGAAGATTATGCAGCTATAACAGGAATGACTCATGAAAAATTACATGAACAAATGGAACCTGAAGCTACAAAACGTGTTAAATATCGTTATTTATTAGAAGCTATTGCTGATGCAGAAAAAATAGATTTTACTGAAGAAGAAGTAAATAAAAAAGCAGAAGAAATGGCTACTAACTATGGTATTACAGTTGAAGAATTATTAAAAGCTTATGGTTCAAATGAAATAGTTAAATATGATATGATGATGCATGGAGCATTAGAAGCAGTAAAGAATAACAATTAGGAAGCAAAAAAACTTTCAGTAATAAAGAGTGAAATTTAGTTTCACTCTTTATTTTGTTAAAAATTATAAATTAAAATTAATTTTTCTCAAAGAAATATATAAATTTATGAAAATAATGCATTGTAAAAATATTCTGTAAAACACCCCAAAAACAGAATTATATATAGATTAATATAAATATATATTATATAATTAAATTGTTAAATCTAAGTTGAAACAATTTATTTTCAATTAGTTTAATTGTCTGAGAAATAAGTTCGTTTAGGATAGCAAAGCTTATTTTTTTATTTTGCCTTGAAAACCAATTGTTGCATTAGAACCATAGTCTAATAATTGACGTATTGTATGTGCAAACTGTTGGAAAAAGTAATGAGCTTTCATTGCATTATAATTTAGAGAACACATATGGTTGATTGAAAAATATATATTTTTTTGATTATTAAAACCTTCATTTTCAATTTTCTATCTAAGTCTTCCCATAGTAATTATTTTTTCAATATTATTATCATTAATTAAGATATTAGTAATATAAGTAAATATTTTATCTTTTTTATTTGGTGGACCCGTTTCAATAAAACGAACAATATTAAATGTATATTTTATATGGATAATCTTTAACAACAAAATAATTTTTAAGTGATGATCCAGAATCTAAAGTAATAATACCATCAAAATCTTGATTAACTTTTTTTTAGTTTATCTGATTTTAATCTAAAGATATAATCCCATTTGTTATCAAGGCATAATTTAATAAATGGACCTGAAGCATATAAAGCATCGGCAGTAATAATAAATTTTAGTTTAGGAAAGTTCTTTTTAATTCTAAATGCCATTCTTTTAAATGCATTCATCTCACAGTCTTGCTTTTTCATGTTTATAACAGAAGAATCTGGATTTTCAATAAATTCAGAATCAAGACTCAAAACAAATTTATCAAAAACAATTTTAGCTTCTAAAACATTGTGTTCATAGGTAAAAGTTCCATCTTTGTGAGATTTAACAATACAATGCTCACAATGTTTATAATTAAATGTAATAAGACCTGTACCATCAATAAGAACTTGAAATTTACCATTATATCTAAATTTATCAAACATTTTAGAACGGATAAGCGCATTAACTACGTATTTTTGAATTCGTCTTGGTTCATTAATATTTAAATCATCAAAAACATCATTAATAGTATCATAGTGTGGTAAATCAGATAAATCTTCATTAATGATTTTAGAAAGAGTATTAATTGTATTATCATTATTAAATTTATTAGTCATAGAATTCATAGAAGTAATACCACAAAGTAATGCGAAAAGACGAGTGACACAGATAGATTTCATAGAATAAGTAACTTTACCTTTTTGTCTATCATCATTAAGATTTTCAAACATAATAAAAAGTCTTGGTAAATACTTATCTATAATATTATATAGAGAGCATACCAAAGACTTATCTTTCATTAAATCTCTTTTATCTTTTCTATTCACAAAAATCAACTACCTCTTTTTTATTTTATCAAATTTTTGATTGTGAAGAAATTTTACTCCTTAGAGCTGAAAAGCTTTCTTTTTTATTGCCTAAATATATAAAATATGGTATATTTTATATATCATAGGAAGGAAGTTAAGAGATGAGAAAGATATTAAGAACTTCCCAACAGTTTGCTAAAAATGCTACTGGGGGGCTATTTAAGTTAAAAACTCAGATAGTATCTAAGCAAAACAATTTTAAGTTACCTTTAAATATAGAGGTGACAAAATGAAAAAAAAATATAAAATATTATTGCTGTTAATTGCATTTCTTATATTTGTAACATTAGGTGTTTCATATGCTTATTATACATCTAAAACAAAAACTAATGGAGAAGGTTCAAAAATAGAAGAACAAACTGCACAAGTAGGTAATGCAACCATACATGTAATAGGAAATTTAGATGATGGAACACACGAAGCAGAAGAAAATATATTACCCGGCCATATAAGTGTTAGCAAAGTTACAGTATATGCTACCAGAGAAGATACTCCTAATGATTTTTCAATACGTTATAACTTAATTTGGAAAGGAACAAATAGCTTAACATCAGATTTAAAATTTAAAGTATATAAAACAACAAATGCTGATGCAAAGATAAAAGTAAACTGTAAAGAAATAAGTGAGATAGTATCTTCACAAGTGAGGTTAAGTGAAGAGTGTTCTCTTTCAAGTGATGATATAGATTTAACAGATATATATGATGAAGGAACAATCCCAACTTCACAAACAGCAGAAGACGAAATTATAAAACTAACGCCAAACAAAATAGAAAGTATTATGGCAACAGAAGATGGAGATCCAGTATATTACCATGTAGTAGTAGAATATGAAAATAAAAATGAAAACCAAAACCAAGATATGTCAACTGATAATACAACAAAAGGGATAAACGGAACAGTAAAAGTAGAAGTAGTAGACACTCCATCCCAAACATTAAAATACCCATATCATAATGTAGAAACTGTATTAGGAACACTTAAAGTATATGATGATGAGCCAAATTTCTTACAATCAGTTCTAATAGCTGATGAAGGTTATTATTGTCATTATAAAGGTAATATCATTGAAACTAATAGTGATGATTACGTGTGGGGAGAAGAAAAATGTAATGATGAAATAATAAAATATACTTATATTGATTATACAGGGGTTTATACAACTTCATATTTCACAACATTCAATAATAAAGAAATAACTGGTGTAGCTACTTGGGATGCCGAAAATTCAAAATGTATGTATAATGGAATAGACGTAAAAGATTGGCTAGGAAACACTATCGAAATCAAATCATCTTGCGGTGAAGTTATATGTGGTGAACACGGTTGCACCGGGGGTATTGATATTATAGAAGAAGGAGGAACCTGGGAAAAAATAACAAAAAATTTAGGTGCAACAGGAATATATAAAGATCAAGATGAAGATGGTATAACTTATTATTATCGTGGATATGTTGGAGATAACTATGTAGAATTTGCAAATTTCTATTGGCAAATTATAAGAATTAACGGGAATGGGTCATTAAGATTAATATATCACAGTAAAGCAAAAGATGATTACGGAAATGATATAGCACTAAAGCCATACTACCCAAGTATGAAGGATCACTCCATAGGCATAAGTAAATTTAATGAAAATAATAATGATGAAGCTTATGTAGGTTTTATGTATACTGTTGGTTCTACTCATGGTACTGGTCAAAAATCTACTATATTGAAAGTTTTAGAAAAATGGTATCGTAAAAATTTGACAAATGTTAAAACAGATGATGAAGGAAATATGATTGATATAAATGGTAATCAAACAATGACACCGATAATAGATATAACAAAAACTGATTATGATACTTATATAGAAAAAGATTCAGGCTTTTGCGGCGATAGAACATATTATTTAGATTCTTATGGCGATACTGTTTACGGAGGATATGCAAGATTATCGCCCGAAAGTGGAAACGAAAGAAAACCGACATTTAAATGTCCAGATAATAGAGATTTATATACTGTTTATAATTCAAGCAAAGGGAATCAATCACTAACATATCCAATAGGATTAGTTACAGTAGACGAACTATATTTTTCAGGTTTACACGCATATAAAGTACCGGAGGGCGGATATTTGGAAAGTCGAGATGAGTTTTGGACAATGTCACCAGAATATTATTATCATAACGCCGCTTACGTATTTGGACTTAATTATGAACCTTATGGTTTAAGCACCTATGACCAATACTGTGTTATCCCAGTTATAAATCTAAACACTGATAATTTAATTATTACAGGTACTGGAACAATAAATGATCCATATGTAATTAAATAAAATTTTAAGTAACAATTTATGTTGTTACTTTTAGTTTAATAAAATAAAAGTTAAAAAGTATAAAAAAGTGTTAAATAAGGTAGACAAAGCTCTACTTTTTCTTTATAATAAAAAATAAATTTAAGGGATGGGAGTGAGGCAAAGAAATGAACCAAAATTTACCAGTAATGCTATTGAAAGGATTGATTTTACTCCCCCATCAAGAAGTAAAAATAGAACTAAATAATAATATAAGTAAAGAAATAACTTCTTTAGCTTCTAAAGAGTATAATAGACATGTTTTGGTTATTACTCCTAAGAATCAAATAGAAGAAACACCTGAAGTAAATGACCTACCTGAAGTAGGGGTTATTGCTAAAATTAAAAGTAGAATAGAATTACCTAATGGTAATGTACGTGTTACTTTAAGAGGTATTGATAGAGTTAAAATACTAGAATTTAATAATAATAATTATAATAACGATATACTAGAAGCAGTAGTAACTAAAATAGAATTACCTGAGCTTGATGAAGTAGAAAAGAAAGCTACAATTAGAAAATTAAATGAATTAATAATGGATTATGTATCTAGTTCCAAGCATGTATCTAATAGTATTATTAACAACATTAAAACAATTGATAGCTTATATAGATTAACTGATACAATATGTTCTTTTATGCCTTTATCATTTAATAAAAAAGTAGAGTATTTAGAAGAAATAAATGCTTTATATCGTGCTAAAAATTTACTTAAAGATATTAAAGTAGAAATAGAAGTGTTAAAATTAGATGAAAAGCTTGATGAAGAGTTAGAAAACTCTTTAGAAGAATCTCAAAAAGAATATATCTTAAAAGAAAAAGTACGTATTTTAGAGCGTGAATTAGGCCAAGATACAACAACTGATATAAATAATTATTTAGATAAATTAAATAGTTTAAACTTATCTAAAACAACATATAATAAAATAAATAATGAAATTAAAAAACTTAATTATACTAGTGAATTATCTCCAGAAAATGCGATGATAAGAAACTATTTAGACTGGATCCTAAATTTACCATGGGGCTTTATTGATGATGAAAATAATGATATCGAAAACATTAAATCAAAATTAGATAGTAAACATTATGGTTTAAAAGATATTAAAGAAAGAATATTAGAATATGTTGCTTTAAAAAATAATAATAGTGATATTAAAAGTCCAATAATATGTTTAGTAGGACCTCCGGGAGTAGGTAAAACTAGTATTGCTAAAAATATAGCTAATTCACTAAATAGAAAGTTTTATAAAATAAGTGTTGGAGGGTTAAATGATTCTTCAGAACTTATTGGTCACAGAAGAACATATATGGGTTCTAATCCGGGTAAAATTATTCAAGGTTTAAAAAAGTGTGGATCAATAAATCCAGTATTCTTAATTGATGAAATTGATAAAATAACTTCAAATTATAAAGATGATCCTACTAGTGTATTATTAGATATACTTGATAGAGAGCAAAATAATGAATTTATAGATAATTATATTGAAGAACCATTTGATTTATCTAAAGTATTCTTTATATTAACCGCTAATACTTTAGATACTATTCCAGAAGCATTAAAAGACAGATTAGAAATTATTAATTTAACTAGTTATACTAATTATGAGAAGATAGATATTGCTAAAAAGTATTTAATACCAAGAATACTTGATGATAATAAAATTGAAAGTAAAATCATATCTATTAGCGATGAAATGCTAGAATATTTAATTGAAGCATATACTAACGAAGCTGGTGTACGTGAATTAAATAGAGTTTTAGAAAAAGTAATAAGAAAATTAGTTTTATTAGGCAAAATTAATGATCGTACTAAGATTAGTAAAGTAAGATTAAAAGAATACTTAGGAATACCTAAATATATAAAGTTAGAAAATAAAAAACATGAATATACAGGTAGAGTAAATGCGGTAGGAGTTACTTCAAATGGTGGAATAGTAATGCCTATAGAGTCATGTGTATTTGAAGGTAAAAGTAATTTTAAAATAACTGGAATGCTTGGCAAAGTTATGGAAGAATCAACAAATGTCGCATTAAGTTATATAAAAGCTAATGTTAAAAAATTTAGTATTGAAGATTTCTTCTTTAATATAAAAGATATTCATATTCATTTTTTAGAAGGAGCTTTAAAGAAAGATGGCCCTAGTGCCGGTGTTGCTATAACAACAAGTATTTTAAGTTTAATATTAAATAAAAATATAAGCAATGATATTGCATTTACTGGAGAAATTTCTTTAAATGGCGAAATATTAAAAGTTGGTGGAATAAAAGAAAAAATTATTGGAGCTTATAATAACGACATAAAAACAATATATATTCCATATACAAATGAATTAGATTTAGAAGAAATACCTGAAAATATTAAAGAAAAAATAAATATTATTTTAGTTAAAAACTATGATGAAATATTTAATGAGATATTTTAGAAAAAATGATTATTTTTACTAAATTAAAATTATAACTACACCAATTTGGTGTGGTTATTTGTTCAATGAAAGAATTTTATCTAACAAATGAGTACAATACAACTTACAACCGAATTTTTATATAATATATCCGATAATATTTATTATGATAATTATAATAAAATCACTGTAATATGTATGTAAACTTACTATGAAAAAACTTTAATTAATGGTATTATTTATTTATACACTTAAAGACATTTGTTTGCTTCGCGATAATTAATGTAAAGTTTTTGGAGGGGATGGTAAGATGTTAAAAATTAATTATAAACAAATATATGAGACTTGTGAGATTGGTGAGAAACAATGGGTTTTGATATTATACGACATATCTGCTAATCATTACGTTGGTATTCCTGTATATTCTAAGGAAATTGGTGGATGTTTGTATTTGAAATCTATAGATAAATATGTTGATATAAATAAAATTAGTGATTATAATAGGGCTAAAATGAATAGATGCATATATAAAAAAGGAAAACCATTAAAATTATCTAATAAGGATTTTAATAAATTGATTAATTCTTGTAAAGAATCTTTAATTTTATTTTTTGATAATAATATAACAAGTGATATTTATGGCATTAGTTATCTTAAATGGTGTAGGGATAAATATAATTTAAACTGTAAAGATATTGAAATTAATAATTTAAAACAAAATGGTATTTATTGGGTTAATATGGGAGTTAATGTTGGTAGTGAACTTAGAAAACTTAGACCTGCTATATTATGGAGAGCAACTGGTGATAAGAAAACATGGACTATAATTCCACTTACTACGAAAAAGAGGGATGATGACTATTATTTCCATTATGATTTGGAGTGCCTTTCTGAAGGGACTGCTAAGATAGAGAATATGATGAATTATAGTTATAAGAGGATTTTAGCACCATATTTTTCTAAAAATAAATTGGCGATATTAACTAAAAAGGATTATAAAGAAATATGCAAAATTATTTCTAAATACTATTTGTTTAAATAAACTTAAAAATTTTTATAAAAATCAAATTAAATATTTGACAAAATTTCAATAAACCGCTATAATTAAATTACATTTAATTAATGCATATATGTGTGATGCATATATGGAAGTTGTGTATTCAAAAACTAGCTATTGCTAGTTTTTGCTTTATATGAAGTATTATTTTTGCTGTAACGAATATAATATTAACACATTTAATTAGTGCACACTATGTGGTTTTTCACTTTTTAAGTGCGCCTCTGAAAAGAGGCTTTTTTATTAGTAAATATCATTTTAAAATTTTATAAGTATACCTGTTAGGAGTACAAATTGTTGCTTATTTATTTAGTTGTTTTTTAGATAGTTATTGGGCTTATGGGAATATTCGATGAGAAAGACACAATAAATATCAGGAATACATTATTCAATAATATCAAGATATAGATTATCTTGATCACCCAAAAATTATATCATAAATATATATTTCTGTCTATTTTTGACAAAAATACGGTTTTATTGGGTTTATATCAGAAGTTTATGATATAATTTTATAAAGGACTGATGTTATGAAAATTAAAGATATTATAGGAATTAATAATGCTAAATTAGTATTTGGAAATGCTGAAGAAGTTTTAAATAACTTTTCTAAAGATACTAGAACTATTAAAGATGGAGATACTTATATTGGAATTAAAGGCGAAATATATGACGGAAGTGTATTTTTTGAAGATGCTTTTAGTAATGGCGCAAAAACTTGTATAGTATCTAATATAGAAATATTTGATGATATAAAAAATAAATACGCTGATCGTAATTTAATAATGGTAGATAATGTAGTAGAGTTTTTAACTTTAATTGCTAAAAAGAAAAGAGAAAACTTAAATATACCTATAATTGCTGTTACAGGAAGTGTTGGTAAAACTAGTACTAAAAATATTATTGCAGATGTACTTTCAACTAAATATAGGGTATTAAAGACAGAAGGTAATTTAAATACCAATATCGGTTTATCTTTAACTCTACTTTCGCTCACTGATGAAGAAAT
This sequence comes from Bacillota bacterium, assembly GCA_015059425.1. GTDB lineage: Bacteria > Bacillota_I > Bacilli_A > RF39 > UBA660 > Caccenecus. The sequence continues at coordinate 80,344 of SVAM01000002.1, read as the reverse complement.
AGTTGTTTTAGAAATGGGTATGAGTGAGAAAGGAGAAATAAGTGTTTTAACTAATATTGCTAAACCGGATGTTGCAGTTATTACTAATATAGGAACTAGTCATATTGGTAATTTAGGTAGTCGCGAAAATATATTAAAAGCTAAACTAGAAATATTAGAAGGTTTAAAAGGACCTATAATAATTAATAACGATACAGATTTATTAAATGATTGGTATAAAAATAATAATATTAATAATGAAATAATAACTTATGGAATTGATAATATAAGTCATTATCAAGCTACAAATATTAGTTATGATAAAAAAGGTAGCCATTATAATTTAGATAATGAATTAGTAGATGTTAATGTTATAGGAAAGCATTTTATATATAATTCATTAGTGGCTTTTGCCATTGGTGATTTATTTAATATAGATCATAAAAATATTAAAAATAAACTTAAAAATTTAACTTTAGAACCTAATCGAATGGAATTAATAAACAACAATTATACAATTATTAATGATACATATAATGCTAGTTATGATTCTATATATTATGCATTAGAAGTACTAAGTAAATTTGAAGGAAGAAAAATAGCGGTTCTAGGTGATATTTTAGAACTAGGAGAATTTAGTGAAGAAATACATAGAAATATTGGAAATTTAATAATTAAGAATAACATTGATGTTTTAATTACTATTGGTGAAAGTGCTAAATATATTAATGAAGAAGCTACCAATAATGGATTTAATACTGTTAATTCATATCATTTTGGCAGTAATAAAGAAGCTATTAATTTCATAAATAGTATTAAATCTGGTAAAGATAATATTTTAGTTAAAGCAAGTCATGGAATGAATTTTATAGAAATAGTGAATGGAATCAAAGAGTAAGATGAGAGAATTAGAAGATAAATATATAGAATTATTATTAAAAAGATGTTTAAATCTAGATAAAAGCAATGGTTTATTAATAAGTATAGATTTAAAAGAACACATGCCAATCGCTTTAAACGCAAAAGAAAAAGCTATAGAAATGGGCGTAAAAGATGTAGTTATTTATCAGAGTGATTTAGATGAATATTATGATTATTTAAAAAATACACCACTTGAAGATATAGAATTAAACCCATTACTTGATAAATCACTTAGAAACGAATATGCTAAAAAGGGCGCGGCAATACTATTTTTTATGTCTAGTATTCCTGGTTTAATGAGTGACATAGAAATAGAAAAGATTAATAAAGCAAATAAGTTAGCTGTTTCAACAATGACATATTATCGTGAAAATGTATCAAGCTACACATTCCCTTGGACCATAGCGTGTTTGCCTAATGAAAGATGGGCAAAACAAATATTTTCAAATGATGAAAATGCATATAAAAAGTTATATTTAAAAATAATGGAAATGTGCATGATAACTCATGATGATCCAATTAAATCATGGGAAGAATTTATAAAAAGAAGTAATGAATATAAAGAAAAATTAAATTCTTTAGAAATAACTAGCCTACATTACAAAAACAGTTTAGGAACAGATTTAACTATAGGTAAAAGAAAAGATGCCCAATGGATGAATTTAGATAAAACTACAGTTAATGGTACTAAACTAATTGTAAATATGCCTTCATATGAAATATTTACATCACCGGATTATCGTTTGACAGAAGGAATTGTTTATGCAAGCAAACCATTAATTTATAGTGGAAACATAATAGATAAGTTTTGGCTAGAATTTAAAGAGGGTAAAATTATTAATTATGGTGCTTTAGTAGGTGAAAAATATTTAGGTAATTTAATAAACGAAGATCCTAATTGTTGTTATTTAGGAGAAGTAGCACTAGTAGAACATAATTCACCTATATCTAACACTAATTTAGTTTATAATAATACATTATTTGATGAAAATGCATCATGTCATTTAGCTTTAGGTAGAGGATTTAAACTGGTTTTACCAAATGGTAATAATATGAGTGATGAAGAATTAAGAAAAAAAGGTATAAATTTATCGTTAGCTCATACTGATTTTATGATAGGAACTTCTGATTTAGAAATAGAAGCTGAAACTAATATAGGACGTAAATTAATATTTAAAAATGGCAATTTCAATATATAAAAAGGGGGGATTAATTTGAAAATAGCTATTTTATTTGGTAGTTCATCTAACGAACATGAAGTATCTGTTATATCTGCTGCATCAATTATTAAAAATTTAGACAAGAAGAAATATGATATAACACCAATATATTTAGATAAAGAAAATAATTTTTATTTATGGCAAGAAAATATAAATAATATTAAGCCATTAGAAATAGGAATTTTACCAACTAATTTAGAAAAGATATATAATCCATTTGAATTTTTAAAACAGTTTGAATTAATGTTTTTAATGATTCATGGTAAAAATGGTGAAGATGGAATAATAAGTAGTATATTAGATTTTTTAAATATTCCTTATGTAGGTAATAATACAGCTAGTAGTGTTATAACAATGGATAAAATATATACCAAAGATATATTAGAAACTAATGGCATTAAAACATCTCCTTATATATCATTTACCAAATATAATGATGAATATATATTTAAAGGCAGATCTTTAAGTTATATAGAATTAATAAATATCATTAATAATAAATTAAGTTATCCAATATTTATAAAGCCTGCTAATAGCGGTTCTTCAATAGGTATTACAAAAGTTAATAATAAAAAAGATTTAGACAGTGCTATAAATATTGCTTTAAAAGTAGATAATAGAATATTGATTGAAGAAATGATTGAAGGAAAAGAAGTAGAATGTGCAATACTTGAAAAAGATGGAGAAATAATACCTTCTTTAGTGGGCGAAATAGCATCAGCAGAAGACTTTTATAGTTTTACAGCAAAATATACTAATAAAGACAGTTTAACTCTAATTCCGGCTAATATAGACGTTAAAACAATGAATAAAATTAGAAAACTAGCAGTTAAAATATTTAAAATCTTAAATTTACATATTTATAGCAGAATAGATTTTTTTGTATCTAAAGATAATAAAATTATTTTAAACGAAATAAACACTATACCAGGATTTACTGAAATAAGTATGTATCCAAAATTATTTGAAGCAACAGGTATTTTATATAGTGAATTATTAGATGCGCTCATTAAAGAAGCAAAAAGAAACGGCAATTAATACATTGTCGTTTTTTGTCGAACGGTTTTTCTTGATATTTTAGATTATTCTAATTAAAATAAAAGTGTAGTTCTGAATGAAACCTACACTCCTTAATAGAAAAAATAAAATAAAAAATTTAGTTACTTATTTAAAATTCAGAACTACATTTATTATGAATATATAGCATAAGATATTATTGTTGCAGCAACACTAGCTATCATTGCTAATAACATACCCCATACAAATATTTTCTTTGTTCTTTTTTTCATTTTCATCACCATTTCTTTTATTTACTTATTAAATGTATCATATTTTTAATATTTTTTCAATATAATTTAACGGTGATATAATGTTTAATATAAGGACAAGCCTTAAAAATAATAAAATGTATATCAAATTTATTTTAATTTTGTTATTTTTAGGCTTTTTAATTGGATTAATTTTATATTCTAAATTAGATAATTCAAACGTTTTAAATGAGCTTAAAAATATAACTATTTTATTAAAAAATAATAAAATCAATTTTATATTAACCCATTCTGTTACTATAATAGTTTTAATTGCTACTTCTTTAGTAATTATTGGTTTGTTTTTATTTCCTGTATACATTATATATGAAGGAATTTCTATTTCATATTGTATTATATCTTTTGCTAGTATATATAAGTTTAATGGTATTTTATATGGGTTTATGTATAGTTTTTTTACTAAAGGAATATTTTTAGTACTCTTAGCAATACTTTATAAAAAGATTTTAAAACTATTTAAATTATTATTACACTATTTTAAGAATAAAAATATTAATGAAATAAAAAATGTAATTATAAGTAATATTAAATGTATTTTAATACAAATATTTTTAATATTCTTAAATGATTTAATAATATACTTGTTTATAAATAAAGTCTTGTCTTGGTTAGCTTTTATCATTAATTAATTTATTAATTAATTTCACTTTTTATTTTAAATATGATATAATGCGTTTGTGATGAAATATGAAGAAAGTTGTTATTGGTATAAGTGGTGGTGTTGATTCTGCTGCTGCGGCTATTATATTAAAAGAACAAGGCTATGAGGTAATAGGCATTACTTTAAAATTTACAGATGAATTTGATGAGGCAGATGCTATAGAAGTATGCAAAAAACTTAATATAGAGCATCATATATTAGATTATAGAGATGTTTTTAAAGAAAAAGTTATTGATAGATTTATAAATGACTATAATAATGGATTAACTCCTAATCCTTGTATTATTTGTAATAGATATGTTAAATTAAATTTTTTATATGAAAATATGATAAATTTTAATGCAGATTATTTTGCTACAGGTCATTATGCTAAAGTAATTGATGGTAAACTATATAAAAGTTCTGATGTAAATAAAGATCAAACATATTTTTTAGCGAATATGACTAAAGAACACTTAAATAAAATAATACTACCTTTAGAAGGTTTAACAAAAGAAGAAGTAAGAAATATAGCAAATAAATATAATTTAAGTAATGCTACTAAAAAAGATTCAACTGATGTATGTTTTATTACAACTAACTTTAAAGAATATATGAAAAATAAAATAAATAGTACTCCTGGTGACGTTATAAATGTAATTGATGGTAAAATAATAGGAAAACACGAAGGTTTAAATTACTATACTATTGGTCAACGAAGAGGTTTAAATATAGGTGGAACTACTGAAAGAATGTATGTAGTAGGTAAAGATATTAATAAAAATATTTTATATATTGCAACTGGAGAAGATAATGATTATTTAGTATCTACTTCTTGTATAGTAGAAAATATTAATATATTTAATGAGGAAGAAATATCAAATTGTAAAGCTAAATTTAGATATAGACAAGAAGAAAATAATGTTGTTGTTAAAAGATTAGATAATAATACTTTAGAAGTTATATACGGAAATGGCATTAAATCTGTTACTCCTGGCCAAGCTTGCGTATTTTATAAAGATAATGAATGTTTGGGATGCGGAATCATAAAAGAAATTTTTAAAGAAGGGGAAAAACTTTGGTATTTAAGATAAAGCATATTATAAAATTTGACAATAAATGCTATATATGTTAATATATTTAACCAATCGAAAGGAAAGATATAAAATGATTTTAGATGGAAATTTTAATCCGAATATAGAAGAAATTATAATTTTAAATAAACCTTTAACTGAATGGTTTTTAAGAAATCAAGAGTGGATGGCATATTTTGAATTAACTACTGCGGGTTGTTTGCATTTTGAAAACAGTTCGTATGCTTCATATGACGTTCGCATTTTGGGTAGAATGGCACATGCAGCATTTACATGGTTAGAAGGAGATTTACCTTTAACTAACGAAACTAGAGCCTTAAAAGCTGCAGAAGCAATTGCCAATGTTTATTTTAAAAATAGAGAACTATTAAGTGAAAATGCAAAAATACAATATGCAATTGATGTTGAAAATTTAAATATAACTATAAATAACAATTCACCTAAAAGGATATTACAAAAACATAATGGAATTAAGAATAGAAGACCTGGTAAAGGGCATAGAAATCATTAAGTAAGATAAATTCTTGCTTTTTTAATTGCAATTTTTTGTAAAATAAACTTTTACTTAACTAATACTTGACACAATAGTGTTAAGTACCTTATAATTAAAATGTAAAAAGTATAGGAGAATGAAAATGAATAATTTAAATGAATTGTTACAAGAATTAGGTATTTCTAAAGTAAGACTTGCTAAATATTTAAATGTATCAAGACAAATGGTATATAATTATTTAGAATTAGAAGATATTAATAAATGGCCTAAAGAAAAGAAAATATTATTATTAAAACTATTAGATATTGAAGATGGTGATGATGCAACTATAAAAGGTATCAAAATCACTACAGATTATTTAATGGCTGTAGAAAATAGGCTTAATCAAGGTGTTAAAAGTTCTAGCGATATGGACAATTATTTTGATATGAAGGGTCTAAATAAAAATGAACAAACAATGATTGCTGATATTACTTATTTAATTAAAGAAAAATTATTAGACGAAAATAAGAAAAGTGAAAATTTTCAAGCAATGACATATTTATATCACATGTTACAATCAATTGATAATGTTCCGGAAATTAAATATATTTTAGGTTATATGTCAAAAACTACTGGATTCATAAGCCCAGAAGAATATGCATTTAATGAAGAGCAACAATTTATATTTGAAGGTATTTTATATTCCGCATTAACTTTATATAACAATGGGGGAGCTTCTCGTAGTAAATTAGCTGAAAGTCACAAAAGATTTGTTCAAGAAATAGAACAAAAAAACGAAGAAAAATTAAGCCGTACACAACAATTAAATACAATTAAAATTCAAGCGCTAAGAGAACTTGGTTATAACCAAATCAATGAACAAAATGCCGCTGAAGTATTTGAGAAAATAGCAGAAATACAATCACGTAAAGTATAATGAAACAATTAAATAAACGAGTATTATATATAGCTATTACTATAATTATAATTTTAATTTCTGTAATGGCATTTGTATTTAGTGATAAAAAGCTTGATTTAGAATCAAAACAAGTAAACGATTTATATAAGTTTTTAGGCGAAGTTGATATTTATCATTGTGGTGGTTTAATTACGTATCAAGATAAGGATATCAGTATTAAAGATATTAATAAAGAAAATGCATTATGTATGGCCTATTATAATCATAAATTAAATAGCAAAGATATGGTTATAGAAAATATTAAAAGTACTGATAAAAATGAACATGATATAAAAATTTGCAAGATAGGGGATATAACTTTTACTACGGAAGAAGATAATTGTACTTATATTAAATTTAATAAAAGAAACCTAAATATAGCTTACAAAAATTTATATGGTGAAGAAATTAAAGATTATACAGAATTCTATATTTCTAGTAAAGAAGCATGTTATTTAGAAGGGGAGGAGTATTATTGTGGTAATGCTGAAACTTATACCCTCTCGTTAGTCCCAGAATCCACTATATATCGTTTAATAGATAAAGCTGTAAAAAAATTAAATGGTGATATAGTAATATATGATTATTATTTAAAAGCGTCTGATAGTAAATGTTATACTACAAATAATAAAGAAAAAGAAGAATGTAATAAAGCTTTAAATAACAATAAAATAGATGTTAAATTTATTAAAAAATATGGTACTTTATATAAACATACTTTTAAATTAGATTCTAATAATAATCACTACTGGTTAAAAACAGAATTAACTTAAAGAAGGGGGAAAGTCCCCTTTTTTGTTGAATTTATTATTTTACTTATAGTTATATATTATATATAACCTAATTATATTATATAAATATGATATATGTGCGTGTATTATATAACCTAATTATAAATTTAAATAAGGTTATAATGCACGTATAATTTTTTTTAAAAGCATTAAAAATATATATTGAAATTTAATTAATAAATTTTTTGTTTTAATATACAGTAATTTTAAATTTATAAATATATGGTATTATAAATGATATATTTAATAAATAATAATAAAAATGAATATCAATTATACTTAATTTTGGCATCAAAATTTAGCTTCGCAAAATATATATTATGTTAACTTTAACCTCTGAAATAAAATTAGAATACAAAATAATTAAACAATATTAATATAAAACCAACTATTATTCCTAAATATAAATATTTATTTAAATTATATTTCTTGGCTTTTGGTAATATTACTTCTATAGCTAGTGTTATCATTATACCTCCAACTAATAATAATATTATACTTATTAATGCATTTGTTATATATTTGCTTAAGAATACGTATGCAATTAAAGCACCAATTGGTTCTGCTATACCAGATAAAAATGTTTTAAATAAAGCATCCTTTTTTGACTTCGTGGCATAGTAAATAGGAACAGCTATACTTATTCCTTCTGGTATATTGTGAAATGCTATAGCTATAGCTAGTTTAATTCCTAAACTCATATCTTTATAAGAACTCATAAATGTTGCAATACCTTCAGGAAAATTATGTAGTATTAATGCTAACATGTTTAATATTCCTAATTTATATAGATCATTTTTATTTAATTCAGCTTTGGATATTAATTTATTTAAATAAGTTATTAATATAATCCCTATTATAAAAGCAATAAAAGAGTACACTATCCCCTTTCCTATCCCATATTCAAGTAATAATATATATGTTGAATCAGGCATTAAATCAGTGATACTTATCCCAATCATTATTGCTAATGAAAATGATAGAGAAAAAGTAATAAATTTATTTATATTATGTTCTTTAAATTTAAAATAAATTACTAATGCACCTAACATTGTAGATAACCCTGCTATACTTGATACTAATAGTGCTCCAATAATTATCATATAACCACCAATAAATTATATGTTTAATTAATAGAAATATATTTTTAAGCAATAAGGATAATAATTTTGCTTATCAATTTTTTTACTATAATTAGCTTTTAATGCTATAATAGATAAGAGGTGTCGTAATGGAGCAATTGATGCTAATTTCAATAAAAACAAAATATGCAAATCAAATATTTAACGGAACAAAATTATATGAGTATAGAAGAAAAAGTATCGGTGAAAAAAATTGTAATAAAAAAATATTTGTTTATTCTTCTGAAGTAGATAAGGCCATTGTAGGATATATAATTGTAGAAAAAATTCTTGAAGGAGATCTTAATTACATATTAGAAGAGACTAATAATATAAATAATGGAGAAATAATAGATTATTTTAATGGTTGTGATAAATGCTATGCTCTTAAAATAGCTAGGGCCGTTAAATTTAAAAAGCCATTTTACTTAAGTGAAATAAAAAATGTAGAAAAAAACTTTGTAGTGCCGCAATTTTATCGCTACATAAAAGAAAACGAATACATCTATGAGGAACTTAAGGAAGGAAGAAGCTTATGAAAGCATATACTATGAAACTATTACCACAATATTTTATATTATATAAAAAATGGCACGAAAAGATTAGAATTAAGGTTAAATGAAAAAAGATGAAAAAGAAAAGAAGATATGTACTTTATTTGTTTCAGATGAATATAGAAAGCAAGGCCTTGGGAGTTTATTGTTTGAAGAATTAAATAATACTCCAATAATTACCATAGTACCACTACTAAATTATATGAATGAACTAAAATATTTAATCCATAATAATAGTGGGAGGTAAAAGAAATGAAAAATCAAAAAGAAAATAAAAATTCTAGAAATAACCAAAATAATAGAAGTTCTAGAGAAAATTGTAAAAATAATTCTAGAAATGAAAATTCAAGAAATTCTAGAAACGAAAACTCTAGAAGTTCAAGAAATGAATCTAGAGCTAATAGAGAAGGACGTTAATTATTACCTTCTAATGAATAAAGCCACGATTTAGTGGCTTTTTATTTGTTTATTAATGGATGTTTTTCATATTCACTTTCTAATTTTTGATTAGATAAGTGTGTATATATTTGAGTTGTTGATATATCGCTGTGTCCTAAAAGTTCTTGAACTACTCTTAAATCAGCTCCATTATTAAGTAAATGTGTTGCAAAAGAATGTCTTAACATATGAGGACTTATATTCTTTTTAATCCCCTTCTCTTCACATATTTTTTTTAAAAACTTAAAGAATGCTTGTCTAGTTATTTTAGTATGTCTAGAACTAATAAAAACATATTCGGAATCTTTAGTACCTAATAACTCATTTCTGCCAAATCTTAAATATTCTTGTAGTGCGTGTAATGCAATATCATTAATGGGTATAATTCTTTCTTTACTACCCTTTCCAAATACTTTAACCATTTCATCTTCCAAATATAAATTACTCATTGTTAAATTACATAATTCACTTATACGAATACCAGTTGCATATAGCATTTCAAGCATAGCTTTATTTCTTAAATCATAAGCAGTACTTGATCTTATATCTAATAATAAATCTACTTCTTCCATAGTTAAAAATTCAGGTAATTTTTTTTCTATTTTAGGCATTTTAATACTTTCACAAGGGTTATCACTTATATAATTATTATTAGTCAAATATACATAAAAATTATTTAAAACAGTTAAATAATGGGCTTTTGTTTTAGATGATTTATCTTTTTCTTTTCTAATATATTCTTGAATATCTTCTTTTTTTAAATATGCTATATTCTTATTTTCAAAGCTTCTAACAAAATTAATTAAATCATAGGCATATGAATCCCTGGTATTTTTAGATGTATTATATTCAGTATATAAATATTCTTCTATATATTTTTTTAATTCAGGATTATATTTATATACATCTTCTAAATTATTATTTTTCATACTTTCACCTAAGCTAATTATATCATGAATATATAATTTATGTTATAATAAATATAGGTGATAATAATGGAATTACTTGCTAATAAATTAAGGCCTAAAAATTTAAATGATATTATTGGACAACAACATTTAATTGGTGAAAATAAAGTTTTATCTAATTTAGTCAAAAATGGCAAAATATTTTCTATGATTTTATATGGGCGTCCTGGTATTGGAAAGACTAGTATTGCAAATGCTATCATAAATGAATTAAGTATTAAATCCAAATTTTTAAATGCAACAACTAATAATAAAGCTGATTTTGATATAGCAATTGAGGAAGCAAAAATGTATGGTGAAATGATTCTAGTTATAGATGAAATTCATCGAATGAATAAAGATAAACAAGATATTTTACTTCCTCATATTGAATCAGGCTTAATTATATTAATAGGTTTAACTACTAGTAACCCTTATCATAAAATAAATCCAGCGATAAGAAGCAGATGTCAAATTTATGAACTAAAAGAGTTAGAATTAAATGACATTATAACAGGTTTAAAAAGAGCTATACTTGAATTACCCAAAATATCAATTGAAGATGAAGCATTAGAATATATAGCAAGATTAAGCAGTGGTGATTTTAGATCAGCATTAAATATTTTAGAAGTTACATATTACTCTACTAAAGATCATAAAATAACTATTGATGATATAAAAAAGATTAACAATAAAGCAGTATTTTTTCATGATAAAGATGAAGATGGACATTATCAAGTTTTAAGTGCTTTTCAAAAATCTATTAGAGGCAGTGATGTAGATGCTGCCCTACACTATTTAGCAAGACTTATAGTAGCTGGTGATTTAGATAGCATTTATAGAAGAATGAGTGTTATAGCATACGAAGATATTGGATTAGCTAATCCAGCGATAGGCCCTAAAGTTATGGCGGCTATTCAAGCAGCTGAATTAGTTGGGCTACCTGAAGCACGTATTCCACTAGCCCAAGTTGTAACAGAAATGGCTCTATCTCCTAAAAGCAACAGTTCATATATAGGCATTAATGAAGCTATAAATGATATAAATAAGGGGCTTGCAGGCCCAATTCCTAAACATATAATAGACGGTTCTCCTGACTATGTTTATCCACATAATTTTAAAAATGATTATGTTGAACAAGAATACATGCCAGATAAATTAAAAAATAAAAAATATTATCATAAAAAAGAAAATAAATATGAAACGAATTTAAACAGAATATACGATGAAATGAGGAATGTATAATGAATATAAGTATAATTGGTACTGGAATATATAGTATAGCTTTAGCTTTAAATATGGCTGAAAATAAACATAATATTAAAATGTGGACTGAGAATACCGAGTTAGCAAATAATTTCAATAAAAACCATGATTTAAAACCTATTACAGAAGTTAATATACCGAATAATATTAAAATTACAAATGATATTAAAGAAGCTTTAGAAAATACAGATTTAATAATAATTGGTACTGCTGCTAAATATGTCAGAAGTATTTGTGAAGATATGAAAAAGCATACTAATAGATTAACTCCTATATGCATTGCTAGTAAAGGAATTGAAAACAATACTTGTAAGTTTTTATCTGATATAATAAAAGATATATTAAATACTAAACATATAGCTGTTATATCTGGTCCTACTTTTGCTGTAGATATGATTAATAAACAGCCTTGTGCCCTATCACTAGCTTCATTAAGTAAAAAAGCAACTAAATCTGTATATGAAGCATTACATAACAAACATTTAAAATTAAGAGTTAATAATGATATATATGGGACAGAATTATGTGGCAGTATTAAGAATATAATAGCTATTGCATCAGGGATAATTGATGGCTTAGGGTATATGGAATCAACTAGAGCACTTCTAATAACAGAAGCATTACATGATATAAAAGAATTATTATATAAATTAGAATGTAACCCTAAAACCATACTTTCTTTTGCGGGTATTGGTGATTTAATACTTACTTGTTCTAGCCCTAAAAGTAGAAACTATAAATTTGGACAAATGCTTGCTAAAAAGCCAACACAAGAAGAAATAACTGAATATTTAAATAATAATACTACTGAAGGTTATTATACACTTCTATCTATTAAAGAATTAACTAAAAATAGAAGGATTAATATGCCTATTATTAATATAATTTATGATATTGCTATAAATAATAAAAACCCAGAGTTATTATCCGAGTTTTTAATAAATAAGAGTTAAACTCTTATTTTTATTTACTTATCAAATCCAAAAAAATATAATTTGCTAAATATATGCCTGCAGTAGCAGGTACAAATATTGTACTACCAATTATTTCTTTATTGTTAATTGGTTCTTCTTTACTAAAAATTACTGGTATATTTAAGTTAATATCAAATTTTCTTAATTCATGTCTTAATTTTTTAGCTAAAGGATCATTATATGTTTTATTTAATGTAGTTATACATAATTTTGTAGGATCTAGCTTTTTGCCAGTCCCTAAACAAGATATAATTTTAATATTATTATTTTTAGCATATTTTATCAATTCAATTTTAATTGGCACATCATCACAAGCATCAATTATATAATCATATTCACCCTTTATATAATCGTTAAAGTTATCTAATGTTAAAAACACATTTAAACAATTAATTTTAGCATCAGGATTAATACTAATCATTCTTTTTTTCGCTTCATTTGTTTTAATTTCACCAATATTATTAGAACAAGCTATTATTTGTCTATTTAAATTGGATTCTGTAATAACATCTCCATCAATAATTGTTATATTCAAAAAACCACTTCTAACAAGGGATTCTAAAGTATATCCCCCTACTCCACCTATTCCAACTAATAAAATTTTAGCATTATGTATTCTTTTTAAATCTTCTTTATTAATAATTTCTAATAATCTCTCAAACATGTATATCACCAAAAATATTATAACAAATAAAAACCCAGAGAGAAAGCCTGTTTGTGAATAAAATCCCGCTCACTCGCAGGTGGTAAGAAACATATATATTTCAGGATTCTGACTAATAAAGAGCCAGCATTCAACTCCATATATAATTATTCTCCCTAAATTATTCCATAGTCGGTTTTATGTAAAACAAACTTATCTTCTAGGTATTATTATTATATCATAATGTAATTTTTTTATTCAACAATTATTACATATTATTTACATTTAAATTACTTTGTAAAACAGCTGAAGCATTACCTTCAGTAGTGGCATATTTAGTACTACCAGCATCACTCCAACAACTTGAAACATTACAATTTGTACTATAAGGCATAGGATTAGGCATATCTAACTTACAAATCATTGGTATTTTAAAGGCTGAACCAAATACTACACAATTTCCAGGTTGTAATACTTTCATTTTTTCAATTACATCGCTACTTATATTCGGTAACATTTCTTCTATATATTTTATATCTTTTGGATGTGTCATTTTAAATATTAAAAAGTTAGAACACTGTGCAATAACAGTATCACTAATCTCTACCGGTCTTTGACTAATTATATCTAAAATAACGCCATATTTTCTTCCTTCTTTAGCAATACGGTCAAATATATTATATCCTAATAAAAATGTATCAGTATCAGCTTGAATATATCTATGCGCTTCCTCTAAAAATAAATGGAATGGTTCACTAGCTCTAGATTTTAAATTTTTAGCATAATCAAATAATAATTTTGACATAATTTTAACAATTACTTTAGCATAAGCATCATCTATATCTTCAAGATTTATATTTACAATCTGAGCTTTATTATTATCTTTTTTAGTTAATTCTTTAATAAATTCATCTACACTCGTATACTTAGAACCATCAAAATAATTGTTAACTTTACTACTTATAATTGTATTTAATCTTACTTGCAAGATCATCGCTTCGTTATACATCATCTGATTGCCTTGAAACCCTTCACTAATTAATGTAAATTCTAGTGCATTAGCTAATCCTTTCAATGTATAAAAACTTTGTTCAGGTACTTTTATTTCCTCTATAGATTCATCTATATGTTTTAAAATATATTCCGTTATTAAAACTGATTCTCCAAAATTACCATTAGAATCAATTTCAAAACATTCACTAAAACTTCTTGTATAGCCAAGTCCTGGTATTACAGAATCAAAATTAAATTCCCTAGTATGGCAAATCTCAATTACTTTAAATATCTCATTTTTCTTATAACTAGTTGTCATATTACTAAACAATATTGCAATAAGTGCTTTTGCTATTAAATGATTTTTATATTTTATTACTTCATCACTATCACTAGCAAATATTTTAGCATACTTAATGCTTCTTTCTAAGATTGGAAGTTGAGAATGAGTTGAAGCTTGTAAAAGCAATGCTATATCATCTAAAGTAAGTAAATTTACAGGTATTTTTAATAAATAATCAGTATCTTCTGTAGGATTAGTTGTTACGAATTTATAATTATACTCAGGATTAATTTTATTTATAGAACCAAAAGCATTTTTATATTCACCATAAGCATCAAAGAAAAACATATTAGCATTTATACTTGTTGTTTTAGGATTACTAAATATATTTTGAACTATTCTTGATACCCCACACGATTTACCAGAACCAGAATTTCCAAATATAGCTAAATGATTAGAAAACAAACTATTTATATTAGGGCAAATTTGAAATCCTTTATAAGTAGCGCTTGTACCAAGTTCAATACTTTTATCACTTAAAGTACCAACTATTTCTAATAATTCTTCTCCATTAATTATTCTAATTTTACTAGATAATAGTGGTTTTCTAATTACACCATTTATGTATTTATTATTTACATATTCACCTAAAAATCTTATTTTAATTTCAGTACTATTTAATTCTACAATTTCCCCAAGAATTCTTTGGTCTTTATCTTCAAATATTACATGAATATTCATTAGATCTGCTGTAATAGTATCTTTACTAATATTTTCAACATGTGCAATATTATCACTGATATATAAAATTCTTCCAAATATCATAATCAACAACCCTTTACTATAATTAATTATAACATGAACATAAAATAAAAAAAAGAGCGAAATATTATTTTCCACTCCAAATCTCATACCAATTTTTTAAGTTATTTAAACCATCACCAGCAATATCTTTAATTAAAGCCCAAGATAATCCAAATTTCTCTTTTATATTTTCAAAACCAAGTTTAGCACTATCACATAACTCAGCATCCTTATTACAAACCATAGTAGCTAATTGTAAGTAATTGCTAACTATTTCTTCTTTAACAGTTGTATATATTTTACTAGTAGAATTACTAATACTTTCTTTATATCCTGGAAAATAAGTATCAATTTTAGTATCAAAATATAAAGCCATTGATAGAACTTTTAATTTAGCACTATCAGTTAAATCATCAAAAGTATGTCCCTTAATTTTGCCTTTATAAAATAGAAAATCAACTACTGTTATAAATCCATTCTTAAGACTATCTTTTATACTACCTGAATCAAAATCGTTATTTAACTCACTAAAATAATTTAAAACTTGAACATCGGCATTAGTATTTTCATTTGAACTTGAATTTGTGTTGCTACTATTATTAAATGAATTATTATTTATATTATTAGTGTTATTATTATTATTTTTATTAGAACTATTATTATCCTTATTATTGTTATTTAAACCGCTATTTGTTGTATTATTTTTATTATTATTCAAATTTTTATCATTAGATTCTCTATCATTGTTCAATCTATTTAATAATTCTTCATCATATATTAAATTTATAGTTTTTAAACTATCTTCATTATTTATATCATCAGTATAATATGTAAATTTAACTTCATCCCCAATATTATAATTACCTTTAATATCTTTAACTAAATAATCATCAACATCAGTTTCGACAATTACATAAGACTTATCCGCAATAATTACCGAACCAGTAATAGTTTTTAATTCATTGCTTAAATTATTTTTATTCGCTAAAACATAAATAACTACACAGGCAAGTAAAAATAAAACACTTAAAACAATTATTATTATATTTTTCATATTTCTTTTTATAAAGTTCATATTAATACCTCACTTTTTAATTAATTTTAACACATTTATTAAGTTATTCATAACTTTTTCTTCTTCAGTTAATTCTCTATTTTCATATATAATTTCTTTTAAACATTCTAAATCTGCCTCTTCAAAAGATATTTTATAATAATCCTTGCATTTTAAACCTTCCCACATTTCTGTTTTTAAATGATTAAAACCCAATAATTGATAATCACTTTCAAATTCATCATCTATTATTAAATAATTTATATTAGGGTGTTTTCTTAAATAATCAATTATCCCAACTAATCTTGGTAATATTTTTTTATTATAGATATCACCTTCTAAATTTGGATTAATAAAATCTATATTATATATACCTAAATTATTCAAAAAAACAGTAATATTCTTTTTCTTTTTATTTGTACCATTTCCAAGGATTGAAGAAATAACAACAACTTTAGCATTATACTTTTTTATTATATTTTTTAATAATATTACACAAGTTAATGTTACATCCTCCATATTATTATTTATTACCCCATCAAAATCTAGAAATATAACATTTTCTCTATCCATAGATTAACCCTCTTTTGTATCAGATATTATAGCAGAAAAAAAGATAAAACACAAATGTCCTATCCATTTAATCTATCAGTTAAAATTTCTTTAGTTAATACAGGATTTGCTTTACCTCTAGTATTTTTCATAACTTGACCAACAAAATAATCAAAAAGATTTGTTTTACCATTTTTATATTCTTCTATTTGACTAGTATTATTACTTAGTATTTCATCAATAATAATTTCTAATTCTGTTCTGTCACTTATTTGAGCATTATCTTTAGTTATAAAATCTTTAACTTCCTTCTTTTCTTCAATAACTTTATTAAATATTTCTTTTGCTTGTTTAGAACTTATATCTCCTTTATTTACAGAATCAGTTAAATCTTTTAATCTTTTAGGAGTTAAATATAAATCACTTATATTAATATCATTATTATTAATGTACCCAAGTATTTGTGTAGTAATCCAGTTCGCACTAGTTTTAGCATCTATTCCTAAATCTATACATTCTTCAAAATAATCAGATATAACTTTATCTTTTACTAAAACTCCAGCATCATAACTACTTAACCCATAATTATTTATATAATTATATTTTCTTTCTAAATGAAGTTTTGGAATTTCTAATTTTATTTCTTTTAACCATTCATTACTAATTTTAAATTTAGGTAGATTTGGTTCAACAAAATATTTATAATCAATAGCATCAACTTTACTGCGCATTCTAATTGTAGACTGTGTTTCTTCATCCCAACGTCTAGTTTCTTGCTCTACTTCATTATATCTTCCTGCTTCTTTTAGCTCAGTTTGTCTTTTTATTTCATAGTTAATTGTATTAAAAACACCACCTAAAGAGTTAACGTTTTTAACTTCAACTTTAGTTCCAAAATCTTCAGAATCTTCATCCATAATTGACACATTAACATCACATCTAACTTGACCTTTTTTAGTATCAGCATCGGATACATCAAGATACTTATATACATTAATTATATGTTCTAAAAAAGCAACTGCTTCTTCGGCTGTATGCATACAAGGTTCTGTAACAAGTTCTAATAATGGTACTCCAGCACGATTATAATCAATTGTAGAAGTATCAAAATAATGATCTAAGCTTGCTGTATCTTCTTCTAAATGAACGTCGTGGATATAAATAGGAACTAATTTATCATTTACTTCTATTTCAATTTTGCCATCCACACCAACCGGTGAATCCATTTGGGTAATTTGATACCCTTTAGGTAAATCTGGATAATAATAGTTTTTACGGTCAAAATACATATATTCCGGTTGTTTACAGTTCAAAGCTAAACTTATCTTTAAAGCATCTTTAATACACTTCTTGTTAACTACAGGTAGTGTGCCAGGAAATGCCATATCAATAGCTGAAATATTTACATTAGGAGTTTCGGAGTACGAATTTTTAGCACCAGAGAAAACTTTTGAATTACTTTTTAACTCACAGTGCATTTCTAAACCAATAACAGCGATTTGTTTTTTCATTACTTAACCTCCTTAGCAATTTGACCTTTGTATGACATTTTAGATTCTAGAGCATAAGCTATATTTAAAACGTTAGCATCATCATAACAATTGCCTGTAATATTTACTCCTACCGGTAAATTATTAACAAAGCCATTAGGTATAGTAATAGATGGAAAACCACCAAAATTGCCTATTTGCAAATGTTCATCTAAAGCAGAAGTATTATTATCAAGTTTATCTGCTTCGCCAACTAATGTTTTAGCAGGCCCTGTTCCAACAGGCAATATTAATCCATCATATTCTTTAAAGAATTTTTTCATAATATCTACTATTAATCTTCTTAGTTTTTGGGCATTCTTAAAATATCTATCTTGATTTTCACTTTGTAATACATATGAACCAATTACAAAACGTCTTTTAATTAATGGTGAAAAACCTTTAGTTCTATGTTCTTTCATCATTTCTGTAATATTCGTACTATTTCCGCGTGGGCCAAATATTATTCCTGTTAAATTAGACATATTACTTGTTGCCTCAGCACAAGATAAAACAACATATACTGAGTCTATTGCATTTAATACTTTTTGATCAACTGATTCTTCTTTAACTTCAACACCTAAATCTTTACATAATTCTAATGTTTTATTAAAATTTTCTAAATGTAATTTTAATTCATCACTAGGATTATCATAATTATTAATATCACACAATTCTTTTATATAAAAAAGTTTTTTACATTTAACATCACCTGTTAAAGATTCAGTTAAGTTAATATGACTAGAATCCCAAGTAGTCATGTCATTTTCATCTATACCTTTCATTGCATCTACAACAATTGCAGCATCTTCTACACTACGAGATAACACTCCAACATGATCCATGCTTGAAGCAAAAGGAAATAGACCATAACGTGATAACATTCCATAAGTTGGTTTATATCCAACAATACCACAGTATGCTGCTGGTTTTCTAATTGAGTCACCTGTATCACTACCTAAAGCATACGGATATACACCGGCTGCTACAGCACAAGCTGAACCTGCAGATGAACCTGCACACATTCTGGTTTTATCCCATGGATTTAAAACAGTTCCGGTATGGCCTGTAGTTCCTGTGCCACCCATTCCAAATTCATCTAAAACTGTTTTATTTACCATAACGGCACCTTTATTAAATAATCTTTCAATTACAGTAGCATTAAAAAACGGTACATAATTATTTAGTGTATTAGAAGAACCCGTAGATAGTACTCCTTTAGTAGAAAAATTATCTTTGACTCCAAATGGGATGCCTGATATTAACTCATCTGTTATTGCACTTGATTTTGCATCATGACAAATAGTAACAAAAGCATTGTATTTTTCTTGAACAATTTCTGACTTTTCTAATGATTCTTTAATTAATTCTTCACTAGTTATTTCATTATTAATTAATAATTCATGAAGTTCTTTAATACTTTTATTCATTAGTCCACCACCTTTGGTACTTCAATTTCTCTACCTTCGGTAGCTCCAGCATTTCTAAGAGCATCTTCAACACTAATAGATTCTTTTGCAATATCTTCGCGTAGCACAAATTCAAAATCATCTAAAGCATGAGTCATAGGTTCAATATTTTTAATACCATCTATTTCATTTATCATATCAATAGTTTTATCAATTATTTCAAATTCATCTAAAACCATTTTATTTTCTTCCTCAGTTAAACCAATTAATAGTTTATCTGCTAAATCATCAACCATTTCTTTTGTGAACTTACCCATTTTTGTCCTCCTTAATTATTTTATTTAATTCTTTTTCTTACCATTTCCTTATCTTCTTCATCAAACGTAATTATAAATCTTCCTTCATCATCTATTAATTTATAACCTTCTCTTACTTTAGCTTCTTTTACTTCAAAATTATCAGTATTTAAAAGTAGAAATGCCCCTAATTCAGAAACCTTTTCAATAGTTTCAATAAATCTTTTTTCTAAAGAAGTACTTGTTAATGTTAGATTAAACCTTTTAACCATTGCTTCAATAAACATACCAGTTTTTATTCCTAAAGCATTATCTTTAAAACTTATTGAGTATTTAGTAATATCCTGATTTTTATCTTTAAAAGTGCTATAAGCATAAACATCTACATTATCTATTTTAAATAATCGATTGATATTTTTTAAAGTTTGAAAATCAAATAAATCATCCTTAGAAATATCAGATTCTTCTTTAATTACTTCAAAATTTGTATTTATCTTTTTCCATTTATTATCACTATCAAAAACTAAAGCTTCACCATTTATAAATACATCAGCAGCAATAAATCTTTCATCAGTAGCTATATTTCCATCTTTATCGATATAAGTCCAATAAGTACATCCATTTTCATATAATAACTGTACTGGAGCTAAAGAACAAGAAAATGGTTTAGTGCTTGTAGCACCATTAAAAATAATATTTCCGTGTTGATCTATAAAACCGAAATTATTAGATTTATCAAGAATTTTAACATTTGCTCTATCACAGTTAAAAGGATATATTATTCGTACATTAGGAAATGTATTTATTTCTCCCTTCAAATTCATAAAAGAATTATCATTCAATACTAAGTAACCATTAATAAAATTTAAGCGTCTACGTGTATTTAATTCATCTTTTTTATCTCTTACTACTACAACATCAGATAATGCAATAGATAAATCTTCAATGTTTTCAAGACTTATTAGAAGTCTACTTTCATTGTTTTCATCAGTTAATTCATAATATTTTTCTATTTTCATAAAAATACCCACTATAAATCAATTAAAATTCACAAGTTTTTGGAGTTCTAGGATATGGTATTACATCTCTAATATTATCTACACCTGTTAGATATATAAGTAATCTTTCAAAGCCCATACCAAAACCTGAATGTACACATCCTCCAAATTTTCTTAAATTTAAGTACCAATCCATAGATTCAGGCTCAAGTCCCATTTCTATCATTCTAGATTTTAATTTTTCATAATTTTCTTCTCTTTGAGATCCACCCATAAGTTCTCCTGCGCCTGGTACTTCAAGGTCTACTGCCGCAACAGTTTTACCATCAGCATTTTGTTTCATATAAAATGCTTTTATATCTTTTGGCCAATTTTTAATAAATACTGGTCCATTAAAATATTCGGTTATATATTTTTCATGTTCTTTTGCTATATCTTCACCATATTCTGGTGTAAACTCCCATTTAACTGGAGCTTCTTTTAATATTTTAATAACTTCTTCATGATCAATTCTAACAAAACTACTATTTACTAATTTATTAAGTTTATCAAGTAATCCTTTTTCTACAAATTTATCAAAAAATTCTATTTCAGTTTTAGCATTATCTAAAACATACTTAACTACATATTTAAGCATATCTTCCATAATATCCATATCACCATCTAAATCACAAAATGCTATTTCTGGTTCAATCATCCAGAATTCTGATGCGTGTGTTTTTGTATTTGAATTTTCTGCTCTAAAAGTTGGCCCAAAAGTATAAGTTTTTTTATAAGCCATAGCAAATGTTTCTGCTTCTAATTGACCACTTACTGTTAAGTTAGTCATTTTACCAAAGAAGTCTTTAGAATAATCTGGTTCACCTTTTAATTTATCTAAAGGTAGTGTTGTTACTTGAAACATTTCCCCTGCTCCTTCACAGTCACTGGCCGTAATAAGTGGAGCATGAAAATATACATAGCCTCTTTCTTGAAAATATTTGTGTATTGCATATGCCGCAATACTTCTTACTCTAAATACAGCTTGAAATAAATTAGTTCTAGGTCTTAAATATGCTATTTCTCTTAGAAACTCTCTTGTAGGACGCCCTTTTGCTTGCAAAGGATAATCTTCACTACAACTACCTAAAAGAGTTATTTTAGTACTTTTTAATTCATAATCTTGAGTCCCTTGAGATTCTACAAGAGTTCCAGTAACTTCGATAGCACTTCCTAAAGAAAATTTAGTTATTTCTTTAAAATTATCTAATATATCTTCATATACTACTTGTAAATGCTCCCCACAAGTACCGTCAGAAAAATCGATAAACCCAAAGTTTTTTCCATCACGATGATTTCTTATCCAACCTTGTATAGTAATTTCTTTTCCTACATATTCTTCTATATTTCTAAATAAATCTCTTAAATCCATTTTAATTATCCTTTCTAATCTCTAATTTTAATATGTAATTCTCTTAATTGACGTTCATCAAGTTCATTTGGGCTACCCATAAGTAAATCCATACCCGATACATTTGGTGGGAATACTTGAACTTCTCTTAAGTTTTCTTCATCAGTCAAAAGCATTATTATTCTATCAATACCAGGAGCCATACCAGCATGAGGAGGTGCTCCAAATTGGAATGCAGTATATAGTGATCTAAATTTATTCTTAATTACTTCTTCATCATAACCAGCGATAGCAAAAGCTTCTTTCATAATTTCAATATCATGATTACGTACTGCTCCAGAAGCCATTTCACAGCCATTACATACAAAGTCATATTGATGCGCAACAACATTTTCAATATCACCGTTTCTTAAAGCTTCTAAACCACCTTTTGGCATACTAAATGGATTGTGCCCAAAATCCCATTTCTCTTCTTCTTCATTATATTCAAACATTGGGAAATCATTAATTATACAGAATTCAAATTTATTATTATCTATTAGTTCTAATTCTTCCCCTAATTTATTTCTTAAGATTCCTGAATATTTAACTACTTTTTTATCGCCTGCTAAAATAAATACAACATTGCCAGTTTCTAATTTTAAAGTGTTTTTTAATCCATTTATTTCATCAACACTTAAGAATTTTGTTATAGTTGATTTAAGCTCATTTTCTTCAACTTTAATGTACGCTAAACCTTGAGCTCCTTTTTCTTTTATAAACTCTTCTAATTTCTTATACCACGAATTTGGCTTATCACAACTATTTACTTTAATAGCTTTTACTATTTTTTCTTTAAAACCATTGAAGCTTGTATTACTAAATATTTCTGTAATGTCTTCAATAATTAAAGGATTACGTAAATCTGGTTTATCAGAACCATATTTTTCCATAGCTTCTTTAAATGCTATTCTTCTAAATGGTCTTGGGCTAACTTCTTTATTTCCAAATTTCGTAAATGTATCATAGAAGATTTTTTCACCAACTTGGTATACATCTTCTTCAGTTGCAAAACTCATTTCTAAGTCTAATTGATAAAATTCTAAGGTACGATCTGCACGGCAATCTTCATCTCTAAAGCATGGCGCTATTTGAAAGTATCTATTAAAACCTGATACCATTAATAATTGCTTGTAAATTTGAGGTGCTTGTGGTAGCGCATAAAATTTTCCTTTATAATTTCTTGAAGGTATAACAAAATCTCTTGCTCCTTCAGGTGAACTAGCAGTTATTATAGGAGTAGAAATTTCTGTAAAATCTAATGATTTCATAGTATTCCTTAAAAATTCAATAACTTTAGTTCTAAATACTATTTTTTCATGCACTAAAGGATTTCTTAAATCTAAATAACGAAATTTTAATCTTGCTTCTTCACTAGCATCTTTACTTCTATTAACTTCAAATGGTAAAACATTCATACATTTACCAAGAATTTTAATACTATCCAAAACAATTTCAATTTCACCAGTCGGCATGTTTGGATTAATATCGCTTCTCATTCTTACTACACCTTCAATAGCAGCAGTAGATTCCCTAGTAATATCATTAAATAGTTCTACATCTTCACTTATAACTTGAACTAATCCAGTTTCATCTCTCAAAGTTAAAAATACTAGGCTACCCAAATTTCTAATAGAATTTATCCATCCTGCTACTTTTACAGTCTTACCAACATGTTCTTTTCTTAAATCTCCACAATATATATTTCTATAAATATTTTCCATATTAACTCCTTATAAATTACTAATAATATAATCTATTATTTCGTTTTCATCTATTTTAACTTCTTCTTTAGTTAGATTATCTTTTACCGTAATAATACCTTTGTTTAACTCTTCACTATTTAATATAACTAATAGTCTAGCGTTTATTCTGTCCGCTGCTTTAAACTGAGCTTTTAATCCTCTATCTAAAGTATCATATTCCACTTTTAATTCGCTCCAACGTAAATCTTGAACTAAACGTGCTGCAGTAAGTCTTTCTTCATCATTAACAGCCATAACATATACATCCACATTATCAGTTATCTCGCTATCTTTATTTAATTCTTTTAAGATAATCATTAGTCTATCAACACCACATGCCCATCCTACACACGGAGTAGATGGCCCACCTAAGTTCTCAACTAAATTATTATATCTTCCACCAGCCCCTAAAGTACTAGCATTTCCAAGTTCAGGCATATCTGTAACTAGTTCAAATACAGTATGATTATAATAATCTAAACCACGAACAATATTAGAATCTAATTCGTAATCTACATCTAAAATAGTTAAGTATTCTAATACTTTATCAAATCTATTTTTACTTTCTTCATTTAGGTAATCAAGTATAGATGGTGCATTTTTTAAAATATCACTATCTTTATCCGCTTTACAATCCAGTATTCTTAATGGATTAGTTTTAAATCTATTTTGACAGTCAGGACATAAATTATTAATGTGTGGTTCTAAATACTTAACTAAAGCTTCACGATAATTAACACGCGATTCAGCATCTCCTAAAGTATTAATCTTAACTGTTATATTATCAATACCCATTTCTTCTAATACACGGTAAGCTAAACTTATTACCTCAGCATCTTGAATAGGTAAATCACTTCCTAATACTTCAACCCCAAATTGTGTAAACTCTCTATATCTTCCTGCTTGAGGTCTTTCGTAACGATACATTGGTCCTGAATAATATAGTTTTATCGGTTGATTTACTTCTCCATACATTTTATTTTCAATATAAGAGCGAACTACACCAGCAGTGCCTTCAGGTCTTAAAGTAACATTCCTTTCGCCACGATCCACGAAGTCATATGTTTCTTTAGATACTATATCACTTGTTTCTCCAACAGTACGATGAAACAATTCACTAGATTCAAATATAGGCGTTCTTATAAATTTATAATTATAATATTCTGCTATAGTACTAAATAAACTATTAATGTAGTTATAGTATTTAGCATCGCTCCCGTAAATATCATAAGTTCCTTTTGGTTTAATAATCATTTTCTTTCCTCCTTATAAATAAAAAAACTTAGCAATACGTAAGGACGCATAAATATGCGCGGTGCCACCTTACTTTACTAAGTACTCTTTCTATTTTTATCGCAAACATATGCGTTTTCTAATATTGGAAACTGTCTTTCAATTTATTAAACTTTAGGCTTTCACAGCACCTAGCCCTCTCTTTAAAGTTAAACCTAAATTTACTCGGTTTTCCTTAGAAAAATATTATATTAATATTTTAGTATAAAATGTGTAAATAGTCAAGATTATCTTTGTGATCTAACACGTGAAAATCCATGATTTATTTGCTCTTTATTTTCTAATCTTGAAGCAATCGTATTTTCATAATTTATTATTCCATAATTAATTAATCTAAATGCATTTGAAGCATATATTCCTTTAGTAATTCTTACTTGTTCACTAACAGTTTTATATATTTTAGAAGCTAAAACATTTTGAATAATTACATTATTTAAATCTTTTTTTGCTTTATCAGCACCTTCTAAATAACTAAAATGTTCTAAAAAACTAAAAATATCTGAATTATTAAAATTTTGCATTTCTGGATTTATAGAATTAATCTCTAAAATATTTCCAATACTATTAATTTTAACTTCACATAAATTACTAATTGTAATAGTTGCTGTATCCCAGAAATTGACACATTTACGAGCAAACATACTCATATTTGCAAAATCCATTTCATTATATTTTAGTTCTTCTAAAGGAATTTCATATACTTTTTGTTCCTTCTCTGTAGGTATTTTAGCATTAAATGTATTAGTCATATTAGTTACTAAATTTAGTAAAAATACTTCATCATTATCTAATGCTAAATATTTATTATAAAACAACAACAATTCTTCAATACTACTCACACTTTTATTTAGATTTTTTATCATAAAAAATCCCTCCTTTTTCTATCCGTTTTTAAGACGGTAAGATGCATTATAACAAAAATAAAAGACTTTGTAAAGAAAATTCGCTTTACAAAGCCATTTTTTTGTCTAAAGTGTTCTCATAAATAGAAATTATATCAAAATAAGCATTTTTAAACATACCTGCTACAGCATAATCATATTCTGTAGCTGAATCTTTTAACAACAAACAATAAATATAATTATATATTAAAGATTTTACATATAATTCTTTTCTATATTCTAAATACCCTTCCAAATATATTTTTAAACCGTACTCTTCCTTGATATTTTCAATTAAATTATAAATATCCAAATGGCATATTATTTTTTTAGGCTTAGAATTTATAACAATTTCTTTAACTTCTTCTTTTAAATTAATTGCAATATATGTATATGCATCATAATTTAAATGATAAACATCATTAAAAGCTAATATTTTCTTTTCTGCAACCGTTAAAGTATGATTTTTAGTTAAATCAAGCCTTGTATCCTTGAATGTATCTAATTTATTAAAATCCATTCTTTTGAGTTTGGCCCACGAAAAATATTTTTTATATTCTAAAGCAAATTTGTAAGCTAAAAGTTTCAAATCAATTCCTAGTTTTTCACTTTTGTCAACTAAAGCTTCTTCTAATAATGCATTATTCATAATCATAGCTCTAACATTATCGTAATTGGTCCATCATTAATAATATTAACTTCCATTTCAGCACCAAATACGCCAGTTTCAACATTAATATATTCTTTTATTTTTTTATTAAAGATATCGTATAAAATAGTAGCTTCATCACTTTTTAATGCATTTATATATGATGGCCTATTACCTTTTTTAGTATCAGCATACAAAGTAAATTGACTAATTGATAGTATCTCGCCACCATAATCTAATATTGATTTATTCATTACACCATTTTCATCATCAAATATTCTTAGATTAATTATTTTTTTTATCATTTTATCAATAATTTCTTCACTATCACCATAAGTAAAACCTACTAATAAAACTAAGCCTGAACTAATACTACCCACTACTTTATTATCTACTTTAACATTACTTTTTTTACTTCTTTGTACTAATACTCTCATTATTTACTCCTTTTAACTGATGAAACATATGAAAGCATTTCTAAATCCAAAATAATTCTGTCTATTTCTTCTTTATTTTTTACTTTCAAAGTAACTTCATAAATATAATTATCTACATATTCTTTCGTTTTAAATGTATCTATATATAAATTTCTTTTTGTAAAAGCAGCGATTATATCTGTTATATAATTCTTATCATTTAAGGTTTCGATATATAAATCACTTAAATATTCTGAGTTTAATTCATTGTTCCAAGCTACATCAATTAATCTTTCTGATTTCCCTATAACATTAACACAATCACATTTATGTACTGTAATACCTTGTCCTTTAGTTATAAAACCAATGATATCATCACCTTTAACTGGTTTACAACAGTTAGCTATATTTACAAGTAGATCTCCCATACCTGCTACAATAATATCATTCTTATAATTTTTTTCAAAAGCTATTTTATTATTAACTTTTTCAATTAAAGCATCCTCAACACTTTCTTTAGAATCACTAGTTAAAGTAATTATATAACCTGCAGTGTATCTTAATGTTCCTATAGATAAATATACATCTTCTAAATCTTCTAACTTTAAATCTTTTAATATTTTCTTTAAATTTTCATCATTCATAACTTCATTAAAAGCAAGTTTTCTCTTACGTAATTCTTTTTCTAATATGTCCTTACCCTTTTCAATCATGAATGTTCTTTCTTTTTTGCTAAAATAAGATTTAATTTTATTTTTAGCTTGACTAGTCTTAACAAAACTTAACCAATCTTTATTAGGAGTAGCATTACTATTAGTCTTGATTTTAACTATATCATTATTTTCAAGTTTGTGATTAAGTGGTACAATGGCATCATTTACTATAGCTCCAACCATTTTATCTCCAACATTAGAATGAATTCGATAAGCAAAATCAACAGGTGTTGCTCCATTTGGAAGCTCAATAACATCACCTTTCGGTGTAAATACATAAATCATTTCGGCAAGCATATCGCTATTAACATCAACTTGAAAAGCATCATCATCTACATTTTCATTAGTTTCAATTAAGTTTCTAAACATTTCTAATTTCTGCTCCATGATATTTTGAGCTTTTTTAGTACCATGTTCTTTATAAGACCAATGTGATGCCATACCTTTTTCTGCAAATTCATCCATTTCATATGTTCTAAATTGAATTTCAAATAAATGACCATCTATACCAAATACTGTCGTATGTAAACTTTGATACATATTAGCTTTTGGCATTGCTATATAATCTTTAAATCTTTTAGGAATAGGTCTATATTTAGAATGAACTAACCCTACTGCCATATAACAATCACTTACTTTATCAAGTATTACTCTTAATGCTAAGATATCATATATATCATTCCATTTTCTACCAGTACTAAGTTTATTATAAATAGAATGAACACTTTTAACACGACCTTTAATTTTAAATTTAAGGCCTTGTTCTGATAATATTTCAGTAACACTTTCTTTCATTTCATTTAAATCTTCTTGTAACTCTTTTTTACTTTCATTTAATTTATCTAAAATATCTTTATATACATCTGGTTTAGTATAATATAAGCATAAATCTTCTAATTCACTTTTAATAGAATTAATTCCTAAACGATGGGCAATAGGTATTAATACCGCTTGAGTTTCATAAGCTTTTTTCTTTTGTTTTTTAGGACTAATAACATAATTAGTTCGCATGTTATGCAAACGATCTGCTAGTTTTAAATATAAAACTCTTACATCAGTAGCGAGTCCTACTAAAACTTTTCTTAAATATAATGCACTAGATTCACTATCATCAACTAATTCTAATTTATTAATTTTAGTTATAGAATCCACTATAGTAGCAACAGTATCCCCAAATAATTCTTTAATTTCACTTATTTCTCTATCACCATTATTTATTACTTCATGCAGTAAAGCTGCAATAATAGTTGTAGCATCCACGTTTAAATCATTTAAAATATTAGCAACTTCCAAAGGATGCTTAATATAATCTTCACCAGTTAATCTTTTCATTTCTTTATGAGTTTCAAAAGCATAATTATACGCTTCTTTTATTTTAATTAACTCATCAGTATCTTTTATATTGTTTTTAATTTTCTCATATAATTCTTCAAATGTCATTTTACTAAGTTCGTATTCCATTTATATCTCCTCTTGTCTATTTATTAAAGTATTATTTAACCTATTACTTTTGGCATTTTATTCCCTTTTGTTGTTTCTATTGCAGATAATGCTATTTCTTTGCAATAAGGGTCAGTTATACTATTTAAACAGCTTTCAAAATATACTGCATCATATCCATATGCGCAGGCTTGCAATAGAAATTCAAGTTGATCAACATTTTTTATAAATTTAGCTTCTTCTGTAGCTAATTTCTCAAATTCTTCCCATATTTCTAAATAATCATTGTTTTCATCTAAAGTTTCTAATACTTTTAATATAGCTTCTTTTTCTTTAATATGTTTCTCGTCTTTTGTAATATTATCATATGGTGTATAATCTCCAGCATATACCTCACCTAATTCATGAATAATTCCCATTTTAAGGCATTTTAAAACATCTAAATTTAAATTATATTTTTCGATTATCGTTAAAGCAAGAAGTGCAACTGAAAATGAATGATCCGCGATAGATTCACATTTATCTTTATGTTCTAGACCTATTCTTACTTTTAGCCATCCTTGCCTATATATGTTTTTTAAGTGGTTATATTTCATATAAAATACTAATATTTCATTTTCTATTTTCTCAAACCTTTCGATTGGATTTGAATTTTTAATATAGTTACCATTATTTTTATCTTTTAATATTTCCATATTTAGCCTACTTTCTAAGGACTTACAAGAAAATCTTACAAGTTCAAAATATTATTATATATCATGTTATTATTTCAAAAAATCATCACTATTTACTGTTCTTCTATAGCCTTTTATTTCATTTCTAACATATTCATCTATTTCTTTATCATTTAGATTAAATATATCATTAACCATGGCTGCTAAATCAAGATCTCTTGAACTTGTCCATTTATAAGTTTTTAAAAAGTTCCATATATCTTCTTCATGAATATAATTAAAACCTTTTTTATTTAATTCACGAGTTTTTGATTTTAAAGCTGGTAATATTCTATCATATAATTCTTGTAAACTTCTAAATTTTATTTCCTTATCCATAAAATCAACTCCTAAATTAAATTAATTATCATATATATTAATTATATAATATTTATACACATTTTTAAAGAGGAGATTTTATGCTTAAAAATAAATTCTTTACTGCTACCTTTATCCTTATGATAGGTGGTTTAATAACTAAAATGCTCGGTTTTTTAATAAGAATTATTTACACTAGAATGGTTGGTAATGATGCAATTGGTTTATATTCACTAGTTATGCCTACTTATTCATTACTTCTTACTATCGCAACATTATCCCTTCCTATAGTAATATCTAAACTAATTAGTGAAAATAAAAAAAGAAGTATTAAAATACTTTCTAATGCTACTATAATTACTTTAATTTTAAATATTTTAGTTATTATAATTATATATTTTACAAAGGATTTTATTGCAAATAATTTACTCCATGAGCCTCGGGCTAGTATTCTTCTTTTATCTATGGCATTAACCTTCCCTTTTGTATCTATTTCAAGTATTTTAAAAGGATATTTTTATGGCAAACAAAAAATGTTACCCCATACTATATCAAATATAATTGAACAAATAGTAAGAATACTTTTGATATTTCTTATTATTCCAAAGCTAGTAGATAAAGGAGTTGTTTATTCTGTCATAGGACTAATTTTAATAAGCATAGCATCAGAACTTA
Source organism: Bacillota bacterium (assembly GCA_015059425.1). GTDB lineage: Bacteria > Bacillota_I > Bacilli_A > RF39 > UBA660 > Caccenecus. The sequence goes on along the minus strand of SVAM01000002.1, from coordinate 48,805 downwards.
GTTCCATAATTACATTCCTTTTATTTGCTCCAAAAAAATTTAAAATTTCAAAAGAAGATTTAAAACCAGATACAAACACTGCTAAAGAAATATTAAGTATATCATTACCTACTGTATCATCAAGATTAATAGGAAATATTGGTTTTTTCTTTGAACCAATTATACTTACTAATTTATTATTATTAAATGGCTATTCTATGAATTATATATTAAATGAATATGGTGCTTATAATGCATATTCTATAAGTTTACTTGCTATGCCATCTTTTTTTATACAAGCTATATCTTCTTCCCTACTTCCCGAAATATCTAGATTTTATTATGAAAAAAATATAACCATGGTTAAACGTAGATTTAAACAAGCGCTTATATTATCATTTATTGTAGGTTTAATATTTTCTACAACCATTTATATATTTAGAGATTATTTACTTACTACATTATACAACACCACGAACGGATCTAATTATATTAAGATTCTTGCTCCATTCTTTGTATTGTTTTATTTAGAAGGCCCTTTACAAAGTGTATTACAAGCGGTTGGAAAAGCTAAAACATGCATGTATATTACACTAACAGCTATTATTACTAAACTTATAACCATGTCTATATTATCATTATCACATATAGGAATGTATGCATTAGTTATTGCTGAAATAATAGATATAATAATTATAGTATTTTTATGTTTTAAATATATAAATAAAATTATATATAAAAAAGAAACTATTTAAATTAGTTCCTTTAATTTTCTGTGTCTACTACAATATATGGATTGTCCCATGTTCCATAATTTGATGATGTATCATTGACAGTTAAAGAAGTGTTAGCTTTAAGATTTATAACGGGACGAACATGAATATCATGACTGCAAGATCCGGCAATAGTTAAATCACCACTAGCAGCATAAAGTTCGCTACCATATGTTACATTCCAACGACCATTATCATTCATATTTTGATAATCAACATTAAGACTATATGTGGCATTATCATTATATCCATTATACAAATAATAAGAAAAATTATTTTTATTAATTGTTGCACCAGCAAAGATTACTTCATCTGCTGTTATTGAACCTATAGGATAAATTAAATCAGCATTCCCGATATTTAAGTCATTTTGTACAGTATCTAAATATTTAATTTTATAAATACTAAATGAAGGTGCTTTATAATTTGCTAAAGCATTTGCGCTATAATAATAATGATAATATTTCATCTCAAGTCCTAGATTTGCACAAATTTCATAGTCTATGCTCCAATCATACTATTTAAAATATACCATATATTTAACTTATAATCAATTATTAATAACTAAAAGTTTCTTTAATTTGTAATACTTGCCATTTCTCTTTTGTTCTTTAAAGTTTTATTTTCGATATTTACTCGTTGAACTACAAATAACATAATTACTACATTAATAGTAAATGAGCCGCCATAACTTAGAAATGGTAATGGTACTCCGGTAAGTGGAATAAGTGCTAATACTCCTAAAAGATTAATTAAAATATGGAATAATAAATACAAAAATACTCCATAAGCTAAAATACTTAATCTTAAATTTTCTGCTTCTCTAGCTATTTTTAAAATCCTATAAAGCATTACCATGTATCCTATAATTATTAATACTCCTACTATAGCACCCCACTCTTCTACGATAATTGGATATATAAAATCTGTATGACTTTCTGGTAAATATAAATATTTTTGACTACTATTACCTAGTCCTACTCCAAATAGACCACCGTTATGAATTGCAATAAATCCGTTACATACTTGATACCCAGTATCCTCTATATATCTAGAACATGGACTTCTAAATTGAAAACGCTGTAATTGTCTAGAATTAAATATTTCAGTTCCACTATAAAGGATAGCTAAAGCTGCTACTACTAAGCCTATTGCTCCAAATTTTAATACTTTTAAGATATTAGTTTGAACATTAGGAATACTTATAAACACAAAAAATACTATACCTCCAAGTATTGCAAATGTACCAAAATCTGGTTGTAATGCTATTAATATAGCAACAATTAAAGATATAGCAACAGGAATAAAATACATTGCTATGTTATTGTTTTTTAATTTATCTAATTTTGAATAAGAAACTGCTAAAAATATAATAATAATAGATTTAGCAAACTCACTAGGCTGTAAAGCAAAAGGACCTATATCATACCAAGAACGAGCATTATTAGTAATTCTACCATAAACAAATAATCCAAGTAGTGCTACTATAATACCTGCTATAGCAAGTGTTGTAAAATACTTATATTTACTTGTTGGAAATCTAATAATAATTAAAAAACCAATTATAAATGAAGCTATTAAAAATATTGCTTGTCTTACAAAAAAATGATATTGAGGTACATTATACCTAAGTACAGTTGACACACTTGATGACGAAAATATCATTATAAGTCCAAACAAACTATATATAAGCATCAATATAAGTAACCATATGTCCATTTTAGATAACAGCTTCTTCAAGTCTCTTCACCCTACTCTAATTCTATCATACATAATTATTATTTAAAAGAAATTTTAAAAATTAATAGTTTTTAATGTCAAAAGTGTGCTAACTTGAGTAAACTATAATAGATACATAAAGGAGGTATAAATATGTATTATTATGGAAATAATGGCTACTATGGTGGCGGTTATGGTGGATACCAACCTTGTTGTAATACTGGAGGATATGCAGGATATACAAGTGGCTATGGCATCGGAGCTGCTATATGGATAGTCTTATTCATTCTACTTGTAATAATAATTGGCGCTGGCTGGAGCTTTGGCGGAAATAATAACTAGGAAGATTTTTCTTCCTTTTTAATTTATTTTGTGGTAAAATATTGCTCAGCTTGGGGTGAACAATATGAAATTACCAAATATAAAAATATTGGATGAAAGTGATAAAATTTTAAGAACAATTAGTAATGATGTAGAATTTCCTTTAAGTAATGATACTAAACAAACTATTGAAGCTATGATTACATATTTAAAAATGAGCCAAATAGAAAAATATGCTAAAAAATATGATCTAAGGGCTGGTATGGGTCTAGCTTATATTCAAATCGGAATTCCTAAAAGAATATTTGTTATAGTCGAAGAATTAGAAGATGGAAGTTTTAAAGATTATATTTTAATTAATCCAAAAATAATTAGTCATAGCGAAGAAATTATTTATGTTGGTGAAGGTGAAGGTTGTTTAAGTGTTAATCGTGAAGTTGATGGCATTGTTCCGAGATTTGCCAGAATTACTATTGAAGCACAAGATTTAGAGGGAAATAAATTTAAAATTAGAGTTAGAGAAGATATTAGTATTGCTTTTCAACATGAAATAGATCATTTAAACGGAATACTCTTTGTAGATAAAATTGATCCTAAAAATCCATTTAAAGATGCTGATAAATATCGTGAAATATAAAAAAAGTAAGTAGATCTCTACTTATTTTTTCTTGCAAAACTATGTACTTTGTTGCCAGCTCTTCCAAATTGTTCATCTTTGACAATTAACACAATCTTACATAGCATACCTTAATAACTTTTTATTTACTTTAATATATTCCAAATAATTTATATATTTATAAAATTCACTAACTGGGTCATCTGTTTGATATTATTATTCATTGTTAATATATTCATTTTATATAATAATTAAAAATGCAAATCGTCAAAAAAACTGTTACAAAACAGTTTATCTTGACATATTTATAGTTTCATCATTAATTTCTTTTTTAGGAAAATTATTAATGTTACAATATTTATTAGCATAATCTTCTAAAATTAAAACTAATGGCTCATGATTTAAATTTTCTCTTAATAATCTGCTTAAATTTTCCATTTTAACAAAGTTTATCATATTATTTAATAATTCATTTATATCATTATTAATGCCAATTCTTTGAAATGATTTAATTATATCGGTAATACTTGTAGTTGTATTCATTCTTCTTGATATTTCATTAAATGCAAAATTAATAAATATCTCATATATTTTCATATCTTTATCTTCGCTATAATATATGTTCAAAAAATTATTTACATAATCCATAGAAAAACCCTCCTTTTTTCATGAGGGTTTTATTATATCACATATTTTCTAAATTTACACTAACAATTTTACTTACACCAGATTCTTGCATAGTTATACCATATAAAACATCTGCATATTCCATAGTTCTTTTTTTATGAGTTATTAAAATAAATTGACTTACTTCTTTCTTTTCTTGTAAGTATTTACCAAAAGTATCAACATTTGCTTCATCAAGTGCTGCTTCTACCTCATCAAGTACACAGAATGGACTTGGTTTAACATTTAGTATGGCAAATAATACAGCGATTGCCGTTAATGTTTTTTCACCACCTGATAAAAGTGCAATGGAATTTAATTTTTTTCCTGGCGGTTCTGCTTCAATATCAATACCAGTATTTAGTATATCATTTGGATTAGTTAATTTTAAAGCTCCATATCCACCTTTAAATAATTTCCTAAATACTTGATTAAATTCTTTACTAATGTTAGCAAAAGTTTCTTTAAAACGTTCAATCATTATTTTATCCATTTCATTTATGATATTAGTAAGTTCAGAACTTGATTCTTCTAAATCTTCACTTTGTTTTATTAAGAAATTATATCTTTCGCTAACTCGTTCATACTCATTAATCGCACCAATATTTACTTCTCCAAGTTTAAAAATATCCTTTTTTATCAAGTCCACTTTTGTTCTTGCAAGTTCTTCAGGTAATTCAAGTTCATAGTTACTACATGCACATTCATAAGTTAATGAATAATTTTCTGATAATTCAAGTAATAAATTATCTAATTTAACATCATATTTTCCTAACTTAACTTCCTTATCTTTTAAATCATTTTGAATTCTGTTGTATTCAGTATTAGTTTTGTGATATTTACTTTCTACTTCATTAATTTCTAATGCTAAATCAGATTTAATTTTCTTTAATTTATTTAATTCTTCTAGTGCAATATCTTTTTCACTTGCAACTAAACTTGCCTCTTCTAAAATGTTTAAAAGTTTTTCATCTAAAGTATTATTACCCATATCTTCGTTACCTTTTATTTCAAGTTCTTTTTTATTTAATGCTTCTTCTAAACTACGTATTTTATTAGTTCTTGTATTTAATATTTCATTTAGATTAATTAATTGTTTAGATAGTTCTGTTTCTTTTAACTCCAAAATATTAAAATTATTATTAAAATCTCTATATTCTTTATTAATTCTTTCTAATTCCAATTTTGTAATTTCCAACTTTTCTTGCATTTCATTTAGTAATAATTTATCATTTAACACACTATTATTCTTAGAAGATCCTCCAGCAATAGAACCACCAGAATATAATATTTCTCCATCTAAAGATACTATTCTATACTTATAATCTAATATTTTACCTATTTCATTTAAAGAATCAATATTATCTACTACGATTACATTTCCTAATTGGTTTTTTATTATATTATCATATTCTTTATCATAAGTAACAAGTGAACTTGCTATATTAATAAAACCTTTATGAAATTTTATTTTATTTATATCTAATTCATTCATTGATTTAGCTTTAATAATATTAAGCGGAAAAAACGTAGCTCTACCTAATTTATTAATTTTTAAGAAATCTATGCATTCTTTAGTAGCCGCCTCATCATCTACTACCAAAAAGTTTGATGAACTACCTAGAACTGTTTCTATAGCAACACTATACATATTTTCATTTTCAATTAAATTACCAATAGTATTATGAACACCAGTAAGTCTCATATTATTTAAAACACTTCGAACACCATTTGGCATTTTTGAATTATTTTTAATATTATCATCTAATATTTCAATTTTATTTTCTAAAACTAATATTTCTTTAGAATAATCATTTATTTTAGTTATTAAATTAGTTCTTTTAACTTTTTCAGTTATAACCATATTATCTAATTTATCTTTTTCGATAGATTTTTCTTTAATATCACTAATTATATCATCAAGCTTCGCTTTTTCTGTTGCTATTTCTTTTTTAATATTTAATTGTTCTTCTTTAAGTTTTATTAAAGCTTCTTCTATTTTGTCTTTATTAGTATCATATTTTTTGCGTTCCATCGTAACTAATTTTTCAGCTTCTAAACTAGCTAGATTCTCTGTTAAGCCGACATATTCATTATTTTTAACAGTAATAGCTTCTTCTAATTTTAAATGCTTCAATTTTAATTTTTCAAGTTTAGTATTATCTTCCGTATTATTTGAAGTTATTTTTGATAATTCCTTTTGTAAAGTTTCTATTTCAGTTTTAATCTTTTTATAATCAATATTGATGTTTGTTATATCGCTTGCTATTAAAGCTATTTCAATTGATTTTAATTCATCTTTTAAACTTAAATATTTTTTAGCAACTTCACTTTGTTTTTTTAATGGCATAACGCTTTTTTCTAGTTCATCTATTACTAGTTTTACTCTGAATAAATTCTCTTTAGTTTTTTCTAACTTTTTTAAACTTACTTCTTTTCGTTTTTTATATTTTAAAACACCTGCAGCATCTTCAAATATTACACGTCTTGCTTCAGGTTTACTATTAATTATATCTGATACACTGCCTTGAGATATAATATTAAAAGAATCATTACCGGCACCAGTATCTAAAAAAAGATCAGTTACATCTTTAAGTCTTACTTTACTATTATTTATATAATATTCGTTTTCTCCAGTATTATAAATTACCCTTTTTATTTCTACTTCTTTAAATTCACTATTTAAATAATGATCACTATTATCAAAAACAAGTGAAACATATGCCCTATTATGAGCAGGTCTTGTTTTGGAACCCGAAAATATTACGTCGCTCATAGTATCAGACCCACGTAAAGATTTTACTGATTGCTCACCTAACACCCAACGTACTGCATCAACTATATTACTTTTTCCTGATCCGTTTGGGCCTACTATCGCTGTAATACCATCTTTTATTTCTAAATCTATTTTATCTGCAAATGATTTAAAACCAAATGCTCTAATACTTTTTAAATGCATTATTATCTTCCTTTACTTAACACTTTTTTCTAAGGCATTTTTAGCAGCTTCTTGTTCTGCTTCTTTTTTACTTTTACCTATCCCTTTACCATAAACAATATTATCAATTACAACTTCATATACAAAAGTTTTATCATGGCTAGGTCCTGTTTCTGATACTAAACGATATTCTAATGACTTTTTATCAGTTTGAACCATTTCTTGTAATCTTGATTTATAATCACCTAAAAATATATGGTGTTCATTAACATGTGGCGATAATACTTCTAACACATATTTTTTAGCAACCTCAAAACCTTTATCTAAATAAATTGCTCCTAAAACACTTTCAAAACAATCAGCAATAATTGTATCATTTATATTTTTTATTTGACCATTTCCCACTTTAATATGTTTATCGATACCAACATCTTTTGAATATTGAGCAAGAGCACTTTCACAAACAAAACTAGCTCTTATTTTAGATAGTTCCCCTTCTTTTGCATCAAAATTCCTATAAAAATACTCACTTGTAATAAGTTGTAAAACAGCATCACCTAAAAATTCTAATCTTTCATAATTTTTAGTGTTATGTTCATTAGAATAACTACTATGAGTTAAGGCTTCCTCTATTAAATCTAAATTATCTATTTTTATACCAAATTTATCTAAAAAATTCATATTATCACTCATTTCTAGCATTTTCTTTTTTCATTATATCAAAATTAATTAAAAAAATAAACACGTTTGTGCTTATTTATTATCTTGTATGATGTGTTGTTTCTAAAAACTCTGCAAATACTTTTTGGTTGTTTCTTAAATAATCAAAAATTTTATAATAATTATATTCTTCTCCAGGTAATAACGGAATATTTACTAAATTCGGTATTGAATGAACTTCAAATTCTCTTTCTACTTTAAAATCTGATATCAAAGTTTTTCCATTAACCATTGCGCTAGGTATAGGATACCCACTATCATTTTTAAGACAAATATTACCTGTATCAATATCTATAACTATAAATACTAGCTCTTGATCATCATTTATTTCCATAACTTCTATTAATAAACCGCATTTTTGAACAGAGTCTTTTTCGTTCCATGAGCTTATAATTCCAAAGTTAGTAAATTCACTATTATTCATAACCATTCTTAGCAATCTTGCTTTCATATCTTTTAAAAATAAAACTATTTCTGTTTCCTTACCCAAAGCAAAATTACTTTTTAAAAGTCTATTATTAATTCTTTTAATAACGCTTATATAAAGTTCCCAATTTTCTAAATTTTCTATATTATCCATAAACCCTCCTACTAAATTTAAATCCATCTTGATATATAAATCTTTCTTGTCGAATCTTCTTCGTATTTTTTAAATATACTAATAATACTATCAACTATAGTTCTTATTACATCCCCGGCACTCTTTTTTACTTTTATTGTTAAAATTTCTTTTTGAAGTGTTTTTCTAAAGAAATAATCATCTACATATTTACACATAGTTTTATCAAGTTCTTTAACTTTTGCAACATCTAATTCGTTGTTTATATCAATTTTAAAAATAAAATCTTTATATATTTTTACTAATTGAAGCGATAACGTATCATCTTCTAAAAAATCTGTATTTATAATTTTATCGAAGTTCTTACAATAACTTAATATAATTCTATTAGTCTCCATATGTACACCCTTTACTTAATACTTTACAATAAAATATTACCGCGAGAAATTTAATTTGTCAAATACTATTTTTCTGGTTATAATAAATATAGGTGATAATTTTGAAAAAGAATAGATTAAAAGTTAAAAAACAAGTCTGGATAGTTTTAGTTCTATTTATATTTATAGTAATAGGAATTTACGCAGGAATAAATATTTATAAGGATATTCAGTATAAAAAAACCAATGAATATAAATTATTGCAAGTTGGATATACTTTAAAAGAAATTGAACTTTTAGAAAATAATTTAGAACAAAAAGAAATTGAAACCTTATTTAATGTTTCTAAAAATAATTTTTTACTAAATTTATTTAATGAAAAATATTATTTGAAGAAAAATTTAGATCGTTATTTAAATTATCATACAGAAAATAATGCTACTTCTTCAACTGATATAGTTGCTATAGTAAATACAAATAATGATTATGAATTTTACGATCATGACATTGATACAGATATTTCTAAAGATCATTTGTTATTAGTAAATAAGTTTTATCATTTAAATAGTGATTATGAACCTACCGATTTAGTTACAGTTAATAATAAATATTATTATGGAAGTAATCACAAAATAAGGAGTGAAGTATATGAAGCTTTTAAAAATATGTGGAATGCTGCTTACGAAGAAAATATTTATTTAATTATAAATTCTAGTTATCGCGATTATAAATCACAAACTGAAGTATATGATGACTATAAAAATTCAAATGGTACAACCTATGCCGATTCTATTGCAGCTCGTCCTGGATATTCAGAGCATCAAACTGGTTTATCACTTGATATATTTAGTAAAGAGCACACTAATACTTCTAATTTTAAAGATTCCTCTGCTCATATATGGCTTAATAATAATGCTTATAAATATGGTTTCATTGAAAGATACGAAGAAGGAAAAGAAGCTATTACAGGTTTTGCTGCAGAATCTTGGCATTGGCGTTATGTCGGAGATGAAGTGGCAACTTACATTCACAATAATAATATTACTTTTGATGAATATTATGCTTACTTTATTGAAAAGTAAGCTTTTTTTTACGCAAAATAAAAACTCAGCTGTTACGCTGAAATTTTAATTATTTTAATTTAACTCTTCTTAATACTGAACGATTATTCTTGTTTTGATTTACATTTTGTTCTTGGTTTAATTGTGAAGCTCTAATTTTATGTAAATCATCTTGCATAAACTCTGGACATTTTTTAATTTTAACATAAATATTCTTAATTATTGCTTCTTCATTACTTTTTAATAGCTTTATTACATCAAGTGAATCTGTAGAATAACTAACAAGATGATTTCCCAGAATATGATATCTTATATTAAAAAAATCAGAATATACACTTCTAATAACAATATGCATGCTGTTTATTGCAACTTTTATTCCTGTAAATTCACTGGTAAAAAAGTCCCAAGCAAATATAGAATCCCTATCCCACTTCTCTGAATATCCAATATTATTATTAACACAATAATTATAAACATCTAAAAGCGATATATCTTCAATATTATAGTTAAAGGGTGCATCCATAACTCTTTTTAATTGGCTTACTACTTCATAATTAAAATTATGTATCAAAAAATCAGGGTTAGAAGATATGTGTAACCACTTTAAACGGTCTATATCACTATCTGCAATAAAATATAAAACTTTATTTCCTTTAGAATATCTAATTTCATAAAATTTAACAAACGGATTACATTCAAGAATAGTTTTTATACACATATCAAGATATTCATCTTTTAATATCGTAACTTGGTTAATATAATATTCTTCTGATTTTACAGGTTTCTCATCACTATAAACAATACCATTTTTAGGAATATCATTTTTTCTGGTAATTATTTCTTCTACGTATGGAATTAATTCAAACATAAAACCCACCTCATGTTTATAATTATAGCATAGAAATTCAAATTATAGAAAAAAACTCCGTAACAATTACAGAGTTTATAATCAATTTGGTGACCAGTACGGGATTCGAACCCGTGAATGCTGCCGTGAAAGGGCAGTGTGTTAAGCCGCTTCACCAACTGGCCAAAAATAACTGGTGGGACTGGGGGGACTTGAACCTCCGACCTCACGCTTATCAGGCGTGCGCTCTAACCAGCTGAGCTACAATCCCAAGGTTAACATTTTATTGGTGTCCCCTTAGGGATTCGAACCCTAGACCCACTGATTAAGAGTCAGTTGCTCTACCAGCTGAGCTAAGGAGACATCTCTTAAACGCTATTTAATTATAACATAATTTTAGTAAAACGCAATACTAAATTTACAATTTTTTAATTTTTTTGCATTTTATTGTTTCTCTAATATTTGCATTTTTGGAAATTTATCTTGCATGTACGCATCTGGATATAATTTATCTATAGTTTTAAATACATAACTGTTAGTATCTTTATTAGTTGCACGATCAGAATATCTGTATGTAGCTAGAGTAGTTATAATAATATTAAAAGACATAAATACAGTTAAAATAATTGTTAAAATTTTAGATAATTCTGCAGGAATTTTCAAATACAGTTTTTTAAAACATGGATATAAATATTGAGTACACACCAATGTTATTAAACCCCATGCAATAGAGTACGGTAAATATATTCTACCAGAAATATTATATTTAAATGTAGAATAATTCCAAGTAGAAGTACCTAAAGCAAATTCTTGAAATAAACTACAAAAATATTCAAAAAGACTTCCTAATATCACCCCTAGCCCAAACTTACAAAATATATTTTTATTTTTAAAATTATACATTAAAAATACTATTAAAACTAAGCCTGTACCATAGATTGGTTTAAATGGACCATATAATAAACCTTGTTTATTAATCCAAATGCCATTTTTAACAAAATACCATAAAGTTTCTAATATAAAACCAAGAATACATCCTATTGTAAATAACCACATTACTTCTTTAGCTTTTGGTTTATTATCATTTTTCATAGAATTAACTCCTTTAATATTAAACATTATAGCATGATAAAATTTTAATGTAAATTTATTTTAAATGTGTTAAAATATTTTTAGAGGTGTATATATGAAAAAATATTATTCTACTTTGAGTAATGATGATAAAAAGAAAATCAAAGATATTTATCAAAAAGAATATAAGGGAACTGATTTAAATAAAAGATTTATTAAACTATTTATATATTTTATTCTAGGAAGCGCATTTTCGGTTTATCTTTTTATCGATGCCTTTAGTGGTGATAAATTAGATATTGGAACTCTTATAATGGCTATAACTTTATTAACCGCATCATTAGTGTTTTTAATAGGAAGATATAGAATTAAACTAGATGTATTAAATAAAATTGCCTTAAAAAACAAATAAGGCTTTTTTTATGGATAAATTTTTTTATTTTAAAAAAACTAATAATGGTGAGTTATTATGTTTTATGGATATGAAATTGAAAAGATAAATAACGAAGAAATATTATATTTATATTTAAATTTAGATACAGAATTTGCTATATTATCAAAAAGTAAAACAACTATAAATAAAGAAATAAATAATTATATTAAAAATAATAATATAATATTTAATGGTAAAAAAATTGTATTGATAGCAAGCGGTATAATTTTAGGCACTTGTCTACTATCTGCCCCTCTCTTAGATAAAAAAAATCTTAGTACAGATTACAATTATACTACTAGTGTATTAACATTAGAAGATAATTTTGATAATTATAATAATATAATTGAAAATACAAAAGATTTTATAATTGAAAATGAATCTATTGAAAGTAAAACTAATTCAAATATTTCTAACAATAATTTTAGTAATATAAATATAAACAAAACACATAATGAAGATAAACCAGAACTTGAAGAAAGCAAAATTAATAATACAAAAAAAGAAATAAGTCAAAATATTAAAAATGAAGATAAAACTACAGCAAATACTCAAATGGTTAGTATAAAAAGAAGTAATGGCACAATTCTTTATATGGAACTTGAAGAATATTTAGTTGGAGTAGTTGCCGCTGAAATGCCTGCATCATTCAATATAGAAGCATTAAAAGCTCAAGCTATCGCTGCTAGAACATATGCCATGAAAGCAATAAATGATAATATAATACTAACAGATACAATTAACACACAAGCATATAAAGATGATAGCGAATTAAAAAGTATGTGGGGAAATAACTATCAAACATATTATGAGAAAATTAAACAAGCAGTCAAAAGTACTAAAGGGCTGGTAATCTATTACAATAATTCTTTGATAAATGCCTTTTATCACTCTACTAGTAATGGATATACTGAAGATTCTATCGCTGTATTTGGTTCTTATCCTTATTTAAAATCAGTTGAAAGTAAATTTGATATAAACGTTTCGAGTTATCTTAGAACTGTCTCTTTTTCATATGAAGAAATAAGTAATAAACTTAAAATCCCAATTACACCATTATCAAATATAATTATTGAAAAAAATTCTAGTAATCGAGTAAATAAAATTATTATAGATAATAATACATATGACGGTGTAAAATTTAGAACTTTATTAGGCCTTAGAAGTACGGATTTTGATATTACGTTAAATGAAAGTGATGTAAGTATTACAACAAGAGGTTATGGTCATGGCGTTGGTATGAGTCAATATGGTGCTAATGAATATGCAAAAAACGGATGGAATTATTTAGAAATACTTAATCATTATTATACAGATATTACTATTAAATCTTTTTGAAATTATTCAAACTTTTATTTATTACCTCTCCAATTATTTTACTTAAATCATCTATAATTAAATCTGTATCTTTAGTCGAAAATATAAAATCATATCCTTCATTAAAATAAATTTTCTTTTCTTTTATGTTTAATACATCTTTAACAATGGTTAAAGCTTCAATCGCAGTAGGAACTCCTACAACAATTATAGGTATGTTTAGTGTATTTATGCTTATTTCTTCTTGATAGTTACTTACTCCACTTCCAGGGGTTATTCCAATATCTGTGATTTGTACTACTTTATTAAGGTATTTAATATTATCACTTATTAAAGAATCAACTACTATTAAAAAATCTGGTTTAATTTCATTAATTAAAGCCTTTATACTTTGAAATGGCATTAAACCAGTATCTTTCATAATACCAGGAGTATATTTATAAATTTTTCTATAATTATTATTTATATTAAAATATTCTAAGTGTGAAGTAGCTATAACGTTATTAAGAGTTAAAGGTCCTAAAGAATCACTGGTTATTTTTACATTACCTAATCCCACTACTAAAACAGAACATTTTTTATTTAAATTATATTTTTTTAAATACTTTTTTAATTCTTTTACTAAAACTTTAATTAATAACTTTTTATTATATGTATTTTCTATATTTTCAAATACTATATCTGTAAAATTATAACTATTATTAATAAATTCTTTTATTTCTATTCCATCTATTTTGTAACTATTTATAAATCTTAATTTGGTATTATGTAATGCTAAATCAGTTCTTATTATATAATTTTTCTTTTTCATATTATCACTAAAATTAGTATAAACAAAAAAAGAAAAATTATTTTCTCTTATAGTTTATTAATTATATCTTCTATCTCTGTTTTATTAATAAAGCCTATTTTTCTATGCTTTAATTCTCCGCCTTTAAAAAAACATATTGTTGGAATACTCATAACTCCAAATTCCTTTGCTAAATCTTCATGGCTATCTACATTTACTTTTAAAACATTATTTTCTAATTGCTCTAGTACTGGTCCTAACATTTTACATGGGCCACACCAATCAGCATAAAAATCTACTATCCATATCCCATCAGTTATAACATCTTTTAAATTTTCATTTTTTAAATACTTAACCATTGTTATCCTCCTTAAAAGTATCAAGTATAGTTTGCGCTCCCGCAAAAACCAATTTATTATCATTAACTAATTCTTGAGCTAGTTCTGGTGTTATTACTCTGTAATTCAGCATAATGCTTAATATTTCTCTATTTTGATAATCAACATCTTTATTTTCTTTATACTTTTGATTCAATTCATTTATATCCATTATTGCATCATATGTATCATTTGCCATATTACCGATAAATGGTGTTTTGTTAAGAATAAAATTAGCTACATTACTTTCAATAACATATTTATTTGTTCCATTAAATTGTACAAGCACAAATAAAACTATAAAACTAAATACTAACGCTTCAAATAAACCTAATACAGCTCCAATAATTTTAGACGGAATACCCAAGATAATAGTAAATTTTAGTATCTTTTCAATAATTCCAGATATCTTTAAAAATATCGATAAAACGCTTAATAAAACAAGAAAAACAAGGATATAAGCAATAGCTTCATATAAAAGTATATTAAGTGTTACTAGCCCTTCCCACTCACCAGAAAAATTTAAAAACGGTGCATATTTAAATAATACTTCTGCTACCATATCTTTTAATAAATATGAAATAACAACTACTGCTATTGTACCAACCAAAGCTACTAAAGATTTAATTGCTCCTTTTTTAAACCCTAATAATACACCAAATAATAAAAATATTAATAAAATATAATCTACTACCATCATAATATCAACTCCTATTATAATTATATACTATTATTTTTGAAAAATAAAGCAATATATGTTATTATAATTTTATAGAGGTGAAAAAATGACTATAGTATTTAAAGTGAGCGATAATATAAAACCGTTAATGATAGAATTTTACAAAGACAGAATGGAACCTAAAAATCCTCCATATTCATTATTTCAAGTAAAAGATTTTGATTGCGTAACTACATTATATGAATCAGGTAAAGTTATGTTTCAAGGTATAGGCGCAGATATTGAAGCTAGTTATTGGATTGAAGAGGAACGTATAAAAAATGGTAGAATAATAGATACAACTGGCAAAGAAAAAGAAAAAAAAGATGATAAAAAGGTATTTATTAATGTAAGTTCTATTGGTTCAGATGAGGTTGGTACTGGCGATTTCTTTGGTCCAATTGTAGTTACTGCAACTTATGTATCAAAAGAAAATATTTCTTTCTTAACAGATTTAGGCGTTAGAGATTCTAAAAAAATAACTGATGATAAAATTAAAAAAATAGCTCCTAAAATTATTAAAAACATTCCTTATTCTACTTTTATCTTAACTAATGAGGCTTACAATAAAAATTATAGTGCAAACTTAAATATGAATAAAATTAAAGCAATACTTCATAATAAAGTTTTAGTTAATATGAAAAATAAGGGATATGAATACGAAAAAATCGTAGTCGATCAATTTGTTTATCCCACTAAGTATTATGAACATATTAAAGAAGCACATGAAAAAGTAACTAATATAACATTTATGACTAAAGCGGAAGATAAGTGTCTTTCTGTTGCTGCTGCTTCTATCATATCAAGATATATTTTCTTAAAAGAAATTGATAAACTAAGTGATGAATTACATATTCCTATTCCTAAAGGTGCTGGTACATCTGTTAATGAAATTGGTATTGAAATAGCTAAAAAATACGGTTTTGATAAATTAAACCATATAGCTAAAATGAATTTTAAAAATAAAGATAAAATTAAAAATGGCATTTAGCCATTTTTTGTTTACCCGCATATATTTAATATAAATAATTCTAATCCAATAAAACGATCAACTTTACCACTTTTTATATCTAAATCCAACTTTGCTAAATTAAGCAAAATATTTTCTAATTCTTTTATTTTATATGGAAATATTTTATTTAAATACTTTTCTAACTGCCAATCTAATAAACCCAGTTCATTCATTATTTCATATTCTCGTTTGTTTTGGGCTAGTAAATTTTTAATATTTAACATAATTCTAAAATCCCTAGCAATTAAAGATATTAGAATAGTAGGTTCTACTTTCATTATTTTTAAATCATTAAATAATTCTAGACTTTTTTCTAAATCATTATCTACAATTGCATCAACAAATAAAAAATTATTAGTATTTATTGATTTTGCAACTATATTATTTACATCTTTTCTACTTATGCGACAAGGTTCACTATAATACAAAGTTATTTTATTAACTTCACTCATAGCCACATCATAATTGTTTAAACTATTAGCAACTATATATTTAATTGTATCTTTATCTATAGTAAAATTTTCTTTTTTTAAAAATTCTGCTACTCTATTTTCTATTTCATAATATTTTAAATTTGGTATAGATATTAAAGAATACTTATCTTTAATTATCTTAGTAACTTTTTTCCTTAAATCTAATTTGCCATTACATATAAATATAATAATAGAATTTTCATTTGGTTGTGCTAAATAGTTTAATAATAATTCAGTATCACTATCTTTTAATTTATCTCCACAAAAAAAATTTGCATTTTTTACAATTATAAATTTTTCTTCTTCAAACATAGAAAAATAACCAGCTTCTAAAATTACATCTTGTAATTCAGATGCAACTAAATCAAAAGTAGTGACATTTTTGCTATCTCCTACTATTTCATTTATTTTCTCATTTATTAATAAATAACTTTCTCCGTTTATTAAATATATTTTCATAACTACTCACTTAATTAATTATATCATTAAATAATTGAAAGATATATATTAAGAATTTAAAAAGTGTAAATTTTAATAAATTCTTTCAATTTATCTATTTATAATTATTAACATTGTTTAAATTATATTTTTCTATTAAATCTTCTTCCACTTCCACTCCTGCATCTCCCATAAACAGAAATTTATGATTATTAAGTTCAGTATAAATAACTGATGAATTATCATTTTCATTTTCATAATCACTATTATTCAAAAAATACAATTTATTATTATCAATATTTAATTCTTTAATACATGAATAATATTTAATATATTTTTTATCTAGTACTTTGATTAACTCTTTTTCTAAATCATTAAAGACACCACAGTTAAACATAACTTTCTCTACTTTAAAATTATTTACTAAATTAATTGCTTCTCCCATGTGATCGTAGTCTCCATGTGGTGATTGTCAAAAAGTAAGTCGAATTTAAAACAAAAAAAGAACTATCATAATTGATAATTCTTATTTAACCAAACTATCTTCATCAATCAAAGGAACAATATCTATGGCTGGTTCTTCATATAGATGTACTTTTCTTAGATTTGATATTACATGCTTAGCATTTTTAATGTCACATATAACCTCTAATTTATCTTCTTCAACAAATTCTAATTTATTATTTTCACCAATATAAGGTTTTGCATTTTCATTTGGTATAAACGTTCCTAATGATTTAACACAGGTAGTACAATAACTATATTCACCAATTATTCCTGCCCCTGCATTACAAACTGCATTTCTTACTTCTTGTGTATTTTCTGATGGTACTGTAACAAAAATTTTAACTCTAATAACATCTATATTCATAGTATTCATTCTCCTAAATCAATTATATCACACTAATTCATATTCTCTAACAGCAATTCTTTCATCTGAACAATATTCAATCACAAATTTATTTTCTTTTTTACATATAAGTATGCCTATTGTTCTGTCATTAGTTACTCCTTTTATATTTTTATCAATATAATTCATATATTTTTGCACTTGTGCAATATATTCCACCTTAAATTCAGTTACTTTTAATTCAACAACTACAAAGCAATTATATTCATAATTAAATAAAAGTAAATCAACATAATTGTTTCTATCACCAATTTTAATTTTATATTCACTACCAATAAAACTGAATGAACTTCCTAATTCTTTCATAAATGATTCTATATCCTCTAATATTAACTTTTGTAATATTCTTTCAGTTATGATTTCTATATTATTTTTATTTTTAATCAAAATTGGATTAGGAACCAAATCTTTTACTTCAATTTTTTCACAATTAATAAGCTTATCCTTTGCTTCAATAGGTAATCTTTCATATTCTTTATTTTTAATTCTTTCCCTTAATTTTCTTTTAGATAAATTGTTATTTATTGTAATATTGATATAATACATTACAATGTTAATATCTTTTATTGACAGCAGTTCTGAATAATGACTCCAAGTCAATTGTGTCGCCATTGGCGACACTTTTTCGTCACTAAACATATTATAAAACTGTTTCATTCTAAATAATGTTCTTCTATTATATTTTTTACCTACTTCAATAACTAATTTTTTAGAATATTCATCTATAATATTATCTCCATATTTACCTCCGGCTTCATTTAATAATTTACCAATTTCAAAATATGTAATGACTTTGTGTCTTTCTTTCGAGTAATCTTTAACTCTTGAATATACTTCGTTATCTATCAACTTATTTTTTATCTCGTTATAATAATTCATACTTACTCCTTTCTATGGACTACATGTTTTAATATTTAATTTATTATTTTTAATTTTAAACATAATACTTCCATCTTGATCAGTTCTATATATTTTAGATTCTTTTAAATTTTCTAGCACATCCTTGTTTGGATGGCCATATCTGTTATTCTTTCCAACACTAATTATTGAATATTTTGGTTCAATTTCATCAATAAAATTCTTACTAGAACTTGTCTTACTTCCATGATGACCCACTTTTAGAACATCTATATTTTGCAAATTATATTTTTTTATTAAATCTTCTTCCACTTCTATTCCTGCATCTCCCATAAATAAGAATTTATAATTATTAAGTTCAGTATAAACAACACTTGAATTATCATTTTCATTCCCGTAATCATTATTATTCAAAAAATATAATTTATTGTCATCTATTTTTAATTCTTTAATACAAGAATAATATGGAATTTTCTTTTTATTCAAAACATTAATTAATTCTTTTTCTAAATCATTATATTCTCCACAATTTAGTATTACTTTTTCTACTTTAAAATCATTTACTAAATTAATTGCTTCTCCCATATGGTCGTAATCTCCATGAGTAATCAACATTGTACTTATTTTTTCTATCCCTAAACTTTTTAATAAAGTTATTATATAATCAGACAAATTATAAGATTTATTTTTTAATTTCCAACTTTCACTATCATAATTTATTTTACCCCCTGTATCAATTAATATGACATCTTTGGTATGTTCAGTAATAATTATTGTACTGTCACCCTGCCCAACATCTAAAAAGTATAAATATGTAGAATTATTTATATATGGTATCGATTTATATACTATAATTAACATTAAAAATAAAAATATATATTTATATTTTCCTTTATAAATATTATACATACCGAAATAGTAAACTGCTACAAACATTATATTTATTTTAGGAACTACTAAACTTATTCTTAAATTATTTAATATACTATTTATAAATTCTAATGTTAAGAAGCCAATATTTAAAATGGATTCTAAAAAAGGTAAAATAAAAGTAATTAATGTGAGTGGGAATAATACTAAGCTTACAATTGGTACTACTATTATATTATTAATAATTGTTAATAGATTTACCTCATAAAAATTATAGAGAGTTAAAGGCAAACTAAATAAGAAAGCAACAGTACTTGTTTTTAATAATTTAAGAATATAGTTACCTGTAATTTTCTTACCAAATAACATTAAACCAAAGGATGTTAAAAAAGAATAAATAAAACCTATATCGTATATAAAAAAAGGATCTATCAACACTAAAAATATAAAAATCAAATATAAAACTGTAATATTATTTAATTTTATATTTAGCTTTTGATTAAATAAAAGCAAAATATATAGTAAACAAGCTCTAACAACTGATGCCGTAAATCCAATTAAAAACATGTAAAAGCATAAAAAAATTATAATTAAAATATTAATATATATTTCTTTAAACTTTAATTTTTTTAATATATTATTCAATGCTACAACTAAAAAACTAATATGCATACCTGAAACAGCAAATAGATGTGTAACACCATTCTTTTGATAAATTTGATAAACATCATTATCTATATAACCACTTTCCCCCATAATAAAAGCATAAATATAATTTTTACAATTTTTAAAACTGTCTATTCTTTTTAAAAATATATTTTTTATATTATATACAAAATTCTTATTTTTTTCTTTAAATTCAATTTTATTTACAGACATTATTTTATATATTTTCTTATTATATAAAAATTTTTTATAATTAAAAGTATTTGGTATATTATTATTCTTCGGAACACTTACAGTACCAGCTACTTTGATTTTCATACCTAATTCAATTATTTCCTTTGCATTAATTTTTTCTTCTAATGTTTTAAAATAATAAGTTCCAGTTATTTTTTCTTTAGCTTTTAATATAAAACTCAATTTATCTCCATCTATTTTATATTCTATCAATGTGCCAGTAATTTCATTAAAACCGTCATCATATATCGAACTATATTTTATAATTTTTGTAAATAATATAATATAACTTAAAATAAACAATAAACTTAAAATAATAAATATTTTAGATTGTAATATAATCTTTAATCTTGGCATAAATACTTTCACCTATGCCAGAAACATTCATTATTTCTGTAATACTTTTAAAATCACCATTATCTTCTCGATATTTTATTATATCTTTTGCTCTTGACTCACCTATGCCTGATAATGTTGTAAGTTCATTTACTGTAGCTAAATTAATATTTATTAAACTACCATTAGAATTATTTTCCTTATTTATCTCATTAGGACTAACTTCAATAATACTTTCCTTTTCTTCCAAACATTCACATATCATATAATCCGGAACAACACATTCATTATCACTTATTTTTATTTCATTACTATTGTTACTGTTATTCTTTTTTATTTCATCTTTGGTATAAATATAAATAACCATTTCATCAGTAACTTTTTTGCTTAAATTAATTCCATCTTTATATGCATTAGAATTAAATCCACCTGCTAATGTAATAATATCATTGATAATTTTACCTTCTGAAACTTGATATACACCAGGAATTTTAACAGCTCCTTTTACATCTATATTTAAATATTTTTCTTGCTCAGATTCTTTATTATTTGTCGGGTAGTCAAAAGATGTAGTTTCAATACTTTCTATATTCCCTTCTTTTAAATAATTATTATAAATAACAACTCCAAAGCAAATTAAAACTAATAAAAATAAAATTATATCTTTAATATATTTTTGTACATAAAATAAAATATTCTGCATATTATCCTCCTTTCTAAAGGCATTTTAACAAAATATTTTATATTTTCAAAATGCAGATATTAATAAATTTGCTACTAAAAAGCCAAAATCTGCTTAGCAAAAATTAACAAATCTGCAAAATTTTTATACACATACATAAATATCTGCAAATTCTACTTTTTTTAAATAGTAGTGTAAACTTTACACTTTTTGCTTTTTATGAAATAAAATAACAAACACTATAATAATAATTAAAAAGCAAATACAAGATATCACTGGTACTGCATATGAAGATATTTCCTCATTTACATCTGTTTCTAATTTATTAAAATAATTATTTTCAATATTTATTACACTCTCATCATTTTTATAAACATACAAATAATATGACATACTTTCTTCAGCATTAAAAACTGTAATTACTACTTCATTATAATTATCTACTAGTTCATTCCCTTGAATTAATATATTATCGGATTCTTCTTTCTGGTATTTTAATTTTAAATCAGTTTCATCGTTATTTACAAATACTGTATATTTAGTATTTAAAGGATCAAATTTTAATGATAATTCTCCATTTAAAATTTCTAAATTTTTTAGCATATAATCACCTAAAATTAGTGTAAACAAAAAAGAAAAGAATATAACTTTTCTTAAATCAATTTTATTAATATTTCATTCATTATATATAACTTTTTAGGATTTACAAAAATATAGCCATTTTTATAAATCAAGTCACCACTTTTAACTAAAGGTTTTATCGGAAATATATTTTGTAAATTTTCTTCAAATTTATCATAAAAATGTTCTAAGTTAATTCCTTCTAGTTTTCTAAAACCTAGAATAAGTTCATTTTCCATATTATCTACTTTATTCATTAATGCTCTTGAACTCACATAATTACCTTTTAAATATTCTGTTAAACTTTTGGTATTCTCGTATCTTATTGCTTCAACATACCCACTTGCGCCACAACCAAAACCATAATATTCTTCATTGTTCCAATATGTTAAATTGTGTTTTGATTCATAACCTTTCTTAGCAAAATTAGATATTTCATAATGAATATATCCTTTAGATTTTAATTTCTTACATATAATATCATACATTTTAGAATCCCGCTCTTCTTCTATAGGTTTAACTTTATTTAAACCTACTAATGTATTTTGTTCTATAATTAAACTATAAGTACTCACATGCTCTGGTTTTAATTTTAATATTTTTTTTAAATCTTTTTTTAATACTTTATTAGTTTCTTTAGGTATAGCATACATTAAATCTAAATTTATATTATTAAAGCCAATAGTTCTTGCTAAAGCAATCTTTTTCTTAACATCTTTAAAATCACATTCTCTATTCATAAATTTAAGCTTTTCACTATTAAAAGACTCTATTCCAACACTTAAACGATTAACATTATTTTTAAATAATAACTTTAATTTATCTTCTTCTAAATCACATATATTACATTCAAAAGTAAATTCAACATTTTGACTTAAATTAAATTTATTTATAACTTTAAATAATTCCTCTAATTCTACAAAACTTAAACATGAAGGAGTACCACCACCTATATACAAAGTTTCGATTTCTTCGCCTAAATAACAATTTTCTATTTCTTGAGATAATTTTTTAATGTAAGGCATTACCCAATCATGATTATAAACTACTTTGCAAAAATCGCAATAAGAGCAAATACTATTACAAAAAGGAATATGAATATACACTGATTTTATCTTTTGCATTCTGAACCTCTAGAATTGTAATGTTCTTGTATTTTTTCTAATAAATCTTTATCATTTAATCGCATAATAGAATTATAAATTGTTCCAGAGTTAGAATTGTGTTCTATTGCTATTTCTCTAATAGTCTTGTTTTGTTCTAATATTTCAAAGGCAAATTCGTAGGCTTCTTCATCAGTGAAAATGTGTTCAATATGACCCGATTTGCCTCCTTTTATTCTTCCTTCTTCTAAATTTTTATTCATTGCTTCATTTAAAAGTTCTGCTACTAAAGGATGAAAATATATGCCTTTAGTTCTAACTAGTTTACAATATTTTAAAATAGTGCTTCGTGACAAGTTAAATTCTGCGCATGCCTCTTCAACTGTATGATTATCAATAATAAACAGAGCAACTTTTCTAATTAATTTTCCATCCACTTTTTATTCCTCCCCGCTTAATACTGCTAAGAATGCTTCTTGTGGCACTTCTACGGAGCCTACCATCTTCATTCTTTTTTTACCTTCTTTTTGTTTTTCTAACAATTTTCTTTTACGGCTGACATCTCCACCATAACATTTTGCTAATACATTTTTTCGCATAGCGCTAATTGTTTCTCGTGCAATTACTTTCGAACCAACACTTGCTTGTACAGGCAATTCAAACATTTGCCTTGGAATTAATTCTCTTAATTTTTTTACTATTGCACGACCTCTATGGTAAGCAAAATCTTTATGAACTATTACTGATAAAGCATCTACTATACTTCCGTTTAATAAAATATCCATTTTTACTAAATTAGATTCTTTATATCCACATATTTCATAATCAAATGAAGCATAACCTTTAGTATAACTCTTTAATTTATCAAAGAAGTCATATACAATTTCTGAAAGTGGTATTTCATAGTGAATGTTAACCCTAGTTTCATCAATATATTCCATTGATTTATATATTCCTCTTTTATCTTGGCATAACTCCATAATTGGACCTATATATTCGCTCGGAACTATTATATTTGTATAAATAAATGGTTCTTTTATATAAGAAATATTAGTTCTATCAGGCATTTTATTTGGCGAATCTATATTTAATACTTCTCCACTATTTAATGTAACTTCATAAATAACACTTGGACTTGTAGCAATAATATCAATACCAAATTCACGTTCTATACGAGTCATTATAACATCCATATGAAGTAACCCTAAAAAACCTGTTCTAAAGCCAAAGCCTAAAGCATCAGAAGTTTCTGCTTCGAAAGATAAGGCAGCATCATTTAACTTTAATTTATTTAAGGCTTCTTTTAAATCTTCAAATTTATTCGGTTCTACAGGAAATAATCCAGAATATACCATGGGCTTCATAGGTTGATATCCTTTTATAGGTTCTTCTGCTGGATTATTTACTAGAGTTATAGTATCTCCCACTTGAACTTTAGAAATATCTTTAATACTTGCACATACATAGCCAACTTCTCCAGCTTTTATTACATCTTTTTTAATTTCTTTTGGCGAACTAACTCCTAGTTCTACTATTTCAAACTCCGAATCAGTTGCCATCATTTTAATTTTATCTTTTACTTTTAATTCTCCACTTTCAACTTTTACTAAAGCAATAACACCACGATAAGCATCAAATCTACTATCAAATATTAGCGCTCTTGTTTTATCTGTTTTTGGTATTGTTGGAGCAGGAACTCTTTTAATAATTTCTTCTATTAATTCAGGAACTCCAATACCAGTTTTTCCACTACATAAAACTATTTCTTTTTCAGAAAAACCAAATACCCTTTTAAGTTCTTCAGTAACTTTAGGTACATTTGCATTAGGTAAATCAATTTTATTTATAACCGGTATAATAGTTAAATCATTGTTTAAGGCAAGATATAAATTTGCAATAGTTTGAGCTTCTATCCCTTGCGCGGCATCAACTACTAATATTGCGCCTTCACATGCTGCAAGGCTTCGTGAAACTTCATAAGAAAAATCTACATGTCCCGGAGTATCTATCAAATTTAATTTATATTCTTCTCCATTATATTTAGTATGAAGTTCTACAGCATTTAACTTAATAGTAATTCCTCTTTCACGTTCAAGATCCATACTATCTAGCATTTGCTCCTTTAATTCTCTTTTATCTATCGCATTAGTGCACTCTAAAATACGATCCGCTAAAGTACTTTTACCATGATCGATATGTGCTATAATTGAAAAGTTTCTAATATTTTTTGCATTCATAAAAAACACCACTATTATTATAACTTAAAAATAAAAAAGATTAAAGTATAAACTCTAATCTGTTGATTAAAAAAGTAAGTTCCCGTTTAGACTCAATTGGGAATTAAGTCTTTAAATGATGTCAAGGATGAACAAAGTGAATTCATCTTGATCCTTGATATCATCATTATATTATTATTTTTAAGCAATTTAATTACTTTATCTTTCACCGAAACCGGAAACCCTATTCTATTGCCCTGCATTTGATAATTAAAAAAATACCTTATTATAAAAGCGTCCTTTAAATAAGAATAATAGAAATTACCAGATTTTATTAATATCACATAATCTTGATATTTATCCTTTAACATTAAATACTTATCTATATTCTTCGTATTAACCAACTCCACTTCAAAAACTCAATATTTTAAAATATTATTTTTAAATCTCGTTAAGATAATACTGCTCTCATAACTAAGATATTTTTATTCTATATAATCGCCCAGCCGACAAACAAAGTTCAGCGGGTTAATTCCTTATTTTATTTGTTGATGAAAAATATAAAGCTAAGCGGTTGCAAAATGAGGAGTCATTTTGCAACAACTTTCTTTCATATCTTCATCGTCTTTCCATACGTCATTTATGAAATGACATATGGATCAATTGCTAATCCACTTCCTAAAATTATCAGGTTATCAGCTGACAGATTTATAACTGGGCGGACGCCATACGAGTGTTGCACGCGGGTGAAGTCCAAGCCACCAGTATTGCCCATGAGAAACACATTCGCATACGAACCGTCGAAGATGCCCGGAGAAAGCGTCCAATACAAATTGCCTGTATATAAGTAATAACTATAATTAATCCACGTATTTGTACCTCCAGCATATGCCACTTCATCTGCTGTTATTAAGCCTATCTTAGTTTTGTATAAATCATTTCCATTATCTGAACACTTAAATGATGGTGCTTTATTTGTACATAATCTTGTATATGTTCCATAATAGGTTCTAGTTGATCCTGTACCCCCACCTGCTGTTGTTCCACTTGTATCTGTATAGGCACTTCTATCGCCACAAAATCCCGATTCTGTATCTAAGTATTCTTCATAATTTTGTAGTTCATTTGCATACCATGTTTCTAATGCACTTAATATAGTCGACTTATCATCTGTTCCATGTGCATTTTCCAATTCATATTTAAATCCTACATATTCTGCTCGGTTGTAATCTGTATTAAATGAACTTGTTTCAGCCAGTTGAGTTTCATCTCCAACATTTTGTATTTCTAATTCATTACCATAGTCATCTTTTGTTCTACCTTGATATATCATTCTTATTGAGCCATTTTCATTTATTCTTATTATTCTCCAATAGAACCCTGCAAATTTTACATAATTATTTTTTACATTTCCACGATAAAAATATGTTTTATTTTCGCTTGAAGATGTACAAGACTCATTAGTATCTATATCCCAACAATACAAACCTACTGTTTCTTCTCTACAATGTCCACCATTATTTGACCCTGATGTACAACTTGTATTTGCAAAATTCGGTGTTCCACTTCTCATTTTACTATTTGCTAAAATATATTTACTTCCAGTACTTCTTTTTTCAAAATATAAATAACACTTCGATTTTTTTTGAATATTTGATATTACATGCTGACCTTTTGAATCAGTATAGAGTACTACATTTTCATCCTTTTCTCCTAATACTTCACAATAGCTATCTTCAGAAATAACATATTCACTGCCACTTGGCATTACACCAACATCTTCATATTCTCCAATTTCTTCATTCCACTGTTTTAACGCTATCATTTTAAAGTCCGGTATTATATAATTAACAGTACCTTCTGCTATTTTAATTGTTGTTGTTTTTTTATAAGCTGCTAAACTTGTAGCTAATATTAAAGTTACACTAACGCAAAATAATATTATTCCAATTAATAATATTTTCTTTTTACTTCTTATAGTTTCAAATTTCATTTTGTCACCTCTATATTTAAAGGTAACTTAAAGTTATTTTGCCTAGATACTATCTGAGTGTTTAACTTAAATAGCCCCTCCCCAGATGCATTTTTAGCAAACTGTTGGGAAGTTCTTAAAATCTTTCTCATTTCTTAACTTCCTTCCTATGATATTTAAAATATACCATATATTTAACTTCTTGTCTATTAGTAAACATTTAAAAACAGATATTTTTACATATCTGCTCAAATTTACTTATATTTTATTTTATTTTTAATTTTGTCTTTAACTTTTTTCTTCTATCTTTTTCTTGTTCACGAATTTTCTTCATAATTTCAAAACTGTTATGATATTCATTTTCTAAATATGGGAAAGCTTTTAAAAGTCTATTAGGGAATGTTTTAAATTCCTTAGTTAATTCTTTTAATTTCTTTTCAAATATAGCAGATATCATATTTATTTTTTCATTTTTAAGTTCTTCTACTATAATAATTCTATTTCTTAAGTTATAGGCAACTCGTACAGAATATATAAAATCTATAATTATTAAAATAAAGGTAACTAAAGCTGTAATACTCCAAAATTTAAAACTAAATAAATCAAAAATTATAGCTAATATTGGTGTTAGAAAATAAATTATAACTAATGATAATACGCCAAAAGCCAACGAATTTCTTAAACATATTCTACCATTAATATTATATTTTTCATTACTATAATCCCACCATTTATTATGAAAAATTTTTTCCATTACAAATGAGACAAAATATTCTAATGCACTTGTAATAATAACGCCAAAGACAAATATAACCACTGGATCATTATAATATCTTAATAAACAAAAAAATATAAGTAAGGCACCAAGGCCATATATTGGTATTACTGGTCCACATAAAAATCCCCTATTAACCCATTTTTTAGTTCCTAAATAAACCCAAAACACTTCTAAAAAATAGCCAAAAAATGAACAAAATATAAAAATCATAAATCCATAAACTAATATTTCTTTCATATCTTAACCTCATCATAATTATAACATTATATTAAAAAATAAACAAATATAACATAAAATATTCCTTATTACATATATTTTAATGTAAACGAAAGGATAAATTTTATGATTAACAAACAAAACTTATGGTTTATAACCCTTTTTTCATTAATAATGGTTTTAAGTATTTATTATTTATCTATGTCTAATGATACTTTATCTACTTTAAATGTATCAAGTACAAATAATGAAGCTACTGAATTAGTAATAAGTGAATCAGATACTTTAGTTGCATTAAAAGTAGCTGAAGAAGAAGCTTATGTTGCTAAATTAGAAGAATTACAAAACATAT
This sequence comes from Bacillota bacterium, assembly GCA_015059425.1. Classification (GTDB taxonomy): domain Bacteria; phylum Bacillota_I; class Bacilli_A; order RF39; family UBA660; genus Caccenecus. Next base: position 19,786 of record SVAM01000002.1, on the reverse strand, counting down.
TACTTAGCAATACATCAAGCCTACAAGAAAAAAATGATGCTTATAATGAACTTCAAAATATGAACAAAAACGAAAGTAAAAAAGAAGAAATAGAAAAAATTATTAAAGAAAATTATAAATTAGATTCAGTTGTAAGCATTAATGGAACAAATATAAAAATAACAGTTGCTAGTAAAACACATGACAGTAAACTTGCAAATAATATAATTAGGAGTATTCAAAGTCTATATGATACTAATATGTACATTACTGTAAAATTTGATAATTAGGCCAGTATTTTAACCAAATTTAAGCATATCTCATAAAATACACTAGAAATAGTATAATTATGAAAGGAAGATATGCGTGAAAAGAAGTATTTTAACTAATAGAGAACAAGTTATATTTACATTATTAGTAGAAGGAAAGACTACAAAAGAAATAGCAAAAAAACTTAATATAAGTGAAAAAACTGTTAGAAATCATATATCTAATACTATCCAAAAATTAGAAGTTAAAGGTCGCGCAAGTGCTGTAGTAGAATTACTCAAATTAGGTGAAATAACTCTATAATTTAAATCTCCTTTTGGAGATTTTTTAATTCTAAAAATGTATTTTATATCGTATATATTAATTAGGTGATATTAATGCTTAAAAAATCCGCTTTAAGAAGAATTATTACTGCTTCACTAGCTTTGATAATTGTAAGTATTTTATATTTTTTTCCCGATACAAATAATTTAAATGAGATTAAACAAACCACCACCTATGTTTCGGTTAATACTAGTCCCATTTATCTGATAAATAAAGATAATTACGTAATTAGAACTAATTTAGTTATTAAAACTGAAGATACTATAGATAAAATAAAAGAATTACTTAACGCTTTAATTATGGATAGTGAAAAATCAGAATACATTCCTAAAAATTTTAAAGCTATAATACCTAAAAATACAAAAATTTTAGAATTATCATTAAATAATAATCTATTAAAAATTAATTTTTCTAAAGAATTTTTAAACGTGCCAAAAGAAAATGAAGAAAAGTTAATAGAAGCAATAGTTTATACTTTAACAGAATTACCTGAAGTAAAACAAATAATAATTTTTGTAGAAAATGAAAAACTAATTAAATTACCTCAAACTAATTTAATTCTGCCAAATATATTAGATAGAAATTACGGGATAAATAAAGTATATGATATTACAAGTATTAAGGATTTATCAAAAACTACAATTTATTACATTGGTAAAGAAGAAGATTTAACATACTATATACCTGTTACAAAAATTAATAATAAACAGGATAATAAAATTGAAATTATTATTGAAGAGTTAAAAAGCTCACCTATTTATGAGACTAATCTTATAAGTTATCTTGCTTCATCAGTAGAACTTTTAAATTATGAGACCTTAGAAAATCAAATAAACTTAACATTTAATAATGAAATTTTTAATAATTTTAATAACAAAGATATTTTAGAAGAAGTTAAATATTCTATTTCTTTATCTTTAAAAGATACTCTAAACGTAAAAGAGGTTATATTTAAAGTTGATAATGAAATAATTGAAACTTTTAAAGAAAATTAATACAAAATAAAAACTCGGATTAAACCGAGTATTTATCTTAATGGTGACTCCGAAGTGATTCGAACACTTGACCGATCGCTTAGAAGGCGATTGCTCTATCCAGCTGAGCTACGGAGTCATAACTACCAGCTGTTACTCATTATAACTTATTTTTTATAATTTTTCAAGAGAAAATTTTATCTACCCTTACTTTTCTCTTCAATGTTATTATTATAACCCAATAGCGTTTCTTTTATGAGTTTAAAATCAATTATTTTTGAACGAATTTCGTTTTCTAATATTTTAAGTTTTTTTAATAATTTTTCTAACACTTTTCTTTTTACATAAATATTATATTTTTTTATTAAAGTATTTCTAAGTCTTGTTATTTCATCTAATGCTAATAATAAATTACCTTCGGTAGTATCTTCATCTTGTAAAGAATTAAAATAAAATTCTAAGATTTTTTTATATTTCTTATCAAAATTATGAGATACTAAATCACTTACTATATCAGGGCTTACTATAGTAATTTCTTTAACTCCTAAATCATTATTATTCTTAATTTTATATTTAAATCCAGAACTTTTTAATTCAAAATCTTCAATTTTTAAATCTTCATCTAATTCTTTTATTATAAAACTTTTCACCACTACCACCTACTTTAATAAATCTGGTCTTTTTTCTTTTGTGACTCTTATTTGTTCACTTTCTCTATATTCCTTAATTTTTTTATGATTTCCACTTAATAACACTTCAGGAACACTTAACCCCCTAAATTCCCGAGGCTTAGTATAAACTGGATAATCTAATAAATTGTTTTTAAACGAATCATTATTAAAAGAATCATTTGCTATAACTCCAGGAATAAACCTTGATACTGTATCTAATATTACTAAAGCAGGAAGTTCACCACCTGTTAAAACAAAATCACCTATACTAATCTCACCATCAACAAAGTTTTTAATTCTTTCGTCAAAACCTTCATAATGTCCACATACTAAAACAATATGTTTACATTCATTAATTAATTCTTCTGCAATTTTATCATTAAAAACTTTACCTTGTGGTGATAATAAATATACTTTTGTATCTTCTTTTTTTACAGATTCAATCGCTCTTACTACTGGTTCACACATTAATACCATACCTGCTCCACCACCATATGGAGTATCATCAACTTGTCCATTTTTAAGCAATGTATAATTTCTTATATTAACTATATTGACTTCAATTAATTTATTGTTAATTGCTCTTTTTATTATGCTTTCATTTATATAAGATTCTATTATGTTTGGAAAAAGAGTTAAAATATCAAATCTCATAATATCAATTCCTCTACATTATTCACATAAATAATTTTATTTTGTAAATCAACTTCTTTTATATAATCACTATTATAAGGTATATAATAATTTTTTTCAAATTTTATTGCTAATAAAACATTACCATTATTATCAAATATATTCTCTACTATTCCATAATTTTTATTATTACTTATTATATTCAAACTAAGTAAATCATCTAAAACATATTCATTATTATTTAAATTTAAATCATCTCTATTCACATATACTTTAAATCCTTTATATTTAAGAACTTCATTTATATCGTCAATTCCTTTTAATTTAACCATATCAAAATTCTTATGTTTACGATAACTAATTATTATATTTTCTTCTTTAGTATTTCCTATGTATATTTTGAATCCAGGCATAAATACTATTTCTTTTTTATCAAAATTACTTAATATTCTTATTTCACCTTTTATTCCATGAGTATTAACTATTTTACCAATATATACATATTCCATTAAAATCACTATCTCTTTCTTTTACGACAATAAGGATCAATTAAACTATATTTAATCTTAAATTTCAGTGTCTCTCTATTAATTAAATCAACATAATTAACTGGTATACCCTTTTTAACTTCAAACCCAATTTTTAATAGTTTGATAAATAATGATGTTCCAACCACTTTTATTATTTTGTGTGGTTTATTCTTATATTCAATATAACCACTAAAAACCCACACATTTGATTCTTCGTTCTTTTTATAAGTTATATTATCCCACAAACCAATATTTTGTAATGCACATTTAACATAATTACAAGCTTCAAATTCATTAATTATTTGATTTTCCATTGTTATATATTTATTCTTTCCATCTCATAAAATATTATTGAAGCTGCAACCCCGGCATTTAAACTTTCACAATTACTACTTATAGGGATACGTATTAAATTATCACATAATGGTTGTAACTGTTCATTCATTCCTTTACCTTCATTACCAATAATTATAGCGGACTTACTATCAAAAACGACTTCTTTTAAAGATTTTCCTTTATTTACATCAGTACCATATATTTTATAATTTTTATTTTTTAACTCGGTAATCATTTCATTCAAACTACCTTTTTGATAATTTAAATTAAATATCATACCTTCACTAGCTCTAATTACTTTTTCGTTATATAAATCAACTGTATCATTACTCATTAATATAGTGTTTATATTAAATGCAATCGCACTTCTTATTATAGTTCCTAAGTTACCAGGATCTTGAATATTATCCAAAATACATACATTTCCACTAATTTCTTTAGTTTCTAGTTTTTTACATATCCCAATAACTTTAGAAGGTGTTATTTGACTAGATAATTTTTTCATAATCGCATCTGTAACTTCGTAGAAAGGAAGATTAGAAGATTCCCAAGTTTTATCTGTAGAAATTATTTCTAAAACTACTCCTTTTTTTAACGCTTCATTTAATAAATGGTCTCCTTCTATAATAAACATATTATTTAAATCGCGATACTTTTTTTCTTTTAATTTAGACCAAGTTTTTACTTTATCATTATTAATTGATTCTATTTTCATTAACTTCTTAATTCCTTTCTAGCTTGCTTATAATTAGGATAATATATACTTACCATATTCCAAAACTTTTTACTATGATCATGATGATAAAAATGACACATTTCATGGACTATTACATATCTCAAATTCTCTATATTATATCTTATTAATTCAGAATTTAAAGTAATAGTTTTTAATTTATAATTACATACTCCCCATCTAGACTTCATTTTTCTTATTTTTAAAGCAAAATTAGGAGGTTTTATAATTTTTCTTAAATTATTTACTTCAATCTCAAATATTTCTTTAGTTTGTTTTTTTATAAACTTATCTAATGTATTTTTATCTTTACAAATAATAGTACCATTTTGAAAATCTATATTTCTAACTAAATCATTATAAATTATATCATATTTATTACCTAAATACCAAAACTCATTATTTTTCTCTTGTTTTCTTTCTATTTTTTTTAGCATTTTTTCTAAAGATTCTTTGTTTTTATTTATTAAATTTATTATTTCTTTTTCAGTTATATACTTATTAGCATTTATTACTAAATTTAATTCTTCATCAAATCTAAAATATATATTTTTAATTTTTTTCTTATTTATTATTACATTGCGTTCTTTGCCATCTATTGTTACTTCCATATAAGCCACCTAAATAAATTATAACTTATAAATTACTATTTATAAAGTCTAAAAAGAAAAGAATGATTTTCATCATTCAAATTAATTTTTTGGTATTAACTTTTCTTTACCACCCATATAAGGTCTTAATGCTTCGGGAATATTTACACTTCCATCTTCGTTATAATTATTTTCTAAGAATGCGATTAACCCTCTAGGAGTAGCTAATACTGTATTATTTAAAGTCGCAACGTAGTAATTTCCTTTTTCGCCTTTAGCTCGTATTCCAAGTCTTCTTGCTTGAGCCTCTCCTAAAGTAGAACATGAACCAACCTCAAAATATTTTTGTTGTCTAGGGCTCCATGCTTCAACATCACATGACTTAACTTTTAAATCTGCTAAATCTCCACTACAACACTCTAAAGTTCTTACAGGAATATCTAAACTTCTAAAGAATTCTACAGTGTAACTCCACATTTTATTATACCAATTCATTGCTTCTTCAGGCTTACATAACACAACCATTTCTTGTTTCTCAAATTGGTGTACACGGTAAATTCCTCTCTCCTCTAAACCATGAGCTCCAACTTCTTTTCTAAAACATGGTGAATATGAAGTCATTGCAATAGGAAGTGATTCTTCTTTAACTAATTGATCTTTAAATTTACCAATCATAGAATGTTCACTAGTACCAATCAAGAATAAATCTTCACCTTCTATTTTATACATCATTGCATCCATCTCTGCGAACGACATAACTCCTGTAACCACATCGCTTCTAATCATAAATGGTGGTACTGCATATGTAAACCCTTTATCTATCATAAAATCTCTAGCATATGATAACATAGCACTATGAAGTCTTGCTATATCACCAATTAAATAATAAAAACCATTACCACTAGTTCTACCAGCACTTTCTTTGTCTAACCCGCTAAATTTATCGCATATTTCAGCATGATAAGGAATTTTATAGTTAGGCACTACCGGTTCTCCGTATTTTTGCAACTCAACATTTTCATTGTCATCTTTACCAATCGGAACACTATCATCGATAATTTGAGGTATAACCATCATTTTATTTTTTATATCTTCACTTAATGTTTCTTCTAATTTTTCAAGTTCAATGATTTCATCATTCATTTTGGCTATTAAAGCCTTTATTGCATCCGCTTCCTCAATCTTCTTATCACGCATTAAAAGACCTATTTCTCCACTTTTTTTATTCTTATCGCTACGTAGAGTATCTGCCTTAGACTTAGCCTCTCTAAACTTAATATCAAGTTCATATACTTCGTCTACTATAGGTAATTTTTCATCTTGAAATTTCTTTCTAATATTTTCTTTTACAAATTCCCTGTTTTCTCTTATTAATTTAATGTCAATCATTTATAATCCTTCTTTCTAAAAATAAAAACCACAGCCTTTGCAAGGAGCAAATTCTGCGGTACCATCCTTTATATTACTTTATTAGTTTTAACGCAACTTACACGGGAGGTATTAGCTCCACTAAAGAAGTAGATTTCATATATTCTTTTAATTCATTCCCACCAACCATGAACTCTCTATATAAAACAATATATTACTTAGCTTCTTTTTCGCTTTACTTTTATAATATACCATAAAGCAAGAATTTATACAAGTTTTTATTCAAATATTATTTTTAAATCTCGTTAAGATAATACTGTTCTCATAACTAAGACATTAAATTTTTACCCCTAGCCGACAAACAAGTTTGGCAGGCAAAAAAAACATCTTTTTATATGTTTCTGAGTAAAATATGCTATGCAGTTACAAAATGTGGAGTCATTTTGCAACAACTTTCTTTCATATATTCATTGTCTTTCCATATGTCATTTATGAAATGACATATGGATTATTTATAGTACCACTTCCAGAAATTGACAGATTTTCAGCTGACAAATTTATAACTGGACGGATACCATACGAGCGATTTATGTAATCATAGTACAAAATACCTTCAGGGAACATAGCAAACGCAAGCGCAAGCGCACTCGTCTCATTGAAGTGGCTCGGCGTAAGCGTCCAACACGAAACTTCTGTATATAAGTAATAACTAAAATTACTAGCCCCATCTAAATTACTACCCCAATATATACCTCCAGCATATACAATTTCATCCGCTGTTATTAACCCTATCTTTGTTTTGTATAAATCACTTTCATTATCTGAACACTTAAATGATGGTGCACCGCTCATCATTCTTCGTAGTGCTCTATATTGTGTTGTTGCTGTTCCAATACCTGGACCAATTGCTAGACTTCTATCTCCACAGAACCCTGATTCTGTATCTAAGTATTCTTCATAATTTTGTAGTTCATTATCTTCTTTTGTATACCATGTTTCTAATGCACTTAATATAGTAGATTTCTTATCTGTTCCATGTGCATTTTCCAATTCATATTTAAATCCTACATATTCGGCTCGGTTGTAATCTGTATTAAATGCACTAGATACAGCCAGTCGAGTTTCACTACCTGTTTTTTGTATTTCTAATTTTTTGCCATCATCTTTTGCTCTTCCTTGATATATCATTCTTAGTGAACCATTTTCATTTATTCTGATTATTCTCCAATAGAAGCCTGCAAATTCTACGTAATTATCATCTACATCACCACGATAATAATATGTTGTATTTAAACTTGTAGTATCCAAACTACTTAATTCATCTTGTTTGGCACATTTGCCATCTTCTTTAATTATGCATTTATATAAACCTACTGTTTCTTCACCACAATCTCCACCAATATTTGTTCCTTTTGTGCAGCTTGTTTTTGAAAAATCCGGATCATCTGTTTGTAATGTAGTATTAGCTAATATATATTTATTACCATATAAATTATTATCAAATTTTATATTTTTGTCTGCAAATTCAACTATTAAATTTCCGATAAATGTTGCATTAACATTGTGATTTTGATCAGCATCAGTATCTTTAAATTCTAAAGTTAGATTATAATTATATGTAGTTTTTGCAGTAACTTTTTTTTCTTTTTTTTCGATTATTATATCACCAGTTTTACCTTCTAAATATCCATTAGCTATAATGATACCTTTATCATCTTTTAATGTATATACTAATTCATTTGCATTCTTTATACATTCATTTTCAAAATCTAGCCATGTAGTATCATCACATTTTTTAAACGTATTAGTATCTATATCAATTTTTATGACATAAGTAACAGTTACTCTATCTGTAGGAGTTACTGTTACACTAAAATCTTTACTAATGCTATCTCCAGGCATTATACCGTTTGCAGTTAACGCACTTGTACCTGCATTATAATCAACTTTTAAAAGTCCAGGTGCTTTACCATAATTTTCATCAGTATCTACATTAAAATTAACTCCTATTATAAAATAAGCATAAGATATACCTATTGTAACTACTAATACTAATAATAATATGATTAATAATAATTTACCATTTCTCTTCATTTAAATCTTCCTTTATCATATAATTTTTTATTCTAATATAATTATAAAATAATAGATTAAAAATAGCAACTAAATAATAACTAAATTATATTAATTTACATTTTAAAATTTAAAAAAGTTACTTTAGATTTTCTAAAATAACTTTTTCTAATCCTTTATATGGAAGTGTGGCACAACTTTTTCTATTTCCCTGCTTATATATATTTGAATATACTACCCCTTCACCTAAAATATTTTCATCATATTCTTTACCATCACACATATTATAAAAATTTTTAATATAATTTTGAGCTTCGCTAAGTGTTTTCCCAATAAGATTATTTATCATAATAGATGTAGAAGAAATAGAAATAGCACATGCTTCTCCATCAAATGCTACATCTTCGATAATATTATTATTGATTTTTATATAAATATCAATATTATCGATACAAGATGCATTTGCAGTATTCACTTTGATATAACCCTTATTATCTATTCTTTTTTTATTAGTAGGATGCATATAATTTTCCATTATTATTTCTTTTTTTAATTCTTCATCCATTTAAATCATCTCTCTTAGTATTTTATCATAATCACTTAATAACTCAATTAAATTATCTATTTCTTCATAGGTATTATAAAAATATAAACTAACTCTTACTGTATTTGTAACTCCAACACTAGATTTTAAAATTTTAGCACAATGATTCCCAGCTCTAACACAAATATTATATTTATTTAAATAATAAGCTACATCTTGACTAAAAATATTATTTACATTAAAAGCTACTATGCCACTATCACTTTCTAAATTAATAATATCTATATGTTTTATCTTTAATAACTTATCAATTAAATATTTTCTTAATTCATGTTCATATTGTTTAATTTTTTCTATACCAATTTTATCAATATATTTTATTGCTTCACCTAAACCTATTACTCCTGCAATATTTTGAGTACCAGCTTCTAATCTAGTAGGCAATGGTTTTAAATATGTTTGTTCTGGAGAATCGAAAGATTCATTCATTCCGCCTCCCAAATTAATAGGTTCTAAATGTTCTAATAATTCAAGTTTTCCATACAATACTCCTATACCTGTAGGTCCACATATTTTATGGCCAGAAAATGCTAAAAAATCAACATCTAAATCTTTAACATCAACTTTCTCATGAGGTATCATTTGAGCAGCATCTACAACCACAAATATATTATTTTGATGCGCAAATTTTGTTATTTCTTTAATTGGTCTTAAATCTCCTATAACATTAGTTATACCAGCTAAACTTATTAATTTAGTATTTGCTTTTACCATTTTTTTTATATTATCAAGAGTTACATAATAATTATCATCTAAAGGTATATAATTTACTTTTACACCTAATTTATTAGCTAATCTAAACCAAGGAAGGATATTAGATGCATGTTCACTAGTTGTTATTAGTATTTCATCACCAGCTTCTAATAAATTTCCAAAAAAACCTGATGCAATCATATTTAAACTTTCAGTTGTACCACTTGTAAATATTATTTCTTCTAAATATTCTGCATTAATATAATTTTTCACAATTTCCCTTGTATTTTCATATTCTTGATCTACTTTAAATGACAAATCATAATCACCACGGTGAGCATTTGCAGAATAATTACTATAATAATCATTCATTTTATCAATAACACATTTTGGTTTTAAACTAGTAGCACTATTATCAAAATATATTATATCATTTTTTAAAAGAGGAAAATCTTCTCTATTCAATATTTTTCACCTCCATTTTTATTTTTTCTCTATTTATATCATCTATAATACTTGTTACAAAAGATTCAATTAGTAATTTCTTTGCACCTTTATTACTTAAGCCTTTAGTTTTCAAATAAAACATTTCAGCTTTATCGAACGAACCAATAGTAACTAAATGATTAGCTTCTACTTCATTTGTTAAAACTTTTATATTAGGACTTATTTTTATAACTCCTTCATTTATAATTAAACCTTTTAAATCTTCCAATAACTTATTATCTTTTGTATTGCATTCAATCAAACCGTTACAATTTATATCGATATTGCTTTCATCATTCTTATTAATAGTTCTCAATTTTATCTTAACATCACTATTATTACCTAACATATTTAAATTTACATTAAATTTATTTTTACCATTATTAATTATTAATACATTATAATCTAAAACCACATTATCATATATATTTACATCAATATTTATATTTTTATCTAGCAAATAAATACTTTCTAATTTAACTATAGAATCTCTATTTAAATTAATTTTTAAATCATGATTATTTAAGCTGCTTATTTTAACATTACCATCAATATTTAATTCTATATTCTTATAAAATTCTAATTCATATTCTCCACTAGTAATACTTTTTATATCCTCTTCCACTGATAGTTTATTCATTTATATCATTCCCATTAATAGCATTAGCCTTAAATCCTATTTTTTCTATTATTTTTATTAGATCTTTATTACCACTTTTTACAATACTACCATTATTTAATACATGAACTTTAAAATCATCAAAATATTTTAAGATATCTGCATGATGTGTAATTATTAAAATTGATGGTTTATATAAATCATAATATTTTTTTAAAGAAGTACCTACTACTTTTAAAGCATCAATATCAAGTCCTGAATCTATTTCATCTAATATTACAAATTTAGGTTCTAACATAAATAAATGCAATAATTCATTTTTTTTCTTTTCGCCACCACTCATATTAAAATTAATATCTCTATGAACATACTCTTTTGGCATATCAATTATATTACAAACTTCAGTTAACTTTTTATTAAACTTAAATATATCAACTTTTTCATTATTAATTTCACTTAAAACATTACGTAACATTTCAGAATTAGTTATACCTTCTATTTCTACAGGATTTTGACTTAATAAGAAAAAACCTAATCTACTAATACTAGTAGTATCTAAATTATTAAGAACATTATCATTATATATAATATTTCCCTTTAATATTTTATAATCAGGATGAGCCATTAAAACTTTAGATAAAGTACTTTTACCAGTTCCATTTTGTCCCATTAAAACATGTATTTCTCCGTCATTTATATCCAAATTTAAATTATTTAAAATAATCTTATCATCTGCACTAACAGTTAAATCACTCATTTTCAACATAATAAATCACCACCATTATTTTACCAAAGTATAATCTTTAAGTAAATAAATAAACTAAAAAGGATTTAAAATATCATTTTAAACCCATTATTTTAACAAGTAATTGATTTGCTTCTTTTGTTAAATCGATATTACTAGGAGTATAATTCATTATTGTTATCTCTGGCTTTCCACTAACTTCTCCTTTAGCACTTATAATTACATTATCTTTTATAGAACTTAATAAATAGTTTATAACGTGTCCATCTATAATTGTAAGTTCATCTTTAATTACATATTCTCCATTTATAAGTTCATATATAGAAATTATTGTATCATTTCCTTTTTCATAATTACTTTGTTTTATATAAAAATTATCCATGAAAAATTTTTTTAAATCCATAATAGAGCTATTAAAACTTATTGTTCTCAATAAATCAGTAGAATAATTCTCAGTAGTATCATAAATTGTTTTAAAAACAAATTTTTTACTATTAAATATAATTTCAATAATCATATATTGATTTTTATTTGGATACTCAATATTAATCATTTTTTCCGTAAATCTATTTTGTTGGTTTATTAAATTAGTACAATAGGAATCAATCCCAACATAATCAAATGCATATTCTAGAGTGATATTTCTAAAATGAATGCTAATTTTATCTTTACAACATTTAATAAATAAAGTCCTTTTATCGGTATTTATTAAAAATGTATGAACAATATCTTCATCAGTATATTCAGTATGAATTAAATCGACCCAATATTTATTTGTTGCAAGAATATTAGTAATAAGATAATCTTGTATAGCAAAAGAACCTCTTAATCTTACAGCTCCCATAGCTTTAGTAGTAAAAATTGCTTTACTATCTTTTGCTTTAAATCTATTAAATCTTTTCATAAAATCTCTTTTCTAAAAAATATGTTACTCACCATGTAACATATTTAATAAATCAATTTTGAATTTATCTTTAGATGCATTAGCTTTAGATATCATTACACCTTTATAAGTTGTAAGTTCACTCATATGTCCTTCTAATAAAATATCTGTTGGAGTAATAGTATCTAACAGTATAGTTCCTTCTTTAACATATACAGTATAATATAATTTAACTTCACCATGTACAGCCGCAAACATTTTATCGCTAGGTAATTTAAGTTCATATTTTTCAGTACCTTCTTTTTTATTTGTACTAATAAGCTCTCCTACAAAATTACCATTTCTAAGTGATGGATAATAATCAAAGTTTAACTTTTTAAAAGCTAACATATTATATTTTTTTAAAGCTCTTTCTAATTTTTTAAATTCGTTTTCATTAATATAATCTAAAACATAACCTTTCATAATTTAACCCCCTATTTCAACTACAATTACATTATATCACATTTTTGTCTAAATGTCAAATTTGTGTTAAAGTCATATATTCTTCAAATTATATATTGACTTTTCTTGTCGATTTCTTATATCGCATATTTCTTAATAAAAAAATTAATTTTTTTATTTATTAACCCCTTATTAATTATTATAATTTTAGCATATTTTTATCAAAATGTCAAATTTGCGTCAAGAAAAAAGCTAATTAAGATTAGCTTTAATTTTTAATTTAATAATAGTCATACCCGGATTCCATATATTTATCCTAAACGAATCTACATTTCTATTGCATTTCAACAATTCATGAATTCTATTTTTTAGTATATTAGAACTTATTCCATGTATAACACCTATATATTCATTTTCTAATTTTACATTATCATTAATAAAATCATTTAAAACAAATACTACAGTATCTCTAGTTTCACCATGAACATTTAATACTGGAGATCTACTGCTGAACATTACTTTCTCCTACACTAGAAACAGTTTTATTTCCAATAACAAAATCAGTGTTAACGTCTTTTTTATATTCTGGTATAATAACACTACTAGCATCCGGTATATCAGGAAGTAAATTTGCCGGTTTAACTTCTTCTTTTTTTTCCTCTATTGGAGTAACAATATTAAATTTTTTATTATAATAACTTATTACTTCTTTAATAGTAGGTATTGAAGTTCGTATACCAATTTTACCAACTGATAAACCAGCCGCAATATTTGAATATGTTATTGCTTTTTCTATATCAAAATTATTAACTAAACAGTATGCAAATGTACCTCTAAAAATATCTCCTGCACCACTTGGATCTACGACTTCAGTTTTAATACCAGGCATTATTTTTATTTCATTATTAATAGTATACATAGCTCCCATATTTTCTAAAGTAATAATTATGTTATTGTTAGGATATCTATTTTTTAATTTTTTATATACATTTACTAAGCTATTTGAATTATCATAATCTATTTTTAAATTTGTAACGGTTTCTGCAAAATATTTAGAACACACTATATATTTAACATATTTACATAACTCTAGCATATCTCTATCTACAGTTCCTGCGTCAATTATACTTATAGCATTTGGAAACTTATTTAATGCATTTACAGCTGCGGCATAATCTTTACCATCGGTAAATATTAAATCAGGTTTAATAGCATAATCTGTTTTTTTTAGACCTGGCTGTGATGCACTTACAACATCAAAACGAGTTCTAGTAGCTTTTTTCTTATTAACTATTAATATTGAAATAGGAGTAGCAGTATTATAGGCTGTTTCTAAATAATCAGTTTTAACTAATGCCTGTTGAAACTCTTTAGTTATTTTAGTAGCATAATCATCAGAACCTATTACACCTGCTATATATGATGTTTCTCCCCATTTACCCAATAAATAAGCAATATTAGACGCTGTCCCTCCGCCACACTCTACATTACTATTTAATAAATATTTAGTACCTTCAACTGGATATTCATCTACAGGGCAAATTATATCATAAGTACATTTTCCAATACTAAGTATAGTCATAAGTCTCACCTTTTCTATTCTACTTAATAATATCATAAAATAAAAATAAAGTCTATTCTAAAATAGCCTTTATTCTTCTTACACCAGCACTACTAGCTTCTTCTTTTTTGATTTTAAATGTTCCAAGCTTTCCAGTTGTTTTAACATGAGGTCCACCACAAATCTCTTTTGATATATCACCAATACTATAAACATTTACAATATCAGCATATTTTTCAATAAACATTGCTTCTGCACCACTTTTAACAGCTTCTTCTTTACTCATAGTTTCCATTGTAACTGATATATCATCTTTTATCCAAGAATTCACTAATTCTTCTACTTTTTGTTTTTCTTCATCACTTAATTTATGATCACAAGAAAAATCAAAACGCATTCTTTCTGACGTAATATTGCTTCCTTTTTGATGAACTCCATCACCTACTACAATTTTTAAAGCAGCATTAAGTAAATGCGTAGCAGTGTGATATTTTGTTTCCATTTCTCCAGTACCAGATAGCCCACCTTTAAACTTACCAGCACTTGCTGTTCTAGATAATTCTTGATGCGCTTTAAATTTTTCTTTAAAACCTTGAGCATCTACTTTTAAGTCATGTTCACTTGCCATTTCCTCTGTTAATTCAATTGGAAAACCATATGTGTCATATAATTTAAATGCTATATCTTTATCAATAGTATCACTATTTAAATTTTTAATTAATTTATCAAATTCTCTTAAACCTTTTTCTAAAGTACGATTGAATTTAATATTTTCATTCTTTAAAACTTCTAAAACGACTTCTTTATTATCTTTTATTTCAGAATAATAATTTTCATATTTTTTTATTACTTCTAAAGCAATACTTTCCATCCAATTTTCATTTGTGTTAATTTCTAACTTTTTAGCATGACGGACTGCACGTCTAATTAATCTTCTTAAAATATAACCTTGATCTGTATTACTAGGTTTTATGCCAGCATGATCCGCACTAATAAATACACTAGTTCTAATATGGTCAGCAATAATACGCATACTAACTTCGTTGCCTTCATATGTTTTATTACTAACTCTTTCAATTTCCGCAATTATTTCTTTCCAAATAGAAGTCTTATAATTATCATTTACACCTTCTAATACTGCTACAACTCTTTCAAGCCCCATTCCAGTATCTACATTTTTTTGAGGTAGTTCTGTAATAGTACCATCTTCTGCTTTATTATATTCCATAAATACGTTATTCCATATTTCAACCCATCTATCATCATTTGGATCAAACTTTGACGGTATTTCATCATTACTTCTAAAATAAAATATTTCTGTATCTCCACCACAAGGGCCAGATTCACCAGCTATCCAGAAATTGTCTTTGACTCCTAAATACGCAATTCTATCTTCACTTATACCTAATTCTTTCCAACAGTTTGCAGCAAACTCATCTCTTGGAATATCTTCATTACCTTCAAAAACTGTAACAGCCAGTTTTTCTACTGGTATATTTAAAACTTTAGTTAAAAATTCAAAACTAAAACCAATACTTTCTTTTTTAAAATAATCTCCTAAGCTCCAGTTACCTAACATTTCAAAAAATGTATGATGAGTTAAATCTCCAATACTATCTAAGTCCGTTAATCGAACACATTTTTGATAATCACATAATCTTGTTCCTTCAGGATGTTTTTTACCCATTAAATAAGGTATTAATGGCTGCATTCCTGCAGTATTAAATAATACTGACGGATCATTTTCAGGTATTAGAGGAGCACTAGGTATTTGTACATGTCCTTGGCTTACAAAATATTTTATAAATTCATCTTTTAAATTCATTAAAATTCACTACTTTCTAAAAATTCTATTACTTTATTATCTAAAACATTTATATTATCATTTGTTATAGTTATATCAAAATCACTATAATTTTCTAATGCAGTTTCTGTTGGATGCATTTGCTCTTCTAAAGATAATTTACTAGGTTCAAATTGATTAATTATATACATTGAACATACATCTTTATATATTTTTTTTAATTCTTCAATTTCCTCAGGTAATCTAACATCACTAATTATTACAACATCATAATATAAACTATACACTTTTATGTCATCAATCATTCTATTTACAAAAAATAATGGCATATCCATATTATGTCTAATTGTAACACCTAAATCTTGTAAAAATTTTCGCGGTTTAGGATTACTACCATCCCAATTAATTATTTCCTTAGCATACATTTTTATATATTTACTATATTCAGTTATAATTGCCTTTTTACCTATAGATGTATAATATTCTTCAATAATTTTTGCTACTTCACCTTTACCTGAACCAGATTTACCTGCAACTAAATAAATTTTCATAATATTCACCTGTAAAAAATTATATCATATATATTACAAAAAAAGAAGCACCTTAGTGCCTCAGTTTAACTTATTTTAAATTAGCAAGTAATTCGTCTTTTTTCATTGTAGAAAAACCTTTGATGCCTTGCTCTTTAGCAACAGCTTTAAGTTCTGCTAAAGTCATTTTACTATAATCTTTAGCTTCTTCTTTAGTTTCTACAATTTTTTCTTCAACTTTTTTAGTTTCTTTTTTAGCAGTAGTTTTTACAGTTTTACCATCTAATGCAGCTTTAGCAAGATTTACTAATTCTGTAAATGCAGCTGCATCATTAATAGCCATTTCAGATAACATCTTACGATTAATTTCAATACCAGCTTTTGCTAAACCATTCATAAATTTAGAATAACTAATTTCATTTAAACGACATGCAGCATTAATTCTTGTTATCCATAATTTTCTGAAGTTTCTCTTATTTTGTTTACGATCACGATAAGCATATGCTCCACTATGGAAAACTTGTTCTTGAGCAGTTTTATATAATCTATGTTTACTTCCAAAGTAACCTTTAGCTTCTTTTAATACTTTTCTTCTTCTGTTTTTAGAAACAGTTCCGCCTTTAACTCTTGTCATGTTCTACCCTCCTAATTAGATAACAGATTTTAATCTGCTAGCTTCTCCTTTAGCTAATACGCCTTTATTTCTTCTTTGACGTACTTGTTTTGATGAATCTTTATTTGTTTTGTGGTTACCATTACTTTGTTTGTATGTTAATGTACCATTTTTTTTCTTAGTTAAAACTTTACTACTTGCTTTATGAGTTTTTTGTTTGCTCTTTGCCATAATAATTTCCTCCTACTATTTTTTTGGTGCTAATAGCATAAACATTTGTCTACCTTCTAATTTAGGTTCTGTTTCAATAGTCGCTACTTCATTTAGAGCTTCTGCAAATCTAAGTAATACATCCTTACCTAATTCTGGTCTAGCCATTTGGCGTCCTTTAAATCTTATAAAGGCTTTAATACGATGCCCTTTAACTAAATAATCTTTAGCATTTCTTACACGAGTTTCAAAATCATGAATATCAATAGTTGTAGATAAACGATATTCTTTTAGTTCTTTATTAGTTTCTCTTTGTTTCTTTTGTTGTTCTTTTAATTTCTTTTGTCTTTCATAACGATATTTGTTGTAATCCATAATTTTGGCTACTGACATATTACCATTTTCGTTCATTAAAACTAAATCTAAACCTGCATATCTTGCTAAAGTTAAAGCATCCTCTAATTTTTTTTGACCCATTTGTTCTCCATTTGGACCAATAACCATCACTTCACTAACTTTAATTTGCTCATTAATTAGTAACTCCTTATTTACACTTGCTATATAAATGCACCTCCATATAATTAAAAAGGTAGAATATATACATATTCCACCTAAAAAGACATATTATAATTATATTATTTATGGCTTTTTACCTATGTGCTTTAGCTCATCAGGTGGAATATATATTCGCTTTCCTCTTTAAATTTCTTTTACATTATAATCTATTATATGTTAATTGTCAAGTTTTTATTTATATTAATTTATATCCTGAGACTGTCGAGTAAAAATGTCTCAAAAAATTTAATATTACCATCCAACAACTACATATGGATCGTTTTCTGTACCTGAACCCGTTAATTTAATATCTTTATTTAAACTTATTACTGGATACACATTTCCGCCATTACTACTTCTTAACCCAGAAAAATCTTTAGGCGAAATAGTATACAAATAATTATTACCATTCGAGACTGAAATATCACACATAGAAATATTTGGTGGGAAATCATTATTTAAGGCCGTCTTCCAACAAGTTCCTACAGATGAATGAGCATCTAATGTCAATGTACCTTTTGGTAAATATGTACCATTATTAGTTAAAGTTATACCAGATAACATTGCCTCATGAGCTGTTAAAATAGTAACAGAATTATTTTTTTGATAAGCCTCATCACATAATAAAGTTGGATTATAATTATTAATTTTTGAATATGCCCAATAATACTTATTAGTTTGCCATATACCAATACTCCATATATCAGTTCCTCCTCCAGAATAAGACACTTTTTTATATTCTTCATTAAATAATACTTCATTGTTATAATCATATAATTCATAATTATTACAAAAATTAGATGAAACTACAAAATTACCAGATGGATTAAAATCTTGTTCCCACCAATAAAGACCAGAAAAGTTGCTCCAAGTAGGGTCAAATAAATTGTCATAAAAAGCTTCATAGCTATTCTCTGTGAAATTATAATAAATATATGGAGTAGATTGCATTATTCTTAAAGAACCATCACCATTTATTCTTATGATTCTCCAATCCCTATCTGCGAATCTTATATAATTATCTGTTGGTTTTCCTGCATAATAATATGTATCACCATCATTGTCTTGGGTTTTAAATAATTTATTAGTAGTAACTACGCTATATGGTTTACTAAAATCTGTTCTTTCCTCTATATCTGCATTCGCAACTATATCACTTATACTTATAGATTCTGGAAAATATGTATTGAATTGTATATAACATTTAGAGTTTTTATGAGTTAACCCTTCTATCGTTAAATTACTATTTATATATTTAATACTTCCAGTTCTTATCATTTCATTTTTATTTTGATCATAATATTCACAATAACTATATCTTGTATCTATAAAATATCCATCAATAGTTGGAATAGTATCACTAGATTGACAGCCTAAATCATCACATATTTCAATAGCAACTATCTTCATATCTGGTATAGTATAATTTATAGTACCTTCTGCTATTTTAATTGTTGTTGTTTTTTTATAAGCTGCTAAACTTGTAGCTAATATTAAAGTTACACTAACGCAAAATAATATTATTCCAATTAATAATATTTTCTTTTTACTTCTTATA
>SVAM01000011.1 GCA_015059425.1 Bacillota bacterium | reverse complement strand
ATTTATTATTCTTATTGCAAGGCATAATATGTGGAACTTCATGACAAATATATCTATGACAAACAGTTTCTCTTGGACATTCATAAACTGGTGGGCATACTACTCCTGGCATAGTCTCTCCCATCATTTGATTTGGACAACAACAATTCATATCATACCCATATCCCATATTATATGACATATCTTTAGTAGTATATTGAGCATTCATATAATCTTCTGCTTGCACATTTTCACAATTACGATTATTTATTTTCATAATAAAATACACTTTCCTTTCTAGTGTATTTTATGTTTAATAAATTTCTATGTTTGGGTAAATAACCTATTTTTATTAAAAAGGTAACTTCATATTTCCATTACTAAATTGCTTCATCATAACTTTCATTTGTTCAAATTGTTTCAATAAACGATTTACTTCTTCAACACTTCTTCCACTGCCTTTAGCTATTCTTTGTTTACGACTAGCTTTAAGTATATCTGGATGTCTTCGCTCATATGGTGTCATAGAACTTACAATAGCTTCAATATGAGCTAAATCTTTAGGATCTATGCTTATATTATTTAAGCCCATTTTTCTAGCGCCTGGTAGCATTTTCAAAATATTTTCTAAAGGCCCTAATTTTTTTATTTGTCTTAAATTATTTAAAAAGTCATCTAAATCATAATTTCCTTTTTTCATTTTAGTCATTTGTTCTTTAGCATCATCTTCACTAATTAAATTTTCTACTTTTTCTGCAATACCTAAAATATCACCCATATCAAGAATCCTATTTGCCATTACTTCTGGATAAAATTCTCGTAACCCATCCATTTTTTCAGAATCACCTACAAATTTAATGGGTATATTGGTTAAGTGACGAACTGATAGTGCTACTCCACCTTTTGTATTACCATCAAGTTTAGTAAGTATTGTACCAGTTAAATTTAAAGCATTATTAAAACCTGTAATAACATTTATAGCATCTTGACCCATCATTGCATCTATTACAAGTATAGTTTCATCTATTTTAAAATTACTAGAAATATCTTTTAATTCTTGCATTAAAGCTTCATCAATTTGCAAACGACCTGCAGTATCTATAATTATATAATCTAAACTATTTTCTTTAGCATATTCTAAAGCATCTGTAATTATTTCTACTGGATTAACTTTTCCTTTTGTAAATACTGGTATATTTAAACTTTTTACAACTTCCATTAATTGTTCTATAGCTGCTGGGCGATAAATATCGCAAGCAACTAATAAAGGTTTTCTATTGTATTTCTTACGTAAATGATTAGCAAGTTTTCCAGCTGTAGTAGTTTTACCACTACCTTGAAGTCCACATAACATCAATATATTAGTACCTTTTTCTACTTTTAATGGGACATAATCTCCTCCTAATAAAGAAATTAACTCTTCTTTAACTAATTTAATAAAAACTTCATCTGGCTTTAAGCTTTTAGAAACATCTAACCCTAAAGCTTTTTCTTTTACATTTGAAATAAACTCTTTAACTACCTGATAATTTACATCGGCTTCAAGTAAAGCAAGTCTAATCTCACGCATAGCTTCACTAATATTTTCTTCAGTAATAGTACCCATACCTCTAATATTCTTTATTGCTTTACTTAATCTATCTCCCATATATTCAAACATTTTATCACTCTCCAGCAAAACTATTTTAACACAAAAAAAATACTAACACAATTAACTTAGTGCAGTATTTCTTATATTATCTATAAAAATATTCATTATTGTTTCATAATTTTCATTATTAATTGCTTCAGTATCAGTTAGCGTATAAAGCATGTTTACATTTATTACATTAGCTTTATAACTTTTTTCTAATTCTGATATTAAATCATTTTTAATATCAGTACTACATAAAAATATATTTTTATATTTTTCATTTTTAAAATTACTTTTAATAGTAGATGAACTAATATTTTCATTATCTAAAACCATTACTTCAAAACCATAATTCTCTAAAAATTTTAATTTATTAGATGAAACAACTAATACTGGATTTCCATCAGTTTTAGCAGTACTTGCAATACTTCTTAATTCAGCATCCATATAGGATAATGTTTCTTCTAATTCTTTATATTTAGTTTCTATAGAATCTTTAATTACTCTACTTGTTGTATAATCAATTAAATTGTTTTTTATATTTTTAGCTAGCATTAAATAATTATTAGGACTTAACCATAGTTCTTCAATATTATTTTCATAATTTAAACCATAAGAAACATCAATTAAAAGCATATCTTTATTATCATTTAAAAATTCTCTTGCAAGCTCTTTTTCAGTAGTTAAACCATTATATACAAAAAGTGCTCCACTACTATAAGTTTCTTTTTGTTTGTTAGTAAGTTCATAATTTGTAACATCAGCACCATTTGGATATATACTAGCAACTACTTTATTTTCACCATACATATAATTAGTTAAATATTTAATTGGATATATTGTAGTATATACATTATCATTGCTTAATTTATCTTCTTTAAAACATCCAGACATACATAACATAAATATTATAAAAGAACATATTTTAATAATTTTTTTCATTAATTAATTCCTACTTTCAATATAATTATTTTAAAATATTTTTAAAAATAAATCAACTCTATAAAATAACTTTATCAAACTAAGTGTCGAACTTTGTCGAACGGTTTTTCTTGATATTTTAAATTATTATTTTTAAAATATTATCTTGAGCGTTAGGACAAATTTCATTTCAATACTAACTCCTAAAACTTAATATTTTACCTATACCTAACGCTCAAATTTATTTTAACATAAACAACTATTTATAGAAAGAAAAATATGGAAATAAAAGTACATAATAATATTTTAGATAAAGAACAAACAAAAGCAGCCTTAACTAACAACAAAAATACCATAATTATCGCGGGAGCAGGATCCGGAAAGAGTTTAACTATGGTAGGAAAAATCAAATATTTAGTAAAATACAAAAATATAAAATTAGATGAAATACTTTGCATTACATTTACTAATAATGCCGCCATAAGTTTACAAGAAAAAATAAAAAATGAATTAAAAAAGGATAATAAAGTGTATACATTTCACAAACTTGCTTTAGAAATAATTAAAGACAATAAAAAAAATTATAATATTTGTAATGATGATTTATTAGAATATTTAGTACATGAAATATTTTATTCAATAAAAAGTAAATATTTTGAAAAATTATTATTAAATAAGAACTATCTAGATTCTAATGAATTTATTAATTACAAAAATACTATTATTAAATTTATCAAATTATTTATAGCAAATTATTATGATATAACTTATTTTGACAAAATAATCAATAAAGCAAAGCAGAGGGATAAACCAACATTATTAATTATTAAAAAGATTTATGAAATATATTTATTAGAGAAAAAGTCATCTAAAGAGATGGATTTTGATGATATGATTTATATTGCCACTAGATTAGTAAAAAACAATGGAATTAATAAAAATTACAAATATATAATTATTGATGAATATCAAGATACATCTAAAATTAGAGAAAATTTAGTAAAAGAAATTATGAAAAAGACTAATGCATTTATAACTGTAGTAGGTGATGATTTTCAGTCTATTTATCGTTTTTCAGGGTGTGATATTAAGAATTTTTTAAATTTTTCTAAAAATTTTAAACATGTAAAAAAATTATATTTAACAAATACTTATCGTAATAGTAAAGAACTAATTAACGTAGCAGGTTCATTTATAATGAAAAATAATAGACAAATTAAAAAGCTTTTAAAATCAAATAAACATTTAATAAAGCCTATAATTATTCTTTATTATAAAGACATAAAAAAGGATTTTACAAAAGCTATTAATTATATAGATTCTAATAACTTAATGATTTTAGGAAGAAATAATAATGATTTATATTATTGTATAGATAAAAAATATATTATTAATAACACATTAAATATTAAAGATAAAAATATATATTATAAAACAATTCATAAAGCAAAAGGATTAGAAGAAGAAAATGTGTTAATAATTAATTTAACTAACAATGTTAATTCTCTACCTTCCAAAATTAAAGATGAAAAAATACTTAATTATATTTTATTACACAAAGAATATTATCCTTATGAAGAAGAACGAAGATTATTTTATGTAGCGCTAACTCGTACTAAAAACTACTGCTATTTATTTGTAGATAAAAATAACCCTTCTATTTTTATAGAAGAGTTAGTTAAGGATTTTAAAAAGTATATATCTTTTGTTCATTTATAGTTTATTTTATTAGTTTTCTAACATTTATATCATCACTATATATTACGTTATTAAAATAATTATTAATTATTTTAATACTGGGAACACATAAATTACTAGGTAATTCATCTAATTTAAACCAACCGTAGCCACTAAATTCGCCACTGTTTTTTAATTTAAATTCACCAGTATATTTTGTTGCTATTAATCCTATTGTTGCATAATGTGCATACTCGTTTATATCATTTGATAAAGATACAACTTGTAAATCTTTTATATCTATATCAATGTTACTTTCATCTTTAGTTTTTCTTACTGCTGCTTCTTCAAATGTTTCTCCGTATTTTACCTTACCACTTGGTAAAGTATATGTTCCTTCAAGTCGCATATCACTATCAGCTAAAAGCGCATCGTCATTTCTTAATAATAATAGGACTTCTTGATTTTCATTTAATAAAATAATTCCTACACCAATTCCTAATTTTTCCATTCTTAATTCCTTTCATTTTTTAGAGCATTTTCATCAGAATCTTCTAAAACTATTTCGCCATTTTCTATTTTTTTTTTGCATTTATAACATATCCCTGTAAAAGGGTCTAATAGTTCATTACCATATTCATCCCAACAAGGATCATAAGCAATATTACATATAACACAAGTTCCCATTATAGTAAATCCTCAAATTCATGTTTTTCTTTAGTATTAATTTTTAATATTTCATGATTTTTTATAGCTTGATATATTAATTCCTCGTATGGTATTAATGTTTCATATTCACTACATCTTTTTTTATCTGGATTAATTACAGGATGTTTAGGCACAAATATTGTACAACAATCTTCAAATGGTAAAATACTAGTTTCATATGTATCTATATTTTTAGCTATATCAATAATATCTAATTTATCAAAACATGCTAGAGGTCTTATTACTGGTATTTTAACAACTTCATTTATAGCGGACATACTAGTTAATGTTTGACTAGCTACTTGTCCAATTGATTCACCATTAATTAATATTTTTGAATTTCTATTACTTGCAATTATTGCACTTATTCGATACATCATTCTTCTCATGATAGTTATTAAATATTCATGAGGTATATTTTTATATATTGCTTCTTGAATTTCTGTAAAATTAATTATATGTAAGTTAATTTCTCCATTATATGAAGTTAATTTTCTTGCTAAAGCTATAACTTTATTTTTAGCCTCTATACTTGTATGAGGAGGGCTTTCAAAATATATAGCTTCCAATTTTACTCCTCTTTTGCACGCTAAATAACCCGCTACAGGTGAATCTATTCCCCCACTAAGCATTAACAAACCTTTACCTAAAGTACCCACAGGATAGCCACCTAAACCTTTAATTTTTTCAAAATAAACTAAAGTATTGTTATTACGATATTCAATGTTTACAAGTATTTCAGGATTATTTACATCAACTTTTATATCAGAAATATTTTTTAAAATAACTCCACCCATTTTTCTGCTTAATTCAATACTAGTACTATTTATTTTTTTATTACTTCTTTTAGTTTCTATTTTAAAAGTTTTAAATTCTTTATCTTTAAGTAATTTTAAAACTTCCTTTGATACATCATCAAAATCTATTGAATCAATTATATAACAGATATTTATTTCATGTATACCAAAAATTTTAGTAACTCTACTTACTACCTCTTCATGATTATCATTTGTATTTATAAACATTCTACCTAAATCATAATCAACAGTAACATCTAAATCTTTTAAAGCATACAAAACATTTTCTTTTAATTTAGTTAAAAAGAAATTAATATTATCTTTTTTTGTAGATAATTCACCATATTTAATTAAAACAACTTTTTTCATATAAATCACAAATGTATTATACTTAATATTTAATTATTTGTAAATTAAAAATACACTTATTTAAAAGTGTATTTTATATATTACTATTTAAACCACTAAGTCTTTTATATACTTGAATAAAGTATTCTATAAATTTATTAACTTCATCTGTAGTAGTTAGATGCGATAAACTTATTCTTAATGTTGAAGATGCTCTTACTTTATCATCATATATCGCAAGTACACTGGATGATAAATCACCACTTGAACAAGCTGTATTTGAACTCACATAAATTTCATATTCTTCTAAAGCGTGTAAGAATGTCTCTGCTTTTATATTTCTTAAACTTATATTTAATATATGAGGAATAGAATACTTAGTTTTATTAATCATTATTCCTTCATATTTACTTAATGCATCTACAATTTTTAAATTTAATCTTTCAATAAACCTTTCTCTTTTTTCTAAATCTGTTGTTGCAAGTCTTACTGCTTTAGATAATGAAACAATTAAAGGTAATGCTGGAGTTCCTGGATTTAACATATTACTTTTTCCTGATCCATATAAAATCGGTATAACATTTATACTACAACTTTTATATAAAACACCAATACCTTTTGGGCCGTAAATCTTATGTCCAGTAAATGTAGCTAAATCAACATCGTGTAAATTAACACTTACTTTACCTACTGCTTGTGTCATATCAGAATGTATTATAGTATTAGGGTTTTCCTTTTTAATAATTTGTCTAATCATTTTTAGTGGTTGTCTCACACCAGTTTCACTATTTACAGCACAAAAACTAACTAATATTGTATCTGGTCTAATTAAACTTTTTAAATCTTCAAAATCTATTAAACCTTCATTATCATTTTTTACATAACTTATTTCATAACCAATACTAGCTAAATAATCACATATAGCATAAATGCTTGGATGTTCTAACTTTGAAACAATTATATGTTTTCCTTTTTTGTAATTTTGTAATGCAACTCCAAGTAGTGCCAAATTATTTGACTGTGTAGCTCCACTTGTATAAGTTATTTCACTATCTTGTACATTAAATATTTCTGCTATTTGTTTAGTTGCACTATTCATTAAATTTTTTGCTTTAACACCTAACTCATGCAAAGAATTAGGATTCCCAAAAAAATCTTTACTTGTTCTATTATATGTATCTAATACTTCAAATCCTACCGGAGTTGTAGCACTATAATCTAAATAAATCATCACTTGTCACCTAATCTTATTATACAAAAAAATTTTATTATATTCTACTAAAACTTCATATAAAAGAAAAAAACTAATAAATTTAATTATTAGTTAACTTTCTAGAATTATCATTATTTAATTGAGCAATAAAAACTTCAAGTTCTTCATAAGAATATAAACCTTTTTCATAAATATCTTCAAAATCAAAAACTTTTATTTTAAACACTTCATTTTCTAAGCTATATAAAACATCATTTAATCTAGTATATACTTGCTTCTCATTTTGCAATTCAGTATCGCCATTTTTAATTAAATAATTTATTTCTATATGATAAAAATTATTACCTTTAATATTTATATATGTATGTTCACCATAATAAGGTGTATTGTTAGATGATAAACTATCTATCCATAAATAAATCCCATCTTTAAAAATGGATTCGAAACTATTTTCAGTATAACTTGAACTACTATTGGCTATATAAGATTTTATATCTGTATCATTAAAACGCAATGAAGCAATATTTTTTGCTTCTCTACTATCTAATGAATATTTAAGTGTAGGTTTTACTAAATAATAATTAGTTTTATTATTTATTTGATCATAAATCTCTAATACTTTTAATTCTTTACTATCTAAATAAATAAGACCATCTACTATTTTTTCACTATCTGAATATAAAACAACAGAATAAAATTTTGGATCATCATTATTAATTTTATTTTGACATCCACTGCTTAACATTATCGTTGAAACACAAGCAAGAGTGAATGGTAATACTCTTTTTAATATCTTTTTCTTTTTCATATTTCCTCCTGAAATAAATTGCTTTCATATTATAACACAACAGATTCTTATTAGCAAATGTCTAAATTATTTATTTATTTTTTTATAAATCTTTATTGCTTTATCAGTTACAGACTTACTAGCATAATTAGATGCTACCCCTCTCATGTAAGAAATATCGTATTTATCAGAATTATTGTATACTTGGACAATTGCATCTGCCATAGCTTTATAATCGCCAACATCTACTAAAATCCCACATCTATCATTAATATATTCTTCTGGCCCTAAACATCTAGTAGCAACAACTGGAATACCACTAGCTAGTGCTTCTACACCCGGAATACAAAAAGTCTCCATTTCACTAGCAATAACAAAAACATTATTTTGAAATAATATATCTGATATTTCTTCCTTTGTTTTTCTACCAACAAAAGTTACATATTTATCCATATTTAATTCTTTACATGTTTGTTTATAATAATTTTCTAAAAAGCCATCACCAATAATAGTTAATTCAATATCTTTAATTTTCCCTTGTTCCACAATTATTTTTAAAGCCTTTATTATATCATCAATTCTTTTTCCATCACGCAAAGCAGAAACTGTAACGATTCTAAGTTCTTTCACTTTTTTTCTATCTTTAACAAAAATATCTGTATCTACTAAATTTGGAATAATATCACATTTATATCCTAATTTATTTATTTCTTTAGCCATAAAATTGCTAACTGTTGTAAAATAACTATTTCCAAGAACATAATCTCCATATTTTTTGTTTTTTCCTTCAAAAAATCTTTTAAAATAACTTGCATGTTCAGTTACTACTACTGGAATATTATATTTTTTACCTAACTTAGCTACTGCATACCCCGCCGGAAGTGTTACATGTGCATGCAAAACATCAGGTTTAGGATTATCTTTTAAATATAATTTAAAAGCTTTCTCTAATACTTTATAATATCTTTTCATTTGCCAATCAAAATTTATTTTATGAACATCTAACATTTTTTTTATATAAGTTTTATAACCCGTTTCTTCTATTATTTCATTCTTTTTCATAAATAAATATTTAATAGGAGCATTTAATCTTTGCCTATCAATATATAACATATTCACATTTATGTCTTTTCTGTTTGCTAAAGCAGCACTAAACTCTTTATGGTAAATACCCATTAATTTATCAGTGCCGTTAGGATACCAACTTGGTATTACTAATATATTCATAATCAATCTCACTTTCTAAAATAAAAAAGGATATTGCTATCCCTTAAAATCTATCATTATTTCTTAAAAATGGTGGAATATCATATTCATTATCTATAGTTTGAGTACGTTCCACTTGTGGTCTACGTCTTGGAATAGTTGCTTCATTTGAGAATAACATCTCGTTAGCTTCTCCTTCATTTTCAAAACCAGTAGCAATAACAGTTACTATAACTTCATCAGTTAAATTATCATTTTGTATAGCACCAAATATAATATTAACATCATTATTAGCAGCTGCTCTAACAGTTTCAACAGCATCTTCAATTTCAAATAATGTTAAATTCGAACCACCTGTAACATTAACAATTGCATTTGTAGCCCCATCAATTGTTGCTTCAAGTAAAGAATTAGCAACAGCTTGACGTGCAGCTTCAATAGCTCTATTTTCACCAGCATTACATCCGATACCAATAATAGCTGTACCACTTTTTTGCATAACTGTTTTAACATCAGCAAAGTCAAGGTTTATTATACCTGTAACAGCAATTAAATCAGAAATAGATTGAACACCACGATGTAGAACATTATCAACTTCTTTAAAAGCATCTTTAAATGATGTATTACGATCTATTATATCTCTTAATTTATCATTAGGTATAACAATTAAAGTATCAACATTTTTCTTTAACTCTTCTAAACCTAATAAGGCATTTTCCATTCTTCGTTTACCTTCAAATCTAAAGGGTTTTGTAACAATACCTACGGTTAAAGCTCCAGATTCTTGAGCTATTTCTGCAATAACAGGAGCAGCTCCTGTACCAGTTCCGCCACCCATTCCACAAGCAACAAATACCATATCAGCACCTTTAATTGCTTCTTCTAAATCATTTTTAGATTCTATAGCAGCAGCACGTCCAATTTCAGGATTAGCTCCAGCCCCTAAACCTTCAGTAATTGTAGAACCAATTTGGATTTTATTTTCACACTTTGATGCATTTAATACTTGTAAATCAGTATTTACAACTATAAATTCTACACCTTTAACTCCTTCTTCAATCATGCGGTTAACGGCATTATTTCCCCCACCGCCTACACCAATAACTTTGATTTTAGCTATTTGATCCATTTGTAAACCGTTCATATGCACTCTCCTTAACTATCAAAAAAATATCCAAATAATTTACCTAAGATGGAATTTTCATTTATATTAATTTTTTTGTGATTACCACTTAGCATTTCTAATTCATCAGAATTAAATACACAATAATTTTTATTTTTTAATTTTAATCTAATATTATAATATTTTATAATACCAACTGCAGTACTAAACTTATTGTTTCTTACTCCAACACTATCTATTTTACCAAGAATATGTTGTTTAGTAAAGACTTTATCGAGTAAAATATTAAAATCTCCCATTTCTGAAGTACCACCAGTTACTAAAATATAATCAATATTTTTCTTAGTTAATAAATTTATTTGTTTTTTTGATAGTTCTAAAATTTCTACTAATCTACTTTCAATAATTTCACTTAAATCCGGTTGATTTATTGTAATTTCTTCACCTAAACGATCAGTTAAACTAACTTTTTCTAAAGCATCAGCCATATTAGAACAAGCTAATCCTAAATTTTCTTTTAAATCTCTAGCATCTTTCTTAGTTATTTTGTAAATATATGCTATATCATTATCGATATTAGCTCCACCTAATTCAATTACTTCTGCTTTAGTTAATATTCCTTTATTAAAAATACCAACTGTTGTTGTTTCTTCGCCTATATTTATTACTGCTCCAATTTTATTATTTACTGCTTTTGTTTTATTAGCTTCAAAATCTCCCAAACAACTACTTACTATATCTACAACTTTAATTCCTATAGAATCCATTACTTTTAGATATTTATTAACGTTATTTTTAGGAGAAATAACTATAACAGCTTTTATAATTAATTTATTCCCAATCATATTTATAGGATTTTTAACAATTTCTTCATCAACTTTATATCTAGTAGGAATTATACTTATTAATTCTTTATCTTCTGGTATTTTATTATAAATTGCTGCATGCATTGCTCTTATTAAATCTTGATTATTTATAACTTTATCTTCATTGGTTATTGTACTACCACCTTCAGACATAAAACTTTCAGTATAATAACTAGGTATTGATAATATTACTTCATTTATTGGTACTCCAAGCATTTCCTCTGCTTTATGAAAAGTTTCTTTTAATACAGGAATTAATTCATCTTTATTTTCTATTAACCCTTTTTTAATTCCTTTACTAGGAACTTCGGAAACACAAAGTATATTTAAATTATTTTTGATAAATTCGCCAACCACTAATTTAATAGTGCTTGTTCCTATATCTAAACTAGCTATTATCTTCCTCATAGTTTCCTCCTATTTTTATAAGTTAATTATACTTTATCTTAAAGTGTTTTTCAAGCATTATAAAAAGTTATTTAAAACAAAATAACTTTTTAAATCTATTTCAACTTAATGCTATAAGATACATTTCTTACAGTAATTAAAGCTTCGATAATTTCAGCTTCTTTAACTTCTTTTGGGACCTCAATTATTAATTTTTCATTATAATTTATATTATTCCTCACATGTGTATCAATTATAAATTCTTTACCATTTAATACATACTTTATTTTCATAAAATCTTCAAAAAAGTTCTTATAAGTTTTATTAGAATACATATATGATGACTCGTTATCTAAATTCAATATATAATCTAATACTAACAAAGTATTTTTACTACCATTAGTATTATAATTTAGGGTAATAGCATCCTTATAATCATAACAATCATTGTTTTTTAGACACTTTTTATATGTATATTCATATCTGTTTGTAAAATTATAATTTAATAATGTACCAGTAGTATTCTTTAAATTAGTATTTTTTAAATCAATATTTGTTCCCATATTTACTTTATTTTCAATTATATTATTATTTAATATTTTTGGCTTAATAACTACATTTTTACTTACAATATTTTTTTGTTCTGTATCATATCTTGAATATATAGAAAGTTTATATTTACTACTAATTAAATATTTATCAATTTCATATACTAATATATATTTATTATTTGAATTACCAACGATCTTAGAACCATTATAAGGATTACCAATATCTTTAAAATAATTAGCAAGTGATATATCAGGAGTAAAATATTTATTATTAATAACTAATTGTAAATCAGTATAATTAAAATCTTTTACTTCACGGTACCTATTATTAATTTCTAATGCTACTATTACATAACTTTTGTCTTTATTTATTACATTTCCATTATAAGTTAAACTAGAAACAAAACTTTCTTTAATATTAAAATTTAAATATCCAAAAGATACAATTTCATTTTCTCTATATTCTCTTTCAATAACTTCTTTTTTTAAAAACAAAAATAAACTCCCACCTATAATCAATATTATAAATAATACCAAAAACATAAATTTATTTTCTTTAAAATAATATTTTGATTCTCTCACTAACCTTTTAAACGTTCTTTTCTTTTCATAATTATCTTTACTTCTAAATATTTCGTATTCTTCATAATCTTCAGCTTCAATTTTTAAATCAAATATATCATTTTTAAAATTAAATTTTTTAATATTAAAACCAATACTTCTTAACAAAAGTAAAAAAGCAAAAACATATTCACTATAATATATAATAGAAATAACATCTTTTATTATATTAGCTAAGCCTGATTCTAAAGTATCTGTTTCTATTTTTCCAAAAATACTTAAACTAGACATTAATAAAATAAATAATACTAAATAATATATAATATTTACTTTATAAAAATTAATAGGTTTATTTTTTCTTTTCAAAATATTCATAAAAATTATTAACATTAAAATAATAAATACAATACATACAAACATAAAAATATTTATATAATTATTTGCTATATTTGATAGCATTAAATTATTAAGAATTAAATATCCATTTGAAACATAATCACTAAAAAATTGCACAATACTACTAGTTTTAACAATTAAATATATAGCCGGAATTAATAATACTAAATGTAATAATTTAATGTATTTAATAATAAAAGCATATGGTTTTCTTACTATCATTTTTATCACCTATCATATTAATTTTAACAGACTAAATAACGTTTGTAAATTTTTTTTAATTTTTTCTTAAAAAGTGTTGACAAAAAAACATTTATCATTTAATATAACAATTACCAATTCACTTAACAAGGCGAATTGGTGCTAGTATCACACTAGTCAACCCCTTTTTATTCTTTTAAAGAAGCTGTCTTCAGGGGGCAGCTTCGATTTTTTTGCTTAAAAACACATTTTAAAAATTCAGGGAAAAATTATTCTCCTGAATTTTTTATTTTTTAGTTACTAATTTTTTTATAATAATCATATCTTTTTTTAGCATTATTAATTTGCTTATCAAGAAGCACTTTAGCTAACTCATTATCTTTAATTTTTAATGCATTATATCTTGTTTCATTATCTAAGAATTTTTCATAATCATTAAAATTAGGTTCTTTATTATCCATATATAATCTTTCTTCGATCGGATTATATCTCATGAGTAAAGTATAACCAACTTCACTAGCTAATTTTTCTTCTTCCATAGTATGAGACATACCTGTTTTAATGCCATGCTCTATACAAGGAGAATACGCGATTATAATTGCTGGTCCATTATGTTCCATAGCTTCTTTCATAACTTTTATTGAATGCATCATATTAGCACCTAAAGAAATACTTGCAACATAACAATTTGGGTATGACATAGCAATTCTAAATAAATCTTTTTTAGTAGTTTTCTTACCAAAATCTGCAAATTCACAAACTGCTCCTAACCTACTAGATTTACTAGCTTGCCCACCAGTATTGGAATATACTTCAGTGTCTAGTACTAATACTTTAATGTTTTCATCACTAGATAACACATGATCAAGACCACCAAATCCAATATCATAAGCCCAACCATCGCCACCTATTGCAAGTACAGTTCTAGCAGGAATATAATTTAATAAACTCTTTAACTTTTCTGGTATTTCTAATACACTTAATTTGTTTCTTACATCAGTCGTTATTTTAAAATCATTAATATTATTGATATATAAATTAAATAATTCTTTAATATTATCACTAACATTATTAATTTCATCCAACATAATTTTTTTAATTAAATTTCTTTTTGATTTATAAGATATATGCATACCTAATGCAAATTCAGCATTATCTTCAAATAAAGAATTTGCCCAAGGAATTGAATAAGGTGTAGATGGGGCTGAACCACCATATATACTTGAACACCCCGTAGCATTTGCAATAACTAACTCCTCACCAAATAATCTTGTAATTAAATTTATGTAAGGAGTTTCACCACACCCAGCACAAGCTCCGCTAAATTCAAATTTAGGTTTACATAAAGATGCCCCCGGAATAGTAAATTTATTTAAACTTTCTGGGTTTTCATGACTTAAAAAATAATTATTAGCATATTTTTGTAATTCTTTATCAACAGGTCCAAATTCTAAAGCTTTATTACCAGCCTTTCCAGGACACTCTTCTATACATAAACCACATTCTGTACAATCAACTTCACTTACCATAATTTGGTAATTATATTCTTTGTTCATTAAATATGGAATACCCTCATCAGTTTTATCAACAAATGCTCTTATAACAGCATGAGGACAAACTATACTACATCTGCCACACTCTGTACAATTTTCTTTTATCCATTTAGGTGCTACAATATTAGCTTGTCTTTTTTCAAATTTACTTAACCCATTCGGGAAAGTTCCATCTTTATAAGTAGATACTTCACTTACAGTTAATGTATCCCCCATTCTTCTATTTATTTTGCTAATAACATCTAAATTTTCTAAACTATCATCATCATCTTTTGTTTTAAGGTTTACTTTCTTTAAATTAGTTGTAGCTTTTTTAATCGCTTCAATATTACTGTTAATTATATTTTCGCCCTTAGTTTTAAAATTATTAGTAATACTTTCACTTAAAATTTCATAAGCGTTTTCAATATTTAAACTATTTAAAATAATCATTTCTATTATTTTACTTATTTTACCTTTAATACCACATTCACTAGCTATAGCACCAGCATCTATTAAATAAACATTAATATTTTTATTGTTTATAATTTCTAAATCTCTACTTGTTAAAAATTCATTTATTTCTACTTCTGTTTTAGATGTATTAATTATTAATGTTCCGTTTTCTTTAATATTATCTAACATATTAAATTTCTTAAAATATTCATCTTTAGTTACAACAATTAAAGTTGGACTAGTTACATAATATGGAGCATTTATTTTATTTTTACTTAATCTTAAATTACTTACTGTAACCCCACCACTTTTTTTAGAATCATATGAAAAATAACCATTAACAAAATAATCTTTTCCTAATATTTTCAATATATCTTTAGAAGCACTTACACATCCGTCAGAACCAAATCCATATATTAAAAACTCTAAAGCATTTAAATCTATTGCATAATCAACTTTATCCAAACTGGTTTTTGTTACATCATCTATAATACCTATCGTAAAATTATTTTTTAAATTACTCTCTAACATGTTATAAACTGCTTTAATATCACTAGGTGTTGTATTTTTACTAGATAAACCATATCGTCCACCAACTATATTAAATTTTTTATCTTTTAAAGCATTAACTATATCTAAATATAAAGGTTCTCCATTCGAACCAGCTTCTTTAGTTCTATCTAAAACAGCAATATTTTTAACAGCTGAAGGCATTATATTTAATAAATATTTAGTACTAAATGGTCTATATAAATGCACTATTATTACTCCAACTTTATTACCATTTTTAATTTCATTATCTACTACTAGTTTAATAGTATCAGTAACACTACCCATAGCAACAATAATATTTTCGGCATCACTAGCACCATAATACTCAAACGGTTTATAATTAGTTCCCATTATTTCATTTATTTTATGCATATAATAATTTACTATATCTGGTAAATTATTATAATCTATATTTCTTGCTTCATTTGTTTGAAAGAAAATATCTTCATTCATCGCAAGACCTTTTTGAATACCAGAATTAACATTTAAAGCTTTATTTTTAAAATCTTCTAATTCTTGCCATGGAACTAATTTTTCAAGTTCATTAATTTCTAATTCTTTTATCGAGCTTATTTCATGACTAGTTCTAAAACCATCGAAAAAATGTAAAAAAGGCAAACTAGATTTAATCGCAGATAAATGCGCTACTGCGGCCATATCTTGAGCTTCTTGTACATTTGAAGAAGCTAAAATTGCAAATCCAGTTGGACGAGCTGCATAAATATCACTATGATCTCCAAATATTGATAAAGCATTAGTTGCAATAGTACGTGCTGCAACATGAATAACTCCTGGAAGCATTTCACCTGCTATCTTATACATATTTGGAAGCATCAAAAGTAAGCCTTGGCTAGCTGTATAAGTAGAAGCTAAAGAACCAGTCATTAAAGCACCATGAAAAGCTCCTGCTGCACCTGCTTCACTTTGCATTTCTAAAACTTTAACATTATCACCATATAAATTTAATTTATCTTTACTTAAAGAATCTATATTTGACGCCATTGGACTTGATGGTGTAATTGGATATATTGAACTTACTTCACTAAAATAATAAGCTATATCACTACAAGCTTTATTTCCATCACAAATCTTCATAATAAAATCACCTATTATAATTATAACACGTATAAATTTAGATGTCATTTATTTAAATGTCAAATTTTGTCGAACGCTTTTTCTTGATATTTTAAAATTTTATTTTTAAAATATTATCTTGAGCGTTAGGGCTAATGTCTGCCTAATCATAACTACTTGTTTTACTTCCTTTACTCCTTAGGGTTTTGGTTAAGTTAAAGGAGTGTGATATGATGAAGGTTCAAGTAAAAGTAATTTTACCTAGAATATTTAAAAAGACACTAGTTATAACAATTAGTGTCTCTTCCAAAAGAAAGTAGGCATTAGATTGGAGCCTAACGCTCTACCTATTTAATTTTAACATATTTATGTTTTTAATACAATTCAATTTTTGAATACCCAAGTTCTAATTTTCTAATAAATTCTTCAGGTATTCTCCTTTTTGCTTCTTCTATTAATATATTATCTATACCATATAAAGCTTCTGCCATAGCTCCTACTATACAGGCATTAGTATCAGTATCTCAACCATATGAAATTACTTTAGTTAAAGCTTCATTAAAACTATTAGAAGTAAATAAAGCATATAAACAATTATTTATAGTTTCATTACAAGTACTATTAAATTTGATAAACCCTTGATAAATAATTTTTAAATTTAACTTTTCTATTATTTGTTCTTTACTTAACCCTTTACGTGCCAGATAAATAACCATTGCTACAATCGTAGCACAATTTATTGCTTCTTCTGTATTGTGAGATGATATTGTTGCTAATTTAGCATGTTTAATAATATCTTCTTCATTGTCAAATAAATATCCTACTGCTGATACTCTCATCATTGCTCCATTACCAGTACTATAACCTATTTCATCACTATTAACCCATTTTGTAAAACCCGGAGAAAAAGGTGTTTTAAAATATGGATTAAAGTCTGGTTTATAAATCATATATTTTGTAGCATATTCTTTTAAATATTGCTCGTAATCACAATCATTTAATATAGCATCTAATACCGCAACAGTTAAAATAGTATCATCACTAAAAAAACTATTTTCTTCTATTAAATTATTTATATTAATTTTAGTAACTTTTTTATATTGTTCAAATTCATATATTGAGCCTGCTAAATCTCCAATAATTGCTCCCCACATTAATATCACTCCTAATATAAATTATAACATAATGTCAAATTTTATCATACGCTTTTTCTTGATATTTATAAATTTTATTTTTAAAATAATAACTTGAGCGTTAGGGCTAATGTCTGCCTAATCATAGCTACTTATTTTACTTTTATTTATATATACCTGTAATAGTACTATTAGGTTCTACATCCTTTAAAACTATTGAACCTGCCCCTATTACAGAATTACTTCCAATAGTTATATTTCCAAGTATTATAGAGCCTGCTCCAATAGTTACATTATCTTCAATAGTAGGATGTCTTTTATCTTTATCTTTACCTGTTCCACCCAAAGTAACCCCATGATATAACGTTACATTGTCTTTAATTATAGTAGTTTCACCAATAACTACTCCACAACCATGATCAATAAAGAAATTTTTACCAATAGTAGCTCCCGGATGTATTTCTATACTAGTTCTTTTTTTAGCGATTTCACTAAATAATCTAGCTAAAAAATATAACTTATGTCTATAAAAGAAATTACTAATTTTATAAAATATATAAGCTTTAAAAAAAGGATATAATATTACTTCTAATTTAGAATGGATAGCAGGATCTTTCCCTTTAATAGTTTTATATAAGTTTTTTAAAAATTTAATCATATAATTCACCAATGTATTATATGAAAAAACTTACCTTTTTGTTAGGTAAGTTCTAAATCATATTCCCTATTTCAGTAACTTTATAAGTATTTATTACTTCATAAGTTAATTTATTATTATTAATAGTATAAACTCTTTCTTCTAAAACCCCATAATCCCCCATACTATAATTATCTTTCATTTTTAAAGCCAAATAATATATTTTATTATTTTCTATTTTAAACACAGTATGGCAGGGTTGATATTCATTTACATCACAATAAATATTATCATACCAATTTAAACCTTCAGCATTCATAACAACATTAATGTAATAATTATTAAGGTTAAAATAATCAAATTTATTATTACCAAAACCACTCATTGAATAATAATCATTATCAATCATATTTTTGCTTATTAACTCATAATTATCATTATAAATATAAGTTTTGTAATCATTATCTTTGTTTGTTATTATTATTAAATAATCTTTATTATCATAACCTTTTATAATTTTAAAGTTATCCAAAGAAAAATCTTTTTTAATATTATTTATATTATATATATCTTCTTTTTTATATGCATCTCTTACAGAAACATCAAATAAATTAACCCCATTATAATTATTAAATACTCTATGTTCTCCTGTATCAACAATATATTCATAATCGAATTGCAAATTCATTACTTTTTTAGTCCCATTTAGTAACATTGATATTTCAGCAATAATTATGTCATTTTCCTCTTTGAAGTCTATAGATTTAATACCACTTTCTGCTATATTATCATTATTGTTTAGCTCATTATTATCATTTTCTTCTTGTTCATTATTACTAGAATTATCAAAGTTTTCTTTATTGGTTTCATTTATTTTTTCATTTGTATTATTTTTATCTACTAAAATATAAGTAATTGCTCCTGTTAAAGCACATGCTAATATAAGTATTATAATATATAAAATTGTTTTTTTCATTTATCTTCCTCTTTCTATTAAATTTTCTTCAATATAATTATTGCATATTTCCCTTAATTCTTCAATTGTAAATGAATAGTTTAATTTTTCTTCATTAATAATATTATAATGTTTTAAAATCGTGTTCAATGATATCATTCCTTTAACATCATAATCTATATTTAAATTAATAAACAAAGGGAAAATTGATAATTTACCTTCAATATTAACAACATAGCATTCATTTAAATTATTAGTATATTGTCCTCGTTCCAGATCATTTTTAATCTCTATAACATAATTTGGTTCAAGCCTAATCATGTCATTTTCTACAATCAAATTAGTGAACCCTCTAGTAAGATTAGTATATTTAATAAGATAATCTTCATTTAAATAATCATTTAATTCTAAATTATCTGAATTTTGAAAATCAGGGAATATATATTCACACAATGCAATGGAATTTGTAATATATCTTAAATTACTATCACTTTCATAAATAATATTGTTATTATTATCTTTTAAAATATATCCTATTTTATTCTGATTATTTAATCCTACACTAACATTAATACTGTTAAATCCACATTCTATAATAAAATTACCATTATTATAAATTTTAACAGTATCTATCTCTATTTTTGGTTCAACTTCATAATCAATGGAAAAATGTTCAAAAACATTACCCACTTCTTCAACATAATGAAGTATTCCAATATAATTTTCATTATTATTTCTTCTAGGATTTATAAAATAAGGTGGACGAACTATGTATTGTTCAAAAATTGTTTCAGCAGGAACTACATTATATTTTTTACATAAATCTAAATAATCAACATTCCCTAATATGTAGTTTAAAAAAATATTATCTTCAATTCCCTTCCCATATTTAGCAACATAGTAGTCATTTAAATACTGATTAATTAATATTTCATCAGCATTATAATTCCATTCGTACCTATTTGTATTATCATTATGATAAAAAGCTAATTCTTCTAATAGTTTATAACATTTATTTTCATCTGGTATTATATTATACAAAGCTGATAAAATGTAATTAAAGTTATTATCAAATTGATATGCTATTAAAGGTTCGGTACCTATTATTTCTCTAAGAAAATATATATATTTCATATTTAAACTATAAGATTCATCATAATTATTATCAAAAGAAAAATATTCATTATTAAACATAACATTTATACTTTCAGTTAAAAATTCATTACGATTGCCATTAAAACTGCTTAAAGTATGTAATAATTCATGGGTTAAAATAGATTTTGGAACACTATTTTTTTCAGGACTAAATTCTATATAATTATCTACATAATTATATAGGCCACAATACTTTTCAGCTTTAGTATCATAAACAAAATATATATTTTCTAATTTTTTTAAATATGTATCTAAATCAATATATTCTATATTATCAACAATAACTGGTTCAAGCATTAAAAACCATTCTTTTTCCTCAGCACTAAGTTTAGTATTTTTTTCTAATGCCTGTAATAATTTATCTTTAATTGATGAATTAACTTCTTCACTTTCTACAATTTCAACATTCTCTTCAACTACTTCTGTATCTCCGTTTAATCTTTCACCTGTTACAGCATCATATATTTCATCATATGGAATAAAATTCCCATCTTTATCTATTTTGCCAGCTCCAGTAAATTCATTATTTGTTTCAATTATTTCTGAATCTTCTACTATTTTATTACCTGTTGTACTATCATATATTTCATCATACGGAATAAAATTTCCATCTTTATCTAATTTACCAGCTCCAGTAAATTCATTAAATAAATCAGTATTTTCAATAATTTCAATTAAATTAT
The DNA here is from genome assembly GCA_015059425.1 of Bacillota bacterium. Classification (GTDB taxonomy): domain Bacteria; phylum Bacillota_I; class Bacilli_A; order RF39; family UBA660; genus Caccenecus. Next base: position 20,885 of record SVAM01000011.1, on the reverse strand, counting down.
CTTCTTCATCAACAATTCCTACTTCATTTTGTAAAGGTTCATTTTTTATTTCTACAGATATGTCACTAATAGAATAAGTTGAATTTTGAGATACATTAACTATGTTACTATTATTTAATTTGCTAGTTAGAGTTAAGCAAACACTTAAGGATACTATAACTACTACAAGTTTGTTGCCAACTTTTACAATTCTTTTATAAAAATCTTTATTTTTAAAATTACCAATTGCTACACATTCATTTTGATTATTAAATAATATATTTAAAGTTTTTAAATCATGTATATTTGGGAATGGATTAAAAACTTTTATATTACTCTTTTTATCCACATATACTTCATAATTTTGACTACCTAAATTAATATCTTTAATCTTGATTAAATCGTTAGATGGTAAAAGTTGACTAATTACATAATTTAATATATTTTGCTCATCATTAGATAATTTATTTTTATATTTATTATTTTCAATAACATATTTTTCTATTTTATTATTTTTTAAAGCAATTAAAAATCTTTTATTATCATATTTAAACTCAATTAATTTCTTCATTTCTCTACTCCTTGATACTTCTATTATATCCAAAATATATAATAGAAAAATTGCAATTATCTTTCTATTACTTCAGTACTGTACCAATAATAACCGGTATCATTATTTTTAAATGTATGTTTATATTGTGTAAAATCATTTTTATTATTTTTTAAATAATTTGCTAAATAATCTAAATAACTACTATATGATTTTGTTTCTTCTATAGATATATAATGATAGTAATCAGTATAATAATCATAAAAATTTTCTGTTCTAAAATAATCATAATATGCTGCATATTCATAAATAATTAAACTTTCGTTAGAAATATCATATTTTTCTATATAATTTATATGATTGCCTGAATTATCTCCACCACCTGTACATTTAAAATACCCATTTTGATAAATATATCCTAATCCATTAGCATCATATGAATCCTTAATACTAACTCCATCTTTAATACTTTTCAAATCATAATTATACATTTTTAATAATTCTGATTTAATATAAGTTAAAGGAAAATAAACAGTTGCTGGATAACTAAAATTATCTATAGGCATTTCTTTTATACTAGTGTCAAAAGGACAACTATTATTATCCCAACATAAAGAATTAGATAATACTTGTTCTATTAATTCGACTTCACTAATAGTTTTTACATTAGTGTATTTTTTTTCGTATAAAGACATTCCTTTAATATTTCTAGTTGGTATATAACTTAAATATTCATGTAATTCTTCATCACTTAAAGAAATTTGTTCATTGTTACTATTATTTTCGTTTTGTTCATTATTGTTATGATTATCATATTTTTTATCCATTACTATATAAGTAACAGTACTAGCAAGCACCGCACCTATAATTAATGCTATCACTACATAAATATACTTTTCTATTTTTTTCATAATCCAACCTCTTTCTTAACTAGATTATACCATTAACCAAAATTTATAATAAATTACTTTTTATATAATAAAAAAAAAAATTTACATTTATTTTACATAAAAAGAATAGATTTCTCTATTCTAATCTCTACCATTTACATTATGATATATTTCTGTTACATCTTCTACATCATCTAGTAATTTATATAATTTATCAAATAATTCCAAATCTTCAGGATTTAAATCACACATAACTCGCGCATACATTCCAACTTCATCAACTTCATATTCTACATTACCAAGAATATTTTCAATAACATCTTTAGTATTATTTATATCATTTGGAGATACACTTATAGTTAATTCTCCATCAATAGTTTCAAATTCTATTGGTTCAATTCCAGCTTCTAATAATCCTTCAAAAATACTTTCTTCTTTATCAGTTTTAAAAGATATAACTGCTAAATAGTCATAGTTATAAGCAACACTATTAGTAACACCTAAACTTTTATTAACCTTATTAAAAGCTGCTCTTACCATACCAACTGTACGATTAACATTGTCTGTTAAAGTTTTAATAATTAAAGTAGATGCTCCTGGCCCAAAACCTTCATAAATAACTTCGTGATAATCTTCGCCACCTACACCTTTAGCTTTTTCTATTGCTCTATTAATAATATCACTAGGGACTTGTGACTTTTTAGCTTTTTCTACTATTCTTTTTAAAGCTACATTACTTTCTATTTCTGGAGTTCCTTTTTTAGCAGCTAAATATATCTCTTTTGCAAAAGTAGAATATGTTTTAGCTTTTATCGCTCCAGTTTTTTGGATACTTGCTTTTCTAACTTCATAGGCTCTTCCCATAAAATAACCTCTTTTCTAAAAATCGTTTAGATTATATCACTTATTTTATTTATTTGTCTATATTTATTAAATAAAATATTTTAATTTTCTTAAATAATCATAAACAAAAAGTTTATTTTTATATTTTTTTAAATATCTTAACATTTTTGATGATTTATATATATCATAATAATTTATATTTTCTTTTTCCATAACATATTCCATAGCTTTTATAGTAGTTTCTTTATAACTTTTAGAGTTAAAGAAGTTTTTAACTCGACGGTAACATCTATCACTAACTTTACGATTTAAAAATTTATAAAATCTTTCACTTTTAGGTTTAAAAACATATTTAAATCCATCATATTTTTTTAAAACTTTTATGGCATCATAATATCCCATTTTCATATTTTCTTCAATTTGATTAGGATCTAAATCTAACATACTACCTAGACTTCTTTTAGGTTCAATCACTATTACATCTGCATCTTCACTATATTTTCTAGATATCCCAATACCATGTAATTTAACTAGATATATTTTTTTATAACCTTTTTCAAGTAGCATATTGACCGGCCCTAAATCATAAAAGCCGCCATCTAAATAATAATTATCATCAATTAATTTTTCAGTTTTAAAAAATGGTAAAAAAGAACTTGCTATTACGTATTCTTTAATTTTATTTTTATTCATATCTTCTTTCCATAAATAAACCGGTTTAAAATCTTTGGCTTTTACGGTAACCATCCCAAAATCAATATTACTATTCATCAGAGCATCAACATCTAAATGCTTGTCAACAAATTCTTTTAGGCCTTCTATTTCAATACCTTTATTTAATAATATTTTAGCTATTTCTTTAAATATTATATCTAATGTACTTAATTTAACTTCTTTTTTATTTATTACATTAACAAACTTCTTAGAAAATCCAAACACTTTACCAACATTTAAACTTCTCCATACATTAGGTAAATTTTCTCCTTTACCAGAGGCAATATAAGCACCATTTAAAGCGCCAATACTTGTGCCACATACTCCATCTATTTTTATATCACACTCTAACATTGCAATATAAACACCAGCTTGATATGAACCTTTAACTCCCCCGCCTTCTAAAGCAAGCCCTATCATATTATATTTTCCTCAATACAAATATTATTGGTTTAGCTAAAATTCTAGCTATTTTTCTTTTTTTACTGCTTCTTTTTAATCGCATATAATAAGATTCTAGAGAATCACTTTGAAATTCTAATATTTCATCTAATTTATTACTATCTTCATAAATATGAGTATAAAAATTTTTGTCTAAAAATAATAATGTTAATAAATATTTTAAACTTAGACCATATATATCTAAAGTGTTAATTAATATATCTTTATACGATGAAGTCATGTATACTCCTCCACCGGCATTAAACATTTTTTTGTTAAGTTCTTTTTCTTTAGTTAAGGCATTAACAAATAAATATGCCGCATCATTGTCTGTTATAGCTTCAACATTACAATTTAATTTTACATTATAAATAAAAGAACTACTTTTAGGATTGCATAATACTAAAGGTAATCTTATAATTGTATAATTTTTTAATTTTTCTTTAATTAACTTTTCTACTTTTAATTTAGTATTACTATAGTAGTCTAAATCTGTTATTTTAGTTTTACTTTTTATAGAAGCAACTTCAACATTACCATATAAAGTTGTGGATGAGGCATAAATTAAAAAACACTTAGGATTATAAAAATTTATAGCTTTTATAATATTTTTAGTTCCATTATATTCAACTTTATCACTTAAACCTTTTTTTATGTCTGCTAAAGGTGGCATTACACCTGCTAAATGAATGATATAATCATGGTCTTTTACTAATGCTTCCATTAAGACGTTATCATTTATGTCTCCATATATAATATTAATTCTTCTTCTATATTTTCTTAAAACTTTTTGACTATTTTTTGTTCTTAAATCTAAAGCTGTAATTTCATATTTGCCTTCACTTAATAAATACTTGATTACTAAAGAGCCGATTGTCCCTGAAGCTCCTGTCACTAATACTTTTTTCAAATTTTCACTTCCTTATACAAATATTGATAATATTGCTATAATAATACCTATTAATAATCCTAATTTTGTTTCTTTCTTAGATTTATTATTAATTATTTCTGGTAATAGTTCTAGAAAAGCTATATATATTATCATGCCTAATGTTATACATAAAATAATACTCAATATTAATGAGCTTACATCACCAATAATTAAGAATAATAATCCTCCAAATAAACTTGATAATGTTAATATAACTACTAACAACTTATTTTTCTTAATATCAATAGAACTAAAAATATGAGTACCTAAAGGTATATTATGCAGCGCTACTGACAAGCATATTAATAACCCTGCTTTTAAATCATTAATAGCTAAACCAAATATTGCAAATCCTTCAATAACATTATGTAAAACTAAACTAAATAAAGTTAAAATACCAATATGTTTTCTATGTGAATTATGTTCTTCTATATTTTTTTCATTATCATGATGGTCATGATGATGGTCTGGTATAAAAAAATCTAATATTTTTAATAATAAAATTCCTAATATTATAAATAATATTATAATTCCTATTTTAGAAATCATTTTATAATTTTCTAAACTTTCTATTATTTCTGGTAATAAATCAACTATTATTAAATTTAACATTATAATAAATGCTAAAGATACACTAAATCTATTTAATTTATCTTTATCTTTTGTTTTTAAAGATATTAACCCGCCTAACAGAAAAAACAAACCTGCTATGATAGTTAATACAATTCCATATGTTTTATCCATTTATAAACACACTCCATTATAATTATAACCTTATTTTCTATATTAAGCAAATGAAAAAACTATGTTTAATAAATAAACATAGCCTGGTATGGAAAAGTAGATATTAATTATATCTACTTCTATATTTTAACACAACATTTTCAAATATACAATATACTTAACTTATGTTTTTTTATTTTTTTACCAATTAAATGAATTGTATATGTCATTATAACCATTAGTATCTTTAATTCCGAAATCTGCAGTAACATCTTTAATAAAACTTCCGCCTAACAATGCAATTATAAGAACAGTTGAAACAATCCAAGAAATAATAACAGCTGTTAAAGAATAAGCTTTTTTATCTTCTTCAACTTTAACGAACTCTAAGAAACCTAAAATATAATTAAAGAAACAGAATACACTTACAACACATCCAATAATCGTACCAACCCAAGAAAGCAAGTTAACTAAAGTTAATACTAACATTAATAAGTTAGAGAATATAACTGGAGCATTGCTATAAGCATATAAAATTATAGACTTTTTAAAATCAAGTTCTTTATTACCAGTTAATCTAGCAAATAAATAGGTAATTCCAATAGGTATAAATGAAACTAAAAAGTATATTAAAGTCATGTATATAAATATTTTGAAATACGGAATATCTAAAAATTCATTAACACCAATTCCTGTAAAATCATATAATGAAGATAATATAGAACTAAATCCACCCATTAAGTATAAACCATAAGTAATGGCAATTACAGCTAACATTATTAATGCATATTTTAAACTACTGTTATTAGTTTCTTCTTTTAATGTAGAAGCAGGTTTTTTATACATATTAATTATTTTATTAAAAAATCCTTTTAATACATAAAGTATTTCATTAAAATCAATATTTACATTAACACTTTTAGTATCACATGTACATTCTTCATCAAAATTTAATTCTTTACCACATTTAGTACAGAATTTTTTTTCTACTTTAATTTCTTCTAATACCTCTTTCTTTTTGGTTGTTGTTTTTTTTACTGTTTTCTTTTCTTCAGCCATTTTACTCACACTCCTTTTCTTTATTTATATAAATATGGCTCAACTAAATAAATATAAAAATAAGGTAACTCATTAGATTCACTTATAGTTATAAATTCAATTTTCAAATCATCTATACCCAAAACATCTAATTCAATATTCCTTTCAAAACTACTATTTAAACTAATATTTGGAGATTTATATAATTCTTTATTATCACCTTTAATAACAAAATAACCACTTATATTAGTATCCCAATCTTTACTTAGAACTATAGAAGTTTTAAATTTTTTATAATCTTTATTTAACTTATATGTGACACCGACAGTATCTCCTTCAGATACAAAACCTAGAGTGCCATCATACTCTACATCATTTATTTCTTTCTTATAATTTATTTCTTTTATTCCGCCAGTAAAATATTCTTTATCTTTAGAAATTAAACTATCCGGTAACTTATTTTCTAATTCTTTTTTTAATTTTTCTAATTCTTTATAATCATCAATATCTTCTGGTAAACAATCCAAAGATTTCTTTACGGCTGATATAGCTTCATCAAATTCATTTTTTTCTTCTAACTCATCTACTAACTTCTTAGTATAATACATAACTTTATTAATTGCATTTTCATACATTCTTTTATAATCATCTGTTACACTTAAATCAGCATTATCAGTTATACTATTATAAATAATATAATCTAAATGTGATATATAAGCTTCTAATGCTGCATCAGTAGTTAATTTATCTATATCCTTAATATATTCATCAGCTTTTTCCTTATAATTCTTTAATTTATCTTTTAAATAATTATTAACGTATTCTTGAGCTTTATTATAATAACTATCACCTTCTATAACTTTCTGATAATTATAATAAGCATAGTATTCATCACTTTTCTTTTCATATTCTTTACCAGTTAAATAATATTTTTTAGAGTTATACAACTCTTTAGCTTCTTTTAATAATTCTGTATATAAATCATAATCCAACATATATTCTAAACCATCAAAATAATCATATATATCTTCTAATGCATTTACTAATTTTGTATAAGCTTCATTTAATTTATTTTGATTTTTATAATCTGTATTAAAATTCTTAGTCCATTTTTTTATTTCTTTGTGTGTATTATTTTTTATATTTTCTAATAATTTTTTATCATTTTTATTATTTTTTAAAATTATGCCAATATCCACTAATTCATTTTTACTATTTTCACTATAATTTTCATAGTATTCTCCTAGTTTATCTTCAACTATTTTTAGCGGGTTATTTAAAAGTATACTTAGTATTCCTATAGCTAATATTATAATTATTATAGCAATACCCATGCCTATTTTTTTATTCTTAGGAATCATTTTAAAATTATCTACAAAATTAGTATTTTTATTGTTTAATTTTAGCTTATTTCCACATGATTCACAAAATTTAGAATTTTTTTTATTTTTAGTACCACATTTATCGCAATACATAAATCCAACTCCTAACTTCCTTATATAATACAATTTTACAATAATTTTTAATTAAAATAAATACTTTTTAAACTAATTTACTTATTATTTAATTGATTATTAATTAAAATATAATTATTTTTTATTTCTTCATTATCTGGTGCTATTTCTAACGCTTGCTCCATATACATCAAACTCTCAGGATATAATTTCAAATTATAACAAACTATTCCCATTAATTCGTAAATATATTCATTCCAAGCAAAAGCTTCATTTATATAAATTGGTGCTTTTTCTTTTATTAAAAATGCTTGTTTTAATAATTCATAAGCCTCTTCATATCTTTCATTATCTTTATAAAACCCAGCTAATTCCACATAACTTTCTCTTAAATATGAAGCTTCTTTTATTGCTAATTTAAGCCACATTTCAGCTTCTTTTTTTCTACCTAGATTTATATATGAACGAGAAATAAACCTCATTGATGCACACCTTTCAGCATCCCATTTAGCAGTTGGTAATTCTAAATGTTTTATAAGAGTATCTATACATTCATTATACTTTCCATAATACATATACTCTCTTCCTAAATAATGCATATTTCTATCGTCTAAAGGTTCTTCTTGAACACTGAGTTCCAAAAGTGGCAAATAACTACTTCTTGATTTTTCACTATCAGGGTAATGATTAACTGTTATTTCTGGAACTAAAACAGAAATCTCATTTTCCATTACATTTAATACCTCATGTACTGGATGTATCCATTTATACCCTTTTCTTTTATGAATTTTTTCTATAAAAAAAGTAGTTGCTGGGTTTCCGTATTTATCAAAACTCCAATTATAATTATATTTTACTTTACTAACATTTTCATTCCAAATACTTTCTAATTTTTCTCTCCATCCAGCCTCAAAAACTTCATCTATATCAGTACATACACATATGTCTGTATCAAGTGGTACTAAATTCAAAGATTTATTTCTAGCAACATCAAATCTCCATGGTTTTATTTCTTCTACACTTACATTTACACCTAAACTTTTAAGTAATTCTACACTGTTATCTGTAGAACCAGTATCTAAAACATATATTGCATCTGCTTCCTTCATTGAATTAACCCAACGCTCTATAAATTTACTTTCATTTTTACATATTGCATATACACAAACTTTATATTTACTCATTATTTCACCCTCATAAAATTATATCTTTTATAATTTTTTATTAGAACTCTATTTCTAGTCTTTTCACATCATCAGACTTTTTTTCACATCATATACTAGTTATTGAAAGGAGTAAAAAATGGATAGTAATTTAAGAAGAGCACAACAAATTATTGATTGTTACAATAAAGAACATCCTAACAGAGGATGTTGTTGTTACGGGCCTACAGGTGCAACCGGACCTACTGGACCTGCTGGAGGGCCAACTGGACCTACTGGGCCTACTGGGCCAACTGGTCCTACTGGACCTCAAGGATTACAAGGTATTCAAGGTGAAGTCGGTGCTATTGGGGCTACGGGTCCTACTGGTGCTACTGGACCTACTGGGGCTACTGGACCGATTGGAGCTACTGGACCTGCTGGAGTAGATGCAGAAACTCCTACCTTAACTATTGGAACTGTTACAACAGGAGACCCTGGAACTGAAGCTACTGCATCAATAACTGGTACAGCGCCTAACTTTGTTCTTAACTTAACAATTCCCCAAGGACCTACTGGACCTACTGAACGATTGTTTAAATCTTCAAATAGTATAATCATAGATTCAAGCTAAATAATTCCTTATAAAAAAAATAACCATATTAGGTTATTTTTAATTTTGTTCTTCTTGATTGGTTTTTTTGTTATTTATAGTTAAATCTTTATATGTATTTAATTCTTTAATAAATGTATCTTTTCCATAAAAGCATAAATAGTGTATTAAAAGCTGATTAAATTCTTCTATACCGCTAAATGTAATACCTAATTTTTCAGAATAAGCATAAAAATGTTTTTTGTTATCTGAATATGATTCGTTTATAACTAAATCATCACAAATTACTTTTAAATCTTCAATAAATTTTTGAAAATAACAAGTGATTTTTATTTCATTATTATTGTATTTGATGTAGATTTTATGATCTTCAAGTTTTCTTTTTAGAACATAAGGATTATCTAATCCTATTGGTCTACACATTACAAAATTTTTTCTTGTATTGGCTAAATATGGAGCGCTCTCGCTTGTATAATCTTTATTATCCTCAATATTCAACATAATTGGCCCAATTTGCTTGTATGGGACAAATTCGTAAAAATAAATTTCTGGTGTATTATCATCAGTAGTTTTATTAGTATTTATAGTGCTTATATTATCTACAACATCAACTTGCTGTGGTTTTGGTTTTACATAAATTTCATTTTCTTTCATTTTGATAAATGTATAATGAAACGCTAAACCTCCAAATTTATCATAAGTTGATTGTATATTAATTTTAATTTCTTTGCATATTTCATTAACTTTATTATATATAATTCCTTGTGTTAAAGGATCTACAAAATTTATTTCTGGTTTATAATTTATTATTTGAGAAATTGTTGTTTCAACATCATTTGGTAGATTAATAATTGCTTCTGTAATTTCTAATAAATATTTTTTCAAATTATTTGCGGTATTATCATCAAATTCTTGTAATTTTTCATCTATAATATCAGTAAGTTCTTTATTATTTTTATTATCTTTTTTAATTCTAGGAATATTCCAAGGTAGCCCTAGATCAGCATCAGTCATTTTTTCCACTATAACTATATTATTATTTTTACAATAATCTATTATTAAATTAGAAATTGAAAATTTTTCTTTGTCAGTAATATCATAATTTTTCATAAATTGTTGAAAATTAAATTCTGAATTATCAGGTAATTTTTTTATTTCATTACTAATTTCTATGGCAATTTCATTATTGATTTTTTCTATTTTCTTATCTATTTTTTCTATCAATTCATTAACATTATGCTTTTCATCTTTATTATAGTTATCCATATCTAATGGTGCGGGTACTTCGTAATTAGGATTAATTTCTTTTAATTTATTATCTATTTTATCAATTAAATTATTATTTGAGAAATTAGGCACTTCAATAGTTCTTTCTCTATCACGTTCGTGTCCGTTCTCATCAAGATATGTTTCTCTAATAATAGCTGTTGATTTTTCAAAATTAAGTTTTTTAATTTCTTGTCTTGGTACTGAAATTAAACACCAAGATAAAAATTCATTATTTAGCGAATATTCAATTTGTTCTGATTCAGAGACTATATTTCTATAAATATTTAAAAATTCTTCTATTTTATCTGTTTTTGATATGTATTCTTTTTTACTATAATACATTAAAATTAAATCGTCTAATAATTTAAAGTATTTGCTATATAAACTATCATATTCTTCTTTACTATTGATTAATATTTCTTTTTTAGGTATAAAGTTTAATAAATTTAAATTTGGATCATTTGAAAGAAGATGTTCCGGTTGTAATTCATATTCTATATTTCCTGAAATTGTATCAATAAGAACATATCCACAATTATATATTTCCGCATTTTCTTCTACTGCTGATAATAATATTAGTGATTTTAACTTATTATGTGATACAGGTAAAGGTAATGATAAAGATTTATTATTTCCATATTCATTTTCTACAAAAATATTAAAATCTGATTTAGCTTTTTCAAATAGTTTTTCAGTTGAATATTGATTGTTAGAATTATTTAAATGAGCTTCCAATCTATTAACCATATTTAATATAATTGATTTTTCTTCATTTCCAATATAAGTTGAATATTTATAATCTTTATTAAAATGATCGTTGTAAATCGTATTTTTATCTGATTCTATAACTTCATATATATCCATAAGACAATCGTTAGCTTGATTTCGTTCTAAATAATATATAAATTCATTAATACAATGTTGTGCTCTTACGCATGGGGTATAAGGTATTTCTATACCGTCATTAGACATTAATTCATTTTTTATTGTTTTTAATTCATCAAGAATAAAATCTTTTTCTGTTAAATAATTGTTTCTTTTTTCTTTATAATTATATAAATATCCTAATTTATTTAATAAATTTTCTCTATTTATATAAGAAGCTTTTCCTAAAATTTCTTCTTCTAATAAGATACCCTCATTATAAAATCTTTCAATTTCTTTTTCATCATATATTGCATTTTTATAACATTCCATTCTAGAAATTGCTACTCTTAATTCTTGCTTTAATGCTTTGAACTCTGGTGTTGACATAGTCCAATTTTCTACTAAATATGCTACAATTCTTTTGTTAATTTCGTCTATAACTTTTTGTTGTTCTTTTATTTTTTCTTTATCTAGATTTTGTTTTATATATTCTTTTTCTTTTTTTATATCTTCCTTAACTAATTTATCTACATCTTTTTTTAATTGTTTATCAGTAGCTTCCTTAATTTTATCTTGTAGTTTAGTTATTTGTTCTTGATCGTTATTTCTATAAGCTTCTGCTAATTCTTTTGTTAATTTTTCTATTTTTTTGTTTAAAAATTCAAAACTATTTTCATCTTCTACAATACCATCTTTTCTTTCGGGACAAGTTTTTTTATTTCCTAAAATGTCAGAAGCTATTTCACCATATATTTTACAATTTATATCTCCTAGATAATTTTTACAATCCGCACATTGCGATTTTGACACTTTAACGCCGTTCAATTCTGATTGATGTCTTCTCATACCAATTTCATCTATTACTTCATTTAAATATTCCTTATATAATCCATATCTTGTTTGTGGAGATGGCTTAACTAAATAATCCTGTTGCGGAAGATTATTATTTTCATAATCATTTATAAATTTTTCAAGTCCTTTTTTTCTCTCGTATAATTCTTCTGGTGTTAAATTTTCAAGTTCTTTTCTATATCCCTCTGGGCTTATCATCATATTTATCTTACTCCTTTTTAATTTAATTCTATATATTCATACATATAAATACTTATTTCTTTTGTACCATTTAAAAGTTCTTTTTTATATGGATTATGAATGTGTCCGTGTATATGATATGGTACTTTGTTTTTAAATAAGTAATACGTAATACCAAACAATCCCTGATGTGCTGGATTTCCAATCATATTATTATCAAAGCTATTGTCGTGACTTACTAATATATCTACATTTGGTTTATCATTTAAAAACAATATACTTTCTCTTTGAGTAAAAGACGGGAAATTAGACGGTTTATATTTAAAACTGCCTTGTATTCCTAAAATTGTTGTTCCATTAATATTGATAGTTTTGCCATTAAGATTATTAATATTAAATTCTTCTAAATAATCATAATCGTGATTTCCTAACAATCCGTAAATCTTATTATTATCAATATATTTTAAGATTATAGAAATATCGTTTGAATGATGATCTCCTAGCAATAAACACACATCATATTCTTTATGTTGTTCTACAAATTTTTTAAAATCATCTTCATTTAAACAATTATGAGTATCGCTTATAACAATCATTTTAATTTTTTTGTTGTATGTATTTGAATTACCATACATTTTTAATAACTTTGATTCTTGATTCATATATCTTTTATCAAAAGAGTATAAGTTTTCTTTTTTTTCCTTAATTATTGAATCAAAATAATTTTCAGTTGATTCTTTCTTCACCTTAAACAAATTAAATAAATTCATAATAAACACCTTTACCTAGAAATACCTGTTTTTTTATCAACTTCAAATTCTTCTGGTGTTTCAGTAATAATTGGTTGTGGAGTTGATAATCCAACTTCTATTTTCTTTTGTTCTAGTGCTTGCCTCATTTGTTGTTCTTTTTGTTTATCTATTTGCATTTCAGATATTTTTTGTTCTACTATTTTTAACTTTTCTTCCAGTTCTTTTTGCATAAAAGGATCTGTTAATTTTTCTGCATTTGGTACGATTGTTGCTAATCTTTTTTTATAATCTTCTAATGACATACCATTTAAACCAAAACTTGATAAGAAGTTATCAGTAATTTGCTTAATATATTTTTCTTCATATTCCATACTATCTTTCGTCGTGCTAACTTCGTGTTCTAATCTTTCAATTTGTCTTTTTAAATCTGATAAGTTAGTTGTATTTTCATTAATTCTTTTATTAGCAAACATTTTACCAAAAAATCCTTTTTTATCTAATTCTGCTTTTTCTCTTAACAATTCATCTTGACGTTGACGTAGTGAGATTAACTCTTGCTCGTTTGATGTAATAGAATTTTTATAAGTTTCTATTTTAGTTGCACTTTCTTTTTGATTTTGTTCTAACCATTCTATACTAGAAGCTCCATCATAAACTTTTCTATTATCTGATAAATTTTGTATCTCTGTCATTAATTGTTGTTGTAATGCTACTAATTCATCATATTTAGTTATATCTTTATCAAGAGAAGATATATCAATAAATGAATTGCTAGTTGTTTTTAATTGTTCTAATTCTGGGGTAGTTTGTTTATAAGTAGCAAAAGCAATATTTACAGAGTTTGTTTCATAAGCATTAAATTTAACTTCAATAACTCGTTTGGCGTGTTCCAATCTTCTTTGCATAGGATCACGTGATAAATCTACTTGCTTTAACATTTCTTGTTTTGTTTGTTCCAATTCTTGTTTAGATTTATAACCTGATATTATAGTGATTTTTTCACCATTAAATTCTATTGTTTCAGTATTAAATGGTGTGAAATTGCCAATTATCTCTTTTGATACTACATTACTTTGGTATATCCAGTTATCCGCAGACAATCCAATGCTATTTGTATTTTCAATTAATTTATTTAAAGCTTGCATTCTTCTGATAATTTCATTACTTTGTTCCATTATAGAGTTTCTAATCATTTCATTATCGCAAGTAGATAATGCTTGATTGAAATTACTTAAAGCTTCTTTTAAATCAGACATTTCATTAATATAAGTATTATAGTTTTCAGCTTTATTTTTTCTTGTTTGTTTTGCTTCTTCAAATAATTTAAACAAATTTTCCGGACTAACATTATTTTCTTTCTTTTGGGTTAAAAATATATCTATGATTACATCTTGATATAATTTTAAATCGGCTTCTGTAAAATCTTGTGCTGTTGCTAAATCGTGGCCTTTACTTTTATAGTATTGTTTTAAAAAGTTTTCTGCGAATAACTTTTGTTCTTTAACACTTAAAGCTTCTTCATCAATTAAATATGTTCCTTTATTTCCTTTTGTTCTATAAAGTGAAATATCAATATCTATTAATGGTAATCCTGATTGTTCTGCTAATTTTTTTGCTGATTGATAATCATAACTTAATTCTTTTTCCCCAAATGTTATACAATAAATTCCAACTGGTTTTAATCCAGTAGTAGAATCAAGTAAAACTTCATTATAAATATTTGCATTATCATTATTTAATCTTTTTCCGTTTTCTTGAACGCTTAAATTTGCTGAATAACTTTCCATTGCTTGTGGTGTTATTAGCATTGAATTATTATGATTTTGATAATAATTGCCTTCTTTTTGAGTTTCATAACTATATAAATCTTTATATCCAGAAGTTATAATTTTTGAATCGTTGGGATATATAAATCCGTACTTATGAGAACCGTAAACACCCATTTCTTTATCAGTAATCAAAGACGCAGATATTCTACCACTTCTAGCAGAGTGTTCATTTATATTGGTTGTTTCCATATCTGTTTTTGATACATTATGCACTATAAACATAAATGGCTCACCCGGTTTAAAACTTTCAGGGTTAGTTATAGATGAAGTCCAAATTTTATCACTTATGGGACGTAGTTTTGTTTCTATATCAATTAAGATTGCATCTGTTAATGTTTTATTTTTTATATGATTTGAAATTTGATAATAACTTCCATATAAATTATAAAGTTCAGCATTTGATAAATTTTTTCTTATTTCCGGATTTTCAAAAAGTTGTTGTATCGCTTCGCAAACAGTTTTGCTTCTTAAAGATACATCAGCTTCGTAATATTCGGTATCTTGTTTTATACTATTAAAATCTGGTTTCCACAAATTATTTATTTTATCAATAGAACGTGTAGTAGTTAAAGTTGCTTCCATACTTTCTTTTAATAATTCACTTAAATTTGCATATTTTGTTTCATCATTCCACCACATATGATTTTTGATTGCTAAATATCTATCAATAAATTCATTTGAAGCGCTACTAGATCCGTAATTATTTCTTAATATATAAAAGTTAAAACTAGATTCAAATTGATTTACAAGATTTTGTAGTTCTTGCATATAACACCACCTTATTTTTCAATAACTTTTCCGTCTAAATTACATATATAACAATTTGGAAAATGATTTTTTAAACTTTTTATTTTATCTTTATCATTTTCATACTTTCTTCCAACAAGGATACCTGTAATTAAACATTCTGGTATTCCAAAGATAATAGCACTTTCTCTGTTGGTAGTGAAGTGATCCCTTTTTCCGTAAATAAATTTCTTTCTAAACCACTTTGCAATAAATGATTTTAAAACTTTTTTATTAAAATCTAAATTAAAAATATCATTACTTATTAATTGTTGTATATCCTTATTAGTTCTATCAAATTCCATAATAAAAGAAATTTGAATTCTATCGCTTGCTAGACTTGGCATAAATCTTATTTCTTTTGTCTGTTCCATACTCCAATTCCAGCAATCTGTTAAATTATTAACATAATTGTCTATATTTTTATAAGAAATTAACTCTGTACTTGAACTTTTTTCTTTTAAACTATATTTCTTAATAGTTGCTCCGCTATATAAATTAATATAATCTTTTAACAAATATTTTTCCTGTAAATTCCATACAGGTATTGTTAAAGGCGTTTTTTGATTTTTATTATAAGTTTTAGTTATATCTGGCGAAAGAAAACCATTTTGTGCTATAAAAGATAATCTTTCATCAGTTAATTCTAATAAAGCACCTTCACCACGCATAAACGTACCTTTTTCTAAAATTACATCATCACCAATTTTATAATTATGTTTTTTAGGCTTATAGTTTTCTTTTATTAAATAATAATTTTCCATTTGATTTTTAAATAAATTAAAACTATCTTTTTTATATCTAAAAATACTTTTTAATCTTTTTTCAAAAAACAACTTATCCATATTTACCTCTATTTCTTTAAATCTTCTTACCGCTATTTCTAACTGAATTTAATAATTCTACATCTGCTTCTGGCATAGAATAAACAGTAGTAGTAATAGGACTAACACCAAATTTATTAGAATAGTGTTGGATTAATCTAGTCCAATTTTGATTTTGATTATCCGTTCTACATAATGTTTGATAATTCAGATTAGTTCTTGATTTTGCAAAAGATACCCAATTTTCTAATTGTCCGCTCCACATATAATTAATTTGTTCGTCTGAATATTTTAATCCAGTAGGATCATATACAGGGCTGAAGTTTGGATTTGAAAAACTTTTATTAACTCTTTTACAATAGATTCCTTGTATTAGTTGTGGTGTAAAACTTGTAGTACCGTCATCATTACTTTTCCAAACTGGTACTGGCGGATTTACTTTACCATCTCTGTGAACTATTGCGGTCATATAATCTTTTGGCATTTTAACAACTATAACAGAATTATAATCTTCGCTATCGCCTAAATAGTTCATAATTACTTGTTCTAATCCAACTTTTTGTAATGTTTCTGTATCTATTGGAGCAAGTGTTGAGTGCATGCTATACCCATACCAACTTTTTAATCCATTATTAAATATATCTTCTATAACAGCTGGATCATCTGTTGAAGTTTTATGCAAATAATAAATATAATCTTCTTGTTTTAAACTCATATCAAACACCTCTTTTATTTAACATTTTCAACTTTGAATTCATTTTTCATCATTTCAAAGATTTGTTTTCTTTCTTCTTTTGTATATGGATCTTTTTGACACTTAAATTTGCTTAAATTCCATTTCCAAAAATTATAGCCGAAATGTCTATCAACATATTTTTTATTAAATAACATTAAAGGTTCTTTATATCTTGGTACAAAATGATAATGTACTTGTGGTTTAGTATTATCTCTATAAGCATTATTCATTAAACAACAAAAGTTAAACATAGTTGCACCAAAAACTTTTTTACAAACTCTTTCTAGTTCTTTTTCTAATTTTCCTAATTCTTCCCAAGCTTCAGATGTTAGTTCACTTAAAGATTCTTTATCGTTTCCAATAATACAATATCCGGGGTGATCCTGACACCATACACCAAAAATTATATCCCAATTTTTTCCTTTATATAATTCCATAAATATTCTCCTTATAATTCCTACTTTTACATATATAATTATAACATAAAAATTAAAATAATCATATAGTATTAGTCTTGTGATACTAAAAAAAGAAAAAATGTCTCATTTTGAAACATTTTTATTATATATTATTAATATTTTCTAAAAAATTATTTAAAGATTTGTACCAACTATACATACCTAATTTTTTATTAGAGTATTTTTCTAATTCTTCATTTGTATAATTTCCAGTAATATCTTTCCACCTGTTAATGCATCTATTATAGCAAGTATCAATACAAGTTCTCATAACTATAATTTTACCTTTTAAAATAGAATAGTCTTTGATATTTCTAAATTGTGCTGAATCAATTACAATAGTTTTATCAATATTACTAAAATAATTCAAAATCTCATTATAGCAATCATCAAAGTTTTTTATTAAATAATCTTTTTCTTTATCCTTAAATAATTCTCTTAATTCTAAATTATATTTATCATCAGTTGGACGATTTCCAAAAATTAAGTCTGTATCAATAACTATGTAATTGTCATCATTTATATATTTATTACTAAAATAAGATTTTCCGCTACCACTTTCACCAGTTATATTTATAACTTTGTCATCTGTTATATCTTTGATAAAAGGATCTTTATCTGTATTGATAGAAATTAATAAATCTGATTTAACTTCTAATAAATATTCATTAATTAGTTTTACGGTATCGTTAGCTTCATTTCTACCACCTTTACTCATAAAGTCATTCCATTCTTCTAAGACTAAATCAATATTTTCTTTATTAACTTTATCTTTAAAAATCTGAATAGCGGTATTTCTATAATCCATTACAGACACAGCTGCTAAAGCTTTATAATATGATAATTCCGGTATATTAGATTTTTTATAAAAATCATAGGCCATTTCATCTGTAATTTTTCTAGGATTTGAAATTATAATTTTATTAGTTCTGTATATCGTTGTAGCGCCTTCAAGTTTTATGTTTTCTGCGTCTTCTGGTATTTCTACATCATAAACATAATCGCCTCTATGTAGCCACCTTAATATACAATCTTCTGTTGCATAATTAAATCCACCAAAATCTCTTCCTTTTTCTGCTGTTGGATTCCAGTTGTTAGCAATATTAACTTCGCCAATTTTATATTCTAAATCCTTATCAGCTCCGCTTGTAGTTCCAAACATCACTTTGATATATTTACTCATTTTCTACACTTCCTTTTTACCAATTATATAACTTCAATATTAATTAATTCATTATCTTTAAACTCTAATTTAAAAGATTGTAAATGTTCCCATTTTCCATTAAAGAAAACCTTATTATTAAATGTATATTCTTTATCATAAAATACTTCACACCATTTTTTTAATAGAAAAGCGATAGCAGTAGAATGAGATATAATTGCAATTCTTTTTCCTTTATTTTCATTTAATACTTTCATTAATCCGTTAAACATTCTAGTTTGAACTTCTTTTTGACTTTCGCCATATCCAACTTTAAAATTTTCATCATCAAATTGTTTTAATTCAAATTCTTGTGGTAGATCGCTCCAACTATCAACACCGTGTATTCTTTCATTAAAAACTTCATCAATATTTACTTTTAAATTATTAGCACCTGCAAAATATTTAGCTGTTGCCATAGCTCTTACGTAGTTTGATGAATAAACTATATCTAAATTTTTAAATTCTTCTTGTAAAGACTTTTCTTCCGCAAGTTTCTCACCAGCAATACTTAATGGCGATTTTTCATTTTCTATTAATATTGTTTCATTAGTGTTTGTTGTTCCTCTATGTTCTTTAAATGGGATTGAATGTCTCATTAAATAAATTGTAGTAATCATTTTTTCACTCCTTATTATAAAAGTTATTTAGTTAATTATTTCAATTTGTTCTACATTGATTACAGTTTTATTTTCATCATATTGAATTTTATAAATACTTGGATTGTTTGGTTTTCCATTTAAAACAATATTATTATTAAATTTAATTTCAAAGTTTTTTCCGTCATAAGTAAAATTAGTACAAATTGCTTTAAGGTATGATAATAATATTATTCCGTGTAATACAATAACAATATTATTTTTTTTATTATTTAATAACTCATTTATAAAATTTTTAAATCTTGTATCTAATTCATTTAATGATTCACCATTACCAACTTTTAGTTCTTTATTTTCTAGCGAATCTTTTGCAAAATTTTCTGGTATTTCATCAAAAAATTTTACTCCAAACTCTCTTTCATTTATTCTGTCATCTAATTTTATTTTTAAGTTATTTAATTCAGCAAGATATTTTGCAGTTTCAATAGCTCTTGATGAATTAGAAGAATATAATTCACTAATATTTTTTAATTCTTCTACATTACATAATCTTTTTGCATTTTCTTCTCCTTTGGGAGATAAAATCATATTTTTGTTAAATTCAGACCATAAAACTTTATTACCATTGCTGTAATTATCTATTTCAACAAATGGTCCTGAATGTCTTATCAAATAAATTGTTGTAATCACTTTATCACTCCTTACTTTCATTTATAATTATAACATAGTTTTTAATAGTTTAGTATTGCATGATTATATTTTATGTCAAAAATTAGTATACAAAAAAACAATCCTGTACTAGCGATTGTTCTATGTTATGCAAATTTAGATAAAACTAATGGATTTGTATTATCAATATCATAATGTTTATAAGTTAATTGACTAACTGCATTTGTTTCAATAATTAATCTTTCGCGTTTATTATATTTTGATTTTGGTATAGTGTAATCTAAATAATCTTGAAATGATTTGTCTTGATATGTTTTACTTTTATAAAGTTTTATTATTTTTAGCGCTGTTAATTTAGCTTCTTCTTGTAGCTTATTATAATTTTTTGGTCGTTTACTTAATAATTCATCAACATATTTTTCATATTCATAAGAATTATAATCAATTATATCAAAGTGTTCTGTATCAATCATAATTTCATATCCAGCTTTTGCTAATAAACTACCATATTGTATTATTATAGAATTATAATATTCTGTATTGTA
>SVAM01000001.1 GCA_015059425.1 Bacillota bacterium | reverse complement strand
AAGAATATGATAAAATTCAAAACTTATCCAATACCTTAACTAATGTCGATGAACAATTTAAAGAAAAAGATAAAACAATTAAAACACTTACTGAAAATAATACAGCACTTACTTTAAGAGTTAAAACTTTAAATAATAATATCAAAGAAAAAGATAATGAAATTTCTTTCTTAAAATCTAAAATAAGTAGTTTGAGAAATACTATAGAATATTGGAAAGATAAATTTGATAAATTAATATCATTCTTATATAGTAAACTTCATAATTGGTATGATAAAGATGATAAATATATTGATGTTGTTAATGATATGTATGAAGACGAGGTTTTAGATGATGACGATATTAAGAATTTAGATTTAAACAAAGAAAAAGATGGCTTTGAGAAATAAACTCATTACCATCTTTTATACTAATTCAATTCTAATTCCTAAAACACCATATTGTTCTTGTTTTTCTTTTGTATAAAATTGTTCAAGAACACCAATTAATTCTTCTTTTGTCATAGATTTATCAGATAAAATAGAAATATCAAAATCTTTAAACATATCTTCAAAAGAATTATATCTTAATAAACCAGTAACCTTAGCATTAAATGACTCATTCAAATCAGGTTCTTTTAAAAATTTGATAGTATCTCCAATTTTAATTTGCTGTCTTTTTTCATCGAAAAGTCTAATTTCGATTCTTTTTGTACCATTAAGTATAAAATTATAATACTCAGGTTGTAATTTCATTTCATGTTCCATATTATTTTCTTCCTTTCATTCTAGCTTTTTGTAATATCATTTGTTTTGTTTTACTAGGATTATCACATAAATTGCCATCTAAGCTAAATGCTTCATCCCATTCTTTAATAACCTCATATAATGGATCATTATCATAAATAAATTTGATGTATTGTGGCATATCAGCATTTTTTGAAATGCTTCTCATATCTCTTAATGTTAAATATTCTTCAAATTCGGTAACATCATACAAATGAAGAGCAAAACAATTAGGATTATTTTTTCCATAATATTCAACAATTTCATGACCATCATGTCTTTTGTCATATCCTGTAGCTCTTAATATTTTATCTGTATTGCCATTTAAAATATCACTTACTTTAAAATATCCAATAATTGCTTTATCTTCTTTTGCAGAATATACATAAATTTTTTTATTAAGCAATTCATCTCTTAATGGTGATTTTCTAAATTCATAAAGTTTAGTTTCATCAAATATTTGTCTTGCATAATATGACATTATTGAAATAATAGCAATTCTATTTCTACGATCTTTATCCATTTCATCCCCTCCTGTGAAAGTATTATATCACAAATTGACAAATATAGTTAGTGTCAAGAAGTTTCGGATAAAATAACAATTTTATCTCGTTATATAGAATTACGTTAATCGTAGTTCTTTTTTTGTCAATGGCGAACACTAGTGAGTTTATCTTGACCATTGACAAAATTAATTGATTATAATTATGATTTTGCTTAAGTACATAGCTGTACTTAAGCTTATATACCTCGTAATGTAATTAAACTATTTCTTAGACTGATGTTTTGTGTGTTATTTATAATTGGCATATTACTTCCTTTTTTTTCAAATATTCCATAATTTATATCTTCTTTATTAATTTCTTTTTGTTCTGTATTTTCATAACTTTCTAGGTATAGGTTAAATATATTTAAATAGTTATTTTTATAATCGTTTATTTCTAAATATTTATTTATATTTTTAGATGAATATCCTTTTGGTCTTGATGAGAACATATTAGCTATACAATGTGAAATATGTGATTCCATTGATGAACCAATATTATTTTCTACTTCATATTTTATTGAATTATAATTATTAAGAATATAGTTTTCATTTTTTTCAATTTTTTCTGTTCTATCAGGGGAGGTTATTTTTATGCTTTCAATTTTATTTTTAAATTCACTTTTTGTATCTTTAAAGAATGAGTTTATTAATTCTTTTCTTATTGTTTCATCTGTTGTTATCCTGTGAATAGCTTGTTTAAAGTGAAATGTACATAGTTTGAATGATACCTCGCAATGTGGTTCCATTTTAAGTTCGTTAATACCTGATTTAATCCATTTTGCTCCATCTCCCAATAAAACAATATGTTTAATTTTTTGAAAATCATATTTTTGACCAATAATATCAACAACTTCAGGCCAAGGACTGCTTGAATATTTAGAAATCACCATTCTATTTACAAGCTTATTTCTATTTTTACCATCTTTTTCTAATCCCTCAAATATAACAAAACATTTAGCCATTAAATCATTATCTAAATCCTGACATCCTATGAATTTTTCATCTGCCATAACATATAAAGTATCAGGTGTATTATCAATTAAATTATATATAATCTTCGAATTATTCCATTCGTTAATCCAGTTGTTAATAGATTGTCTTGGAATAGAGTATTTTTTTCTAATATCTGTTGATATATTTTTAATAGTAGTGATTGATTCTCCAACAATTTGGCCTGCTTTTAATTGATTCGTATCAAATGATAAGTCAATAGCTAGGGCCTTTATAATAGGATCATAATGATCATATTTGGGTAGATGAAATGTTTCATCAATAAAAAAGAATTTTTTTAATCTATCCTTAGATTCGTAATATGTTCTTTGAAAAGTAATTTCACCAACAATGGTTATAATTGTTCGACTAACGTTAGATTTGTTGACATTATATTGTTTGATTCTATCTTGTGAATTTTTAAAATTACAGTCTAATTCTTCAAATACTTCAGTTATAATATTTCTAATAATATCGAATGAAAACTCTTGTATTTTACTTATAAAATTAAGATATATATTGTCATCAATATTAAATAAATTATTAATTAAATAATCTACAAGTTCATCAGATAGTGAAGAAATTTTTTCTTTTATACGATTTTTTAACAAATTTACATATTTTTGTGATATTATATTCATAGAAAGACCTCCGTTTTGGTTATTTTTTTGCGATTAACTATTATAACGGGTCTTTCTTTTTTTGTCTATCCGAAACCATTTTACACTATCCAAATATATCACAAATTGACAAATATAGCAAAAAGTGGTATTATAAATGGCAATTTTAAAGAGGGGAAACTGAAATGAAAAATATTGAAAGTTTAAAAAATTATGTAGGCAATGTCACAGAAGAAGAGTTTATGATACTTGCTACAAAAATTTATATGATAATAGATTTTATTTGCGATGATTACCCAAAACATAAAGAGTGGTATTTTACTAAACAATTACCTGCAACTATAAATGGAGATGAACGAAATATATTATTTGTTAGAAATCCAGAAGATGATGATGAAATAATTTCAATGGCTTGTCTAAAAAGAGATGAAGAAGAACAAAAAATATGTACATTATATGTTTCTGATAAATGTAGAGGTTTAGGAATAGGAACAGCAATAGTTGAAGAATCAATGAGATGGTTAGGTACAACTAAACCACTTATAACATTAACAGATTATAAATTAGAAATGTTTAGGCCAATTATTAATAAATATGGTTGGGAATTAACTGAAATAGTTTCAGGTTTATATAACGATAGAGCTCAAGAATTATGTTTTAACGGAACACTAACAAAGAATAATGAAGAAACATTAGAACAACAATTACATAAAAAGCTAGTTAGAGTATTAAAAAATAGATATGATCACATTAAATAAAAAAATATTTTAATTTAGTAAAAAGTATGGTATTATGTTTATAGAGATTGGTTATTTATTAACTGATTACTTAAGTTTCGGATATACTATTTATTCGTACCAATAGATTATTAATCCTTTTTAAGGATTTTTTTATTTAATTAAAAAAGCCTCTTTAATGAGGCTTAAATAATTTAACAAACACAATCCACAAAAGTATCAGATAGACATCTTATAGCACATAAACAATCAGTTGACATAGTGAAGAAAGAATTAGTTGCAATGTATGGATTTAAGCTTGTTGGATCTGGATTATCAGTTAAAACTCTAAAAGTAGCACAATTTCCTTCAATCTTTTCTACTCTAAATACACTTGAACATTCACTAGAAGTTGTACCTGTACAAGTTATAGTAGTATCTTTAGTAGTTGGCATACTCCAAGGAGTACCATTTCCACAGCAAGTATAAAGCATAACTGGTCTAGTATTACAAATTAAACAATTAGGGCCACCACCTAAAACAGGTCTATCACACGCATCTAAGCATGATTCTGGACAAGCATTTTGTTGAAGAACTAAAATTACACTTAAAATTTCATTTACGCAGTTGCCACTAGTGTTATTATCACAGTTATTCATATATTATTCACCCTTTCATGTATTCTCACTATTAATTTATGTTAAAACTTTAAAATAGTGTCTTACTTATATCCTTTTTTTTTCTTTTTCTTTATGTTATAATTTAAAGAGTAAAAGAGGGTGAAGTCTATGCCAGAAAATAACAATTTAGAAAATAATAATGAAATAGGTACTACAAATAATAATTCTGGGATTAATCCTCAAAGCTTTACGAACACGAATAATCTAAACAATAATAATGTTCACAATAATCAAACAGATTCTACAAAAAAATTAGTTGATACTGCTGCCAAAGGTGCAGCAGAATATTTTGCTCCAGGTGTAGGTAGTAAAGTATATGATGCGGCAAAAAATATGCCTGTAATAGGAAATGCAATTGATCAAAAAATTAATGATGTTGCGAACGTAGTTAATAAAAATCCTTTAGCAAAAAACGCAGCCAAGAAATTAGATAATAGTGGCATGATTGATGGAGCATCTAATGCTATAAGTGCAATCGGAGGAAGTAAAGGTGGACAAAATAAATTTACAAATGCAAGTCCAAGTACACCAGCAACCCCAAATGGATTAGGTAATAGAAGTAGTAATACTGGATTTAATCAAGCTATGTTAAGTTCAAATATGAGTGGTAATAATATTAATGTTGGGGAAAGTTTACCAAAAGAAGAATTACCTACGGAAAATACTAATACTGCTACCACCTCAAACAGTAACGGTTTAACTAATAACATTTTAAATAATGATAGTGGCAATAATGGAAGTTCTAGCTCAAGTAGTTCAGGTGATATAATGGGCAACTTAGCTAAAACTTATTTTCAAAAACACAAATTAATGATTATAGCAAGTTGTAGTGGAATCGCATTTTTTGTTTTAATATTATTTGTAATTTTAGGCGGAGGGGTTCAAGCATCAAATGAAGGAGGAGCATTACTTTCTACATACATAAGTTGTGATACAATAACAATAGTGGACCCTGATACAGATATAGAAACTACTCTTGATTTTGAACAATATGTAGCAGGAGTAGTTACAGCAGAAAGTGGGCGTTCTGATTCTCCAGAAGCTGCAAAAGCTCAAGCAGTTATTGCTAGAACATATGCTATTAAAAATACAAATTTTTGTACAACAACTATTGAAAATAGTCAAAATAAGCAAGTTTACAGAGAACCTAGTGAGATAGGATTAGCAGCAGCTGAAGCAACTAAAGGTATTATTATGGTAGATAGTGAAGATTCAACTAATTTGCTGTCTACGTATTTTGCTTCTTATTCAGATGGTAAAAGGGATTGGCCTGCTTTTCCAGCTTGTACGCCTATAAATTGTACTGATTCTTCATGTACAACAACTTTTTATAAAGTTGGTCCAGACAATACTTATGAAGAAAATGTATTTACGATGAATCGTTATAATAGCAGTGGGAACTATTGGAATGGTTTAGATTTGACTAACCAAAACGGTCATTGTTATGGCTTAAGTCAAGTAGGAGCTTGGTATTTAGAAACAGTAGGTTATGATTATAAACAAATATTGGATGAGTTTTATTTTGATTATAGTTTAGCTTCTATGAATGCAGGATCAGGCATAAGTACCATGATTGCTAGTTTAGATTGGTTTGAAATACGTACTGAAAGAACAGGTATAACTTCTCAATCTTATTGGTTTGAAGATAATATTTTTTATAGAAGTAAAAAAGCCTATATAGGACAATGTACTTGGTATGCACATGGTAGAGCGAAAGAAATATTAGCTACTGCTCTAGTTAAAAATGCGCTTACCCAGGAAGAATATAATTCTACAATTAATATTTTGAATCGACTATCAGGTAATGCAGGTGATTGGTGGGCTCAAAATAAAGCTTTAGGAAGTGTGGGCTTAAGTTATTCTAGCGATGTTCCTAAAGTAGGCTCTATTGTAGTATTTGGCGGAAGCTCTAATACTGCTTGTGGTGAATATCATAATTGCGGGCATGTTGGAATTATAGAAGATGTATACTATGATGAAAATGGTAATTGGACATCTGTTTGGTTATCCGATGGTTGGAAAAATGATAGTTGTGATAGTACCGCTTGTTTTAGCTCAAAAATGTGGACGAAAGAGGAAGTTTTAAATTATAGAAGTGGATGTAGACCATTACTAGGATTTATTTATTTAATAGATTATGAGGAGCAAGTATGAAAAGAATAATAATGTTAATTGTATTATTGGGAGTGTGTGGTTGTAGTGCGGAATATAATATTAATATTAATAAGGATAATATAGAAGAAGTTATTAAATTACAAGCTTTGAATAACGAAGACGAAATTGAATATTATAATAGTAATAAAAATAGCAGTATTACTCCCTATTTTGGCACTATTGATAAATTTTATGATATTTCTTTCGATGATAATATTAGAACTATCACATTAAAATATATTTATGATGACAACATTATATATTCTTATTCCAAAGCATTTGAGGGATGTTTTGAAAATTCAAACATAGTTACTAATGAAAGTAATGAAATTATTTTTCAAGCAAGTGGTTTTTTGTGTCAATCTTATGATTACACTGATGTACTTAATTTGAACGTAAATGTTACTGTTGATGATTATGATGTAGTAAAACATAATGCTAATAACGTAAAAAATAATATTTATTCATGGAATATGGTTAATGGGAATTTCCCGGATATATATTTAAAAATAAAAGATAAAAAAAATTCTTTAGAAAGTGAAAATCAAAATAAATGTCAGTTGATATGCAGTGAAAATGAAGAGTTAATTAATCCAAATAGTGAAGATTGCTATTGTAAATTTATAAATAATAATACTAACTCTGATGATGAAAACAATAGTTTTTTAGATTATATTTTATTAGCTGCAGTACTACTATTATTTATGATAGGAATTATAGGTCTAATCAAATATAAAAGTATAAATAAAGAAGGTTAAATAGTCAGGAAATACTTGACTATTTTTCTATATTTGATATACTAAAAGTACTTAACAAAAAGGGTGCATGTCTTTGAATCAATATTTTTCTAATAATGATAATTTAAAAAGCGAAAGAAGAATCATAAAGTATAACTATGATTCTCTTTGTTATGAATTTATAAGTGATAATGGAGTATTTTCAAAAGATAAAATAGATTATGGAAGTAGATTACTTGTTGATACATATTTAAAAAATAAAAAAGATATAAATAATTTTTTAGATGTTGGTTGTGGTTATGGTTTTATAAGTATAGTGTTATCTAAAAAATTAAATATTCCAGGTATTGGAGTAGATGTAAATAAAAGGGCATTAAAACTAGCACAAGATAATGCCAAATTAAATGGAGTTAATGTTGAATTTAGGGAGAGTAACATATATGAGAGAGTTACTGAAAAGTTTGATTTAATTATTACTAATCCACCAATTAGAGCAGGTAAAAAAGTAGTATTAACAATTCTTAAAGATGCTATTAACTATTTGAATGATGATGGTGAACTTTGGGCAGTAATAAGAAAAGATCAAGGAGCAAAAAGTGTTATAAATGAGCTAAATGCTCTTTATAAAATAGATATAATGGAAAAAAGCAAAGGTTTTTATATTTTTATGGCAAAAAAGAATTGACATAAGATAATTTAAATATTATAATTTTAAATTGGTGACGTATTTGTTTTTTTCTAAAAATTAAGCACTAAAATATTAGATATTGGGGTGAAATCGTGGCTTATAAAGTTGAAAAATTTGGAGACCATAGAGAAAGAAGAACCTTCTCTAGAAGTCGTAACACTATGGAGTTGCAAGACTTACTTGAAATTCAAAAAAAGAGCTATCAAGATTTTTTAGAAGTAGGAATCAAAGAAGTATTTGAGGACTTATTCCCAGTTGAATCATTTACTGGTAATATTTCGTTAGAATTCGGCGAATATTCTTTTGATGTACCTAGATATTCTATTAAAGAAGCTAAAGAAAGAATGGTAAATTATGCAGCACCATTAAAGGTTCAAGCAAGAGTATTTATTCACGAAACTGGTGAAGTAAAAGAACAAGAAATATTCTTAGGCGATATGCCATTAATGACTGATTCTGGAACATTTATTATAAATGGAGCAGAACGTGTTATTGTTTCACAATTAGTAAGAAGTCCATCTATTTACTTTAAAAGAGAAATAGATAAAAATGGACGTCGTGTTATCACTGGTGAAATAATACCTAATAAAGGTACATGGTTAGAGTATGAAGTTGATGCTCGTAATATTATGTATGTAAGAATTGATAGAACAAGAAAAGTGCCTATTACAACATTCTTAAGAGCTTTAGGTTTATCTAGTGATGAAGACATTTATGACGTATTTGGTGAAAATGATTATATTACAAACACAATTGAAAAAGATAGTACAAGAAATACTGATGAAGCATTAATTGAAATCTATGAAAAGTTACGTCCTGGAGAACCTGCTACATTAGATAGTAGTAAAAATCAATTAGTAACAAGATTCTTTGATAGATTCCGTTATGATTTAGCTAAAGTAGGTCGTTACAAATTTAATAAAAAATTAAATGTTGTAGATAGATTACTTGGATGTACTTTAGCAGAAGATATCAAAGATGGTAAGAACGTAGTAGTTAAAAAAGGAACAGTAGTAACAAAAGAAATATTAGATTCTATTAAACCGATTTTTGCAAATGGATATAATTTAAAGAAAACTATTATTAATGAAGAATTAGATGAATATGATATGATTCAAGAAGTTCTAGTTTACGATAAAGAAAATCCAGAACGCGTTATAAAAATTATAGGTAATGACCCATCTACAGATGTAAGACGTCTAACTATTCCAGATGTATATGCATCAGTTTCATATTATTTAAATTTACATGATAATATAGGCTTAACTGATGAAATTGACAACTTAGGAAATAGACGTGTTCGTCAAGTTGGAGAATTAATTCAAAATGTATTTAGAACTGGTATGGCTCGTATGGAAAGAGTTATTCGTGAAAGAATGACTACTCAAGAGTTAGATACAGTTACTCCTAAAACATTAATTAATATAAGACCTGTAACTGCAGCTTTAAAAGAATTCTTTGGTTCTTCGCAATTATCAAAATTCATGGATCAAATTAATCCAATCGCAGAATTAACAGATAAAAGACGTTTATCATCTCTTGGCCCAGGCGGATTATCAAGGGACAGGGCAGGTATGGACGTACGTGACGTTAACGCATCACACTATGGTCGTATTTGTCCAATCGAATCTCCAGAAGGACAAAATATCGGTCTTATCACATCTTTAGCAGGATATGCGAAGATTAATGAATATGGATTTATCATGACTCCATATCGTAAAGTAAAAGATGCAGTCGTAACTGATGAAATTGTATACATGACTGCTGATGAAGAACTTGATTATTACATTTCTCAAGCAACAGTTAAATTAGATAAAGATAATAAAATAGAAAATGAAGAAATTTTATGTCGTTTAAATGGTGACAACGTTATGGTTAAACGTGAAAATGTTAACTTTGTAGACGTTGCTCCAAGTCAAATCGTTGCAATTACAACAAGTTGTATTCCGTTCCTTGAATACGATGATGCTAACCGTACACTAATGGGTGCAAACATGCAACGTCAAGCAGTTCCACTACTAGTTAGTGAAGCACCAATCGTTGGTACTGGTGTTGAAAATATTGCAGCAAGAGATTCAGGCTCTACTGTAGTATGTAAAGCTGATGGTATAGTTGAATATGCTGATTCTAAAAAGATTATTGTTAAAAATGCAGGTGGTAAAGATACTTACTACTTAGCAGATTTCGAAAGAACTAATGCATCAACTGCCCTAAATCATCATCCACTTGTTAAAAAGGGTGATAAAGTACATCGTGGTATGGTTATCGCTGATGGACCATCTACAGAAAAAGGTGAACTTGCATTAGGTAAAAACATGACAGTAGCATTCATGACATTTAATGGTTATAACTATGAAGACGCTGTTATATTAAATGAAAAATTAGTTAAGGACGATGTTTATACATCACTACACATTGATCACTATGATATTGATTGTCGTGATACTAAACTTGGCCCTGAAGAGATAACAAGAGATATTCCAAATGTAGGTGAAGAAGCTCGTAAGAACTTAGATTCAAATGGTATTGTAAGAATTGGTACTGAAGTTAAAGAAGGCGATATCCTAGTTGGTAAAGTTACACCAAAAGGAATGCAAGAATTAACAAGTGAAGAAAAATTATTACATGCAATATTTGGCGAAAAAACTCGTGAAGTAAGAGATACATCACTTCGTGTTGAACATGGTGCAGCTGGTATAGTTCATGATGTTAAGATTTATACTAAAGAAAATAGTGATGAATTACCTGCAGGTGTATCAAAAATAATCCGTGTATACATTATTCAAAAACGTAAAATTCAAGTAGGAGATAAAATGTCTGGACGTCATGGTAATAAAGGTGTTATATCATTAGTATTACCAGAAGAAGACATGCCATATTTACCAAATGGTAAACCAGTAGATGTAATGCTTAATCCTTTAGGTGTTCCATCTCGTATGAACATTGGACAAATCTTAGAATTACACTTAGGTATGGCAGGTAAACTTCAAGGATGTCATTATGCTACTCCAGTATTTGATTCAGCTACTTGGGAAGACATTCAAGAAGAAATGGCTTCAGCTGGAATGGAAGCAGACGGTAAAACAGTACTTTATAATGGACGTACTGGAGAACCATTTGATAACAGAATCAGTGTTGGTGTAATGTACATGTTAAAATTACATCACATGGTTGATGATAAATTACATGCTCGTGCAACTGGACCTTACTCACTTGTAACACAACAACCTTTAGGTGGTAAAGCACAATTCGGTGGACAACGTTTCGGAGAAATGGAAGTTTGGGCATTATATGCTTATGGTGCTGCTCATGTATTACAAGAAATCTTAACAGTTAAAGCCGATGATATTATTGGACGTGTTAAAGTATATGAAGCTTTAGTTAAAGGTAAAACAGTTAACCAAGCTGGTGTACCAGAATCATTCCGTGTATTAATTAAAGAATTCCAAGCTTTAGGTTTAGACATGCAAATCATTGATAAAGATGATAATGTATTAGAATTTAAAGAATTAGAGGAAGAAGAAGAAAAAGAGGAAACTCTTAAAATAGAAGAAATCGATGCAGAAGCTAGTATCGTAAATGGTGAAATCGAAATTAAAGGTGAAACTGAAGAAGACATGCCTTTAGAAGATTATGACGATGAAGAACTAGATGATGAAGATTTTGAAGAAGAAACATTTGAAGAAATAGAAGAATCTGAAGAAAATGGGGAAGAGGTGTAATAAATGATAGATGTTAATAATTTTAAAGGTATTAAAATAGGTATTGCATCACCAGAAAAAATTAGAAGTTGGTCATATGGTGAAGTTGAAAAACCAGAAACTATCAATTACCGTACTTTAAAACCTGAACGCGGTGGATTATTCTGTGAAAAAATCTTTGGCCCAACTAAAGATTATGAATGTTCTTGTGGAAAATACAAGAGACTTAGATATAAAAATGTAATATGTGATAGATGTGGCGTAGAAGTTACAAAAGCACGTGTACGTCGTGAGAGAATGGGGCACATTGAACTTGCTGCTCCATGCTCACACATTTGGTTCTTTAAAGGTGTACCATCTAAAATGGGATTAGTTTTAGATATGTCTCCTCGTGACTTAGAAGAAGTATTATACTTTGTAAGTTATGTAGTTATTGAACCTGGAAATGCCCCTTTAGAAAAGAAACAAACTTTATCTGATAAAGAGTATCGTGCATACTACGAAAAATATGGAAGTTCTTTCAAAGTAGGTATGGGTGCAGAAGCAATTAAAGAATTACTTGCTAGTGTTGATATTGATAAAGAAGTTGAAGATTTAAGAGAAGAACTTGAAACTGCTACTGGACAAAAAAGAATTCGTTTAGTTAAAAGACTTGATTGTTTAGTATCTTTCCAAGAATCTGGAAATAGACCTGAATGGATGATTTTAGATGTACTTCCTGTAATACCTCCAGAACTTCGTCCAATGATTCAACTTGATGGTGGTAGATTTGCAACTAGTGACTTAAATGATTTATATCGTCGTATTATTAACCGTAATAATCGTTTAAAAAAATTATTAGAATTAGGTGCACCTACAATTATCGTTCAAAATGAAAAACGTATGCTTCAAGAAGCAGTAGATTCATTATTTGATAATGGACGTCGTGGAAGAAGTATTACTGCTGCTGGAAATAGGCCTTTAAAGAGTTTATCAAGTATGTTAAAAGGTAAACAAGGACGTTTCCGTCAAAACTTACTAGGTAAACGTGTTGACTATTCTGGTCGTTCAGTTATCGTAGTAGGACCAAACCTTAAAATGTATCAATGTGGAATTCCTAAAGAAATGGCTTTAGAATTATTTAAACCACATGTCATTCATGGCTTAGTTGAAAGAGGACTTGCTCACAATATTAAAGGAGCTAAAAAGTTAATAGATGCTCGTGATGAACAAGTTTGGGATATAGTTGAAGATGTTATTACAGAACATCCAGTATTATTAAACCGTGCCCCAACATTACACCGTTTAGGTATTCAAGCATTTGAACCAAAATTAGTTGGTGGAAAAGCAATTCGTTTACACCCACTAGTTTGTACAGGATTTAATGCTGACTTCGATGGTGACCAAATGGCGGTTCATATTCCACTTTCAGAAGAAGCTAAAGCTGAAGCTAGAATTTTAATGTTATCAGCTTCAAATATCTTAAATCCAAAAGATGGTAAACCAATCGTTACTCCTTCACAAGACATGGTTTTAGGTAACTGTTACCTAACTATTGAAAAACCAGGTGAAGAAAACGAAGGTAAAGTTTATAAAAATACAAATGAAGCATTAAT
Source organism: Bacillota bacterium (assembly GCA_015059425.1). Taxonomy (GTDB): domain Bacteria; phylum Bacillota_I; class Bacilli_A; order RF39; family UBA660; genus Caccenecus. The sequence goes on along the minus strand of SVAM01000001.1, from coordinate 156,316 downwards.
GGCTTATGATAGAAGAGAAATAACTCTGCATACAAGAATAGCTATTCCAGTTAAATCATTTAAATATAAATTATTTACAGAAGAACAACAAGATAAATATTTAGTTACAACTGTTGGTAAAATTATATTTAATGAGATTCTTCCTGATTCCTTCCCATTTGTAAATGAAGGAACAAAAGAAAATATTGAAGGAATAACTCCTAATAAATATTTCATTGAAATGGGTAAAAATATACCAGAAGAAATATCTAATATAGAAGTACCTAAACCATTTGTTAAGAAAACATTAGAATGGTTAATTGCTCAAGTATTTAAAAGATATAAAACTACTGAAACATCAGTTATGCTTGATAAATTAAAAGACCTAGGATTTAAATATTCTACAGTAGCAGGTATAACAGTATCAGTATCTGATATCGTTCGTAGTAAAAACAAAGGCGAAATTATTGCCGCAGCTAAAGAAAAAGTTGAAAAAGTTAATAAACAATTCAAACGTGGTTTAATTACTGATGAAGAACGTTATAATAGTGTTATTGAAATTTGGTCACAAGCAAATGATGAGGTAAAAAAAGAATTACAAGCTATATCAGCAAATGATTTTGATAACCCAATATTCATGATGATGAACTCAAATGCACGTGGATCTATTTCAAACTTTACACAACTTGCAGGTATGCGTGGATTAATGGCTAAACCAGATGGATCTACAGTAGAAATTCCAATTACATCATGCTTCATTGAAGGTCTAGATGTATCTGAATTCTTCTTATCAACACATGGTTCAAGAAAAGGTTCAGCAGATACTGCGTTACGTACAGCAGATTCAGGATACTTAACTCGTCGTTTAGTTGACGTTGCTCAAGATATCATTGTTAAAGAATTTGATTGTGGTTCTATCGCTGGTGTTGAAGTTTACGATTTAGTAAATGACAAAGATGGCGCAGTAATTGAATCTCTTTCTGAACGTATTTTAGGAAGATATACTTCTAAGAAAGTAATTCATCCGGAAACTAAAGAAGTAATAGTTGAAAAAGATGAAATGATTACTGAAAATATTGTTGCTAAAATTGTTAAAGCAGGAATTAAGAAAGTTGAAATTAGAAGTGTACTTACATGTAAAACACAAAATGGTGTTTGTCAAAAATGTTATGGTAGAAACTTAGCTACTGGTAACTTAGTTGAAACAGGCGAAGCTGTAGGTATTATGGCTGCTCAATCAATCGGTGAACCAGGAACACAACTTACAATGCGTACATTCCATACAGGTGGTGTAGCAGGTGGAGACGATATCACTCAAGGTCTTCCTCGTGTTGAAGAATTATTTGAAGCACGTACTCCAAAATACAAATCTACTGTAGCAGAAATTAATGGTAAAGTAATTCATATCGAAGACCAAGGTGGAAAACACAAAGTTGTTGTAGAAAATGAAGCTGGTGTTCGTGAACATATAACAAATTACAATACTAAACTTCGTGTAGAAGTTGGAGATACTGTAGTAGCAGGTCAAAAATTAACTGAAGGATCAATTGCTCCTAAAGAATTACTTGCAGTTACAGACCCACTTACAGCGCAAGAATACATCTTAAAAGAAATTCAAGCTGTATATAAACTTCAAGGTGTTGATATTAATGATAAACACGTTGAAATAATTGTTAAACGTATGATTAATAAAGTTCGTATCGTTGATGCTGGAGACACAGAATTTGTTGAAGGTTTAAGTGTATCACTTCATGACTTTACTGAAGGTAATAAACCAGTTATTTTAAGAGGCGGTATACCAGCTACAGGTCGTCCTATCATGCTAGGTATTACTAAATCATCACTTGAAACTGATAGTTACTTATCAGCAGCATCATTCCAAGAAACTACAAGAGTTTTAACAGATGCAGCTATTAAAGGTAAAGTAGATTACTTACGAGGATTAAAAGAAAATGTTATTATTGGTAAACTTATTCCAGCTGGAACAGGTGCTAAAGAATATAGTGACATTGATTTATATCTTGAAAAAGAATTTATGGAAGATGATGCATCTGAATTCTTAGAAGATAAATTACTAGAAGAAGGAGAAGAAGTTGAAAAAGCTGAAACTCCAGAACTAGAATCTATTGAAGAAACAGAAGAAACACCAATAACTTTAGATGATATGTTAGAAGAAAGTGAACAAGAATAGTAGCTTTCTTCTTTTTTATGTGTTAATATAAATTTAGTTTAGGTGGGTTATGATGAAAGTATTAGAGTGTTTATACAAAGTAGAAGAAAAAATAGAAACATATTATATAAAATTAGCAGAATTAGAAATAAATAATCAGTTTGATTGTGAAGAATATAATTATTATAAACAAATAATAAATAGCTTAACAAAAGATGAGATGAATTTACTAAAAACTTTAGATAGTAAAGAAATATATAAATTATTACAACAAGTAAAAAAAGATAACTTCAATAAACTAAATGGGAAAGCTATCGCATTAGGTTTTATAAATAATGCATACTATTTTAGACTAGTAAACTTACTAGAGTTAATGCTTGGTGATGATTTAATTAGTTATGCTGAAACTTTAAAATCTGATATAAACAAAATAATATTTTCATTTTTAAGTCGAATGATTAATAATGAATATTATAGTGATATAAGAAAAGATTTAATATTTTACAAATACAATTTAATATTTTTAAATTCTACAAATGAATATGATTTTCTACTTGAAAATGCCACTACTAATGTAAGTTTAGAAGCAAATAATTATCGTACCAGTGAACTTCCAGCATACAAGTATGTAGATAAAACTATATTAGTATTAGAATCTACTGATAATTTTAATTTTATATCTTCTGCTACAGAACGCTTTAAAGAAAATAACAATGAATATGCTTTAATGGTTATCTCTGTAATGAATGTACTTTCTAGATTAATGCTTTGTGAAGAGGATACTTTATCTTTAATTTATGATGATTTAACATATTTATTAGAAGATGATAATGTGTATGAATCGATAAAAGATTTAGTTAAAGAAATGTTAATAATATTAGATAGTGTTAAAAATAACATAGCATGGGCTAGATAAAAAGGAGTAATATATATGAAATTTTTAGGTACAAAAACTTTAGAAACAAAAAGACTAATTTTAAGAAAAATAAATGAGGATGATTATAAACAAGCTTTTAAAAACTGGTGCAATTCTGATGCTATAGATAAATATGTAACATGGACTAAACATAATAGTGAAGAAGAAACAAAATTACTTTATTCTAAGTGGATGGAAGAATATGATGAAAAAACATTTAGATGGATTATAGAATTAAAAGTAAACCATGAAGTTATTGGTACCATTGATGTTTCCAAAAAATTTCTAAGTTTTGGCACATGCGAGATAGGATATTGTCTATCAGATAAATATTGGAACCAAGGAATAATGACTGAAGCAACAAGAGAAGTTATAAGATATTTATTTGAAGAATGCGAAGCAGATACAATTTGGGCAGAATATTTAGAAAATAATCCAGCTTCTGGCAAGGTAATGGAAAAATCAGGAATGAAATACGAAGGAAAATTAAGAAGTCGTATATTTGATAAAAATAATAAAAGAAATGATTTGATAGTTTACTCAATTTTAAAAGGTGAATATATAAAGTAATATTAAAATCAAACAGCTATAAAAAGGATATTTACAATATGAAAGAATTTAAACATTTAGGAGCGTATGCTTTAATAATTAAAGATGAGAAAATATTATTAATAAAAAAACATGGTGGCCCATATGATGGCACATTAGATTTGCCTGGAGGAACAATTGAATTTGGCGAAACACCAGTTGAAGCATTAAAAAGAGAACTTAAAGAAGAAGTTGGAATTGAAGCAAAAGAATATGAATTATTTGATGCTGATTCAGTTGCATTTGATTGGCAATTTAATGATGATATAATCAAAGTGCATCATACAGGAATATTTTTTAAAGTAATTGATTATTCTGAAAATATAAAATTGGATATAAAAATAGATAATAAAAACGATGATTCTTTAGGTGCAGATTTTTACGAAATTTCAAAATTAAAACAAAAAGATTTATCTATTATTACTCTACTTGAACTTAATAAATTAGGGTATTTATTGTAACAATAACTGTTTTTTAAAAAACGGCCGAGTAAAAAATTAATATTAAAACTAAGATTTTTTATAAAAATATGTTATAATATTACTGTAAACACTAGAAAGGAAAATTTTATGTCTATTGAAAAAGAAAATATAAAAAAACTTCATACTATATTAAATAAATATAAGCTATCTACAGATGAAAAAGAGGAATTACTTAATATTATACTTAACATATTTAAACACGATGAATTTCAAAAGAGAATGACTAATGAGTTTCAACATCATGGTGAAATTACTCTTGGAGAACACATTTTGGAAGATGCTGTTGTAACATTTTTATTATCTAAAAAATATAAACATAACAATGGTAATTTTGATATGTATTTAGCTATCAAAATAGCTATGTTGCATGACTTGTATACTTTACCATGGCAAAATAATGAAGCGGCAAAAGTTAATAGTTTTTTCAATAAACATGGTTTTAGGCATCCAATAGAAGCAGTAATAAATGCTAATAAATGGTATCCTGAAATTTTTGAAACTTTAAATGATTCTAAAATAATAATAGATGGAATAGTTCATCATATGTTCCCTTTACCAGTAAGAACGTTTAATGATACGCCAGATAATGAAATGGAACTTAAAAATTTTCAGCTAGTTGAAAATTTATCAGAACAATCTAAAAGTATTCTAATTGGAAGTTCAAATAGAAACAAAATGGGTCCAGTATCAATAAGTCGTAGTATATACCCTGAAGGTGTAATTGTATCAAAAGCAGATAAAAAAGTATCAAGTGGTCAAATTAAAAACTTAGATAGTGCCTCAGCTCTTATTACTGGTTATAATGCAAGTCTTGATGACAATTCTAAAAAAAGATAAAACTATCATTGAATACTAAGATATAACAAAATACATATAAATTATATTATATAATTATTTTGTAGTTTAGTAATAGTTAACATTAAACTTGCATAAACCTAAATTATAGTTTATAATAATACACATACAAGCGATGAAGGACTTGGCAAATCTGGAGCTATATAAGAATTAAGGTGATTTCTCTAGAAGAAATAAGTAGGGTGGAACCGCGAATATATTTCGTCCCTATAGTTTCTTTTAGAGTTTTTTAATTTAGGGGAGGTGTAGTAATGTTAAGCGATGTAACAATAAGTAATATAAAAAGGTATGTTTTAATGGATAAAGAGATTAAAGAAATAATAGACAAAATACAAGAAATTGAAAGTAAAAATAGTTTATATTATGTAAATGGTATAGTAACAGCCGAAGCTCATATATTAAGAAGATTATATAATAAATTACATGTTTTAGTAGAAGACAAGAATATGTTACAACTATTTTTAGAAACATTAGATGTAGAATTTCTATATGAAATATCCAAAGAAATATATAAAAGTGAAGATGAAAATAAAGATAGTTATATAGAATATATAAATGAATTAATTAAAGATAAGAAAGAAAAGGAAATGGTGAGATAAAATGAGTAAAGTTACACAAGAAGAATTAGTTAATTATTGTAAGCAATATGGATATATATTCCAAGGGAGTGAGATATACGGTGGTCTTGCTAACACTTGGGATTATGGACCATTAGGAAGAGAATTAAAAGAAAATTTAAGAAGAGCATGGTGGAAGAAATTTGTCCAAGAAAATCCATATAACTATGGACTTGATAGTGCAATTTTAATGAATCCTGAAACATGGGTAGCAAGTGGTCATGTTACAAACTTTAATGATCCTCTAGTAGATTGTAAAGCATGTAAAGCAAGACATCGTGCTGATAAATTGATTGAAGAATTTACAGAAGGTAAAGAAACTGGTGATGGATGGAGTAATGAAGAATTAGAAAAGTTTATAAGTGAAAATAAAATTACTTGCCCTAAATGTGGTAAACAAGATTTTACTCCGATTCGTAAGTTTAACTTATTATTTGAAACACATATGGGTGTAACAGAAGATACTAAATCTAAAGTATATTTAAGAGGAGAAACTGCTCAAGGTATATTTGTTAACTTCTTAAACGTTCAAAGAAGTATGAGACTTAAAGTACCATTTGGTATTTGTCAAACTGGTAAGAGTTTTAGAAATGAAATAACTCCAGGAAACTTTATTTTTAGAACAAGAGAATTTGAACAAATGGAATTAGAATTCTTCTGTAAACCAGGAAGTGATTTAGAATGGTTTGCATACTGGAAAAACTACTGTTTAGATTTCTTAAAGTCTTTAGGAATAGAAGAAGACAACTTAAAATATAGAGATCATTCTCCAGAAGAATTATCTTTCTATAGTAAAGCTACAACTGATATTGAATATAAATTCCCAATGGGATGGGGAGAATTATGGGGTATCGCTGATCGTACTGATTATGATTTAGGAGTTCATATGGAACATTCTAAAACTGATATGAGATATTTAGATCCAGACACTAATGAAAAATATTTACCATATGTAGTTGAACCTAGTGTAGGTTTAGATAGGTTATTATATGCAGTACTTACAGATGCTTATAAAGTAGAAACTTTAGAAAATGGTGAAGAAAGACAAGTATTAAAAATACATCCAGCACTAGCGCCAATTAAAGTAACTATCTTACCATTAATCAAAAAAGTACATAGTGATAAAGCAACAGAAATATATAGTGAATTAAGTAAAAAATTTATGTGTAGTATAGATACAGCAGGATCTATAGGTAAAAGATATAGAAGAAGTGATGCTATAGGTACTCCACTTTGTATTACTGTAGACGATGAAACAATAAATAATAACACAGTTACAGTAAGACTTAGAGATACTATGGAACAAATTACTATGCCTGTAGAGAATATAAAAAATTATATAGAAGAAGTTATTAAATTCTAATAACTAAAAAAGGGAGGTTTTTATAATGAATATAAATGAAGAATTAGCAAATTATAGAGAATTTTTAGAAAATGGCGAACCATCATTGATTGAAAAAGCTAAGGAAATAATTAATGCTGAAAAAAGAAAAATACAATTAGAACAAACAAAGTCAAAATTAAATGAATGTAAAAAACATTGTTTAGAAGAAGCTCATAAATTATCATTTAACAGCGATGTGAAAAAATATATCAAATATATCGAAATGATTAATCAAATAGAAAATGAACTATTTAATCCCTTACTTACTACAGTAGATAAATGTAATTGTAATCATTTATACGTAATTTTTGATCCAGGTCTTGATTCAAGAACTGATCAATATTGTTGTGTAAAATGTGGTATTATAGTTAATAGGTTTGATGTTACACTTGATAATGTACTATCAAAAATTGGAGAAACAAAAAAAGATAGATATACTGGTTTTATTTGTGACAAAGATTTAGCGATGACAGTTTATAGAGGAATAATGAGAAATAATCCAACAATAACTGATAGAGAAGCTGAAAAATATTTGAGTGCATGTCTTTATATTTTGAGTACTAGAAAACTATGCGATGAACGTAATTTAAGTAGAATTAGAAGATTGGGATTGCCAGAAAATTTTAACAACTGGAAAAGTTCATTTTAATATAAAGGTGGCGTTTTTATGCTAATACCAAAAAGAATTTCATTCAGAAGAAAAATAGAACTAATAAATATAGAACGAAGAATGAAGGAATTAGAAAAAGAAGCAAAAGTAACAGAATATAGAAATTTATTGGAACGTAAAAAAATATTATTAGAATTATTAAAACAAAAACAGCAAAATTTATCTAGATGATTTACATTAATAATATTTTAAGATATAATTAATTTATAAATAATTTTTAATATTTACCTTATTAAGAGTGATGGAGGGAATAGGCCCTATGAAGTCCAGCAACCTATTTAGTTAGGTGCTAAATCCTACGGTAATACCGAAAGATGAGGATAATCAAAGTGTTTAGAAAGATTATCTAAACACTTTTTCTTTTAAGGTAAATTAGAAGGAGGATTATATGAAAAAATTATTTACAACATAATCTGTAACGATGGGACATCCTGATAAAGTGTGTGATCAAATAGCAGATAATATACTTGATGCTTATTTAAACATTGATAAAGAATCTCGTGTAGCTTGTGAAGTTACAGTAAGCAAAAATAATATTTTAGTAATGGGAGAAATTACTAGTAATGCTAAAGTTGATATTGAAAGTATTGTTAGAAAAACAGTTATTGATATTGGTTATGATAACGATGGTTTAGGTTTTAATGGAAATACTTGTAAAATAAATATAGATATAAGTAAACAATCAAGTGATATAGCAATGGGTGTTAATAAAGATGATATTGGCGCTGGTGATCAAGGTATAATGTATGGATATGCTACAAATGAAACAGATAATTATATGCCTTTAGTTCATAATATAGCTTGTAACTTAACAAAAAGATTAGATTTTGTAAGAAAAAATAATATTATAGAAGGATTAAGACCAGATGGTAAAGCTCAAGTTACTTTACAATATGATAACGATAAAGTAAGAGTACATACTGTAGTTGTTTCTATACAACATGAAGAAAATAAAGATTTAGATTTATTAAAAGATGAAATAATAAATGAAGTAATAAATAAAGTTATAGATAATGATTTAATTGACAATAGAACTAATATTTTAATTAATCCTACTGGTAGATTTGTTATAGGTGGGCCTTTAGGAGACAGTGGACTTACTGGAAGAAAAATAATGGTTGATTCATATGGTGGTATAGCAAAACATGGTGGAGGGGCATTTAGCGGTAAAGATTATACTAAAGTAGATAGAAGTGCTGCTTACTATGCAAGATACGTAGCTAAAAACTTAGTAGCAAATAATTTATGTGATAAATGTGAAGTTAGTGTTAGTTATGCTATTGGAATATCACATCCGATATCAGTATCAATTGATACTTTTGGAACTAATAAAGTATCAGAAGAAAAAATATTAAATATAATTAGTAAAAACTTTGATTTTAGTCCTAGAAATATTATTAAAGAATTAGATTTAAAAAATATTAAATATAAAGAAACCACTATGTATTCCCATTTTGGTAAAGATAATTTATCTTGGGAAAATATAATTAACATTTAATAAAATAAATTTAAAATAATAGTAACTAATTTATGAAAAAAACATTTATTTTCGATTGTGTTAAGAACAAATGTATGATATAATATAAACTATATTAGAGCCTAACCTCGCATAGTACGGGGTATGTTAATTTTTGATTATAATTTAAGTGTCGGGCAAAATAAATTTGAAAGGAGAAGACTTGTAGCAATACGAGTAAACTAAGGTAACAAAACATAACGCCTTAGTATTAAAAAATAACTAGAAAGAGGTAAAATTTTGAAAGAAAATAAATTAGATACTATTACAAATTTATTTGAAGGCAGCGAAATAAGAAGTATTTGGGATAAAGAAAAAGAAGATTATTATTTTAGTGTAGTTGATGTTATTAGTGCATTAACAGATAGTAAAGAGCCTAGGAAATATTGGAGTGTACTAAAAGCAAGATTAAAAAAAGAGGGAAGTGAACTGACTACAAAATGTAGTCAGTTGAAAATGGTTGCATCAGATGGCAAGATAAGATTAAGAGATGCATTAGATACTGAAGGTATATTTAGACTTATTGAATCTGTTCCAAGTCCTAAAGCAGAACCATTTAAAATGTGGTTAGCGTCTTTAGGGAAAGAGAGAATTGATGAAGTATTTGATCCAGAAAAAGCTATTGACAGAGCAATTGATTATTATCGTAAGAAAGGTTATTCGGATAGTTGGATTGAAGTAAGATTAAAAGGAATTCTTAATCGCAAAAAATTAACTGATGTTTGGAAAGAAAATGGTATTACTGAAAATTATGAATATGGATTATTAACTAATGAGATTTATAAGGCTTGGTCAGGTATGAAGGCAAATGAATATAAAGATTTTAAAGGCATTAGAAAAGAATCTTTAAGAGATAATATGACAGATATCGAAGTAATACTTACTGATTTAGGAGAAGTAACTGCAAGAGATATAGCAAAACAAGAACGACCTCAAGGTTTAAAAGATAATTTAAAAGTTGCCAAAAGAGGTGGGAAAGTATCTAAAATAGCAAGAGAATCTTATGAGAAGGAAACAGGAAGAAGTGCTATAACTAGTGAGAATACTATTGGTGGAAGATATGTTGATACGAATAAGCAATTAAATAATAAGAACTAAATAAAGTACTAAAAAATTTATTTAGTTTTTTTGTTGTTTAAACTTAAATAATATTTTATAATATACATATGGAATAAACTTGGGTATAAAAATGGAGGTGCAATATGAAATTAATTACATTACTACCGGCAGATAAATATGTAGTAATTAACAAAACTATATTAACTGAAGTAGATAAAAAAAACTTAATTAATTTATATGAACCAATTATTGGTTTTGCATCTACCAGTTTATATTTAACTTTATGGAGTGATTTAGATAGATTAGAATTAATGAGTAAAGATTTCACTCATCATCATTTAATGAGTATATTAAAAAGTGATTTAGATAGTATTAAACATGCGAGAGAATCTTTAGAGGCTGTAGGTTTAATGAAAACTTATTATAAGGAAGGTGATATTAATTCTTATGTTTATGAACTTTATTCACCTTTAAGTGCTCAGGAATTTTTTAATAATCCAATATTAAATATTGTACTTTATAATAATGTTGGTGAAGAAGAATATAGTAATTTAAAAAATATTTATAAAAAAGTTAATATAGAACTAAAAGATTATGTAGATATAACTAAAACACTTAATGAAACTTTTGAATCTACAAATGTACCTACAATAGAAGCAAGAGATAGAGAAACATTACCATTAAATATTGAATCAAATATTGATTTTGATATGATTATATCTTCTATGCCAAGAGGTATTATAAATGAAAAAACATTTAACAAAAAGATGAAAGAATTAATTATTAATTTATCTTTTATATACGATTTAGACAATTTAAAAATAACAGAATTAATTAGAGCAAGTATCAATGAAAAAGGTTCTATAGATAAAGAAACTTTAAGAAAAAACGCAAGAAAATATTATCAATTTAATAATGGTACTTTACCTACATTAATATATAGAACTCAACCTGAATATTTAAAGACACCTATGGGAGATAATTCTAAAAAAGGAAGAATTATTGGTGTATTTGAAAATACAAGCCCATATGACTTTTTAAAAAGTAAATATAAGGGCGCTACACCTACAGCAAGAGATTTAAAATTACTAGAGATGTTATTAATTGATTTAGAATTAAATCCAGCAGTAGTAAATGTTTTAATAGATTATGTATTAAAGAAAAATAATAATAAATTAACATTAAGTTATGTAGAAACTATTGCAGGTCAGTGGAAAAGAGCGGGTGTTAAAACAGCCAGAGAAGCAATGGATTTTGCTGAAAAAGAGCATAAAAAATTAGTAAAGAAAACGCCAAAAACAGAAAATAGTAAGTTTAAAGAAGTGCCAGTTCCCGTATGGTTTGATCAAAATATAAAAAAACAAGAAGTTAGTGAAGAAGAAGAAAAAGAATTAGAAGAATTATTAAAAGAATTTAGGTGATAAAATGGATAGTATTAAAAGTTTTAGTAAAGAATCTTTAAATAAAGAATTAATTAAAGAATATAAAGAAAACTTAAAAGATGAAATATTTAAAAACTTAGTTAATACTTTAAAGATAGATGAAAATATTGGTAGTTTAAATACTTCAACTTTAATGGATAGTGTTTGTGAACTTAAAAATTGTAGTAAATGTAAAGGTTTATATGAATGCGCTAATAAAGTTACAGGGCACTATTTATATCCTAAAAAAGATGGAAATATTATAGATATAGGATATGTAGCATGTAAATATAAAAAAGAAAATGATAAATTATTAGAACTTAGGAATACTGCAAGTAAAGAATTATTAAATGCTCGATTTAAAGATATTGATATAACTGATAAAAATAGAGTTAAACTTATTAAATGGTTAAAAGAGTTTTATGATAATTATGATGGTATTAAAGATATGAAAGGCTTATATTTACATGGAGTATTTGGAAGTGGGAAAACATATTTAGTATATGCTTTATTAAATGAATTAAAGATTAATAAAAAGGTTGATTTTGAAGCAATATATTATCCTGAAGTATTAAAAAAATTAAAAGAAGATTGGGATACTTATAATAGTAAAATAGAAAGATATTCAAATGTGCCAATATTGTTATTAGATGATATAGGCGCAGAACAAGTAAGTGAGTGGGGTAGAGATGAAGTTTTAGGAACAATTCTTCAAAATAGAATGAATAACCATTTAACAACATTTTTTACTTCGAATTTAACAATTGATGAGTTAGAATATCATTTATCTTTAACTAAATCTTCAATAGATAAAGTTAAAGCGAGAAGAATAATTGAAAGAATCAAACAATTAACTATAGATTTAGAACTAATAACCGATAACAAAAGAAAATAGCAAGTAATCTTGCTATTTTAAAGTGTCAGAAATTGGTTTTAAATCAGGATTTTCATCTAATACTTCTTTAATTATATCTTGGCTTGGATTATTGATTTCATTTAAAATATCCTCTTTATTGTAACCAACTTTATTGTATGAATTAATAACTAAGAATGGAATATAATTAACTTCTATATTTAGTTTTTCAGCAACTTTATCCATTAATAATGCATTATCTTCATTTTCCCAAACTTCATAAGTAACTATTTCTAAATTATCAATATTTAACAAATCTTTTTTCATTTTTTCTTTAGCATTTAAACAAGCTGGACAAGTGGATCCATGAAATAAATATAATTTTACTTTATTAGTTTTATTCTCATCATTTTTTATATTATCAGATTCATTGTTAATTGTATTTTGTATTTCGTCATTAGCACTAGTTTCTGTTTTAGCATCATTGTTGTTATTTTCATTTATTGTTGGAATGAAATCAGGGTTATTTTTATATTCATAATTTTTATAAATAATAAAAATAGTTATACCTAAAATAAGTAATGTTATTAGTGCCCCCGTAATAATAGTTTTAATTGTTATTTTCATAATACACCTCATAATAATTATAATAACTATTATAATTTAATTCAATATTTAAAAGATAAATATTTTGTGTTATAATTTTTACAGGGTGTTAGAACTATGAGTTTTAGATTATTAAATTTAATTAAAATGTTGGATAAAAAGGGGATTAAAACTATAGATATATATTTGGATAAAAACATAGAGTCATTAACTAAATTAAAAAATGGAGAATTAGAACAATTTTTAAATTATTATTTAAGTTTTAGATTTGATATTACTAACAATAAACCTTTTTCTATATTTAAGTATATTAAGATAAGTAATTATTTAAAATTATCTGATTTGAAACATACAAATTATTTTCATACGATGCCAAGCGAATATGTTATAGAAGCAATACGTTTATCAAGTAGTGATGAAGGTTTTGTTAATTATCTAATTTCTAAATTAGATAAAGAAAATTTAGAACGTATCACAGGATTAATAATTTTGGGCGGTTATTCTGAAATTAAAGAATATAGATTACCAGCATTATTATCTAAATTAAAAAAATATCATAATATAAATAATTTATATATATTTTATTGGCACTTTAAATCAATGAAAAAAGATTTTTTAAATTTATTATTTGAAAGCTATACTAATGAAGAAATAAAAGCATTTGCTTTATTGCATAATAGCTTTGCAGAAATTAAAGAAATAATACATACATTAATATATAATGGTAAAATTGATTTAGCATTTGATATAATAAATGATATGCGAAAAAATGAAAAAGATGAATCAGGTTTTCCTTTTATGAACAGATTATTTAAAAGGGATATCTATCTAATTTTTGCAGAATATGCTAAGGATAATTTTATCAATTTAGAAAGTATTGAAGATAAAATTATTAAATCTGATAATTATGATTTAATGTATTATTGGGTAATAACTAATAATGGACCTAAAAAATATGAGTTATTAGATAAGATGTTAGTACATGAAGATTTAAATTTAGGAAAATTGGTTTTGTCTTTAGATGAAAGGTATGTAAAATATGTATTAGAAAAAATTTGTGAACAAGAAAGTAATAATAAATTAAATAATATGTTTAAAGAGATATTCTCATTTATTAATAACAATACAATTTACCAAATTGACACAATATTATCTATATTATTTATCATAAGACCATCTTACAAATTATCAAAATGTGCTTGTATAACGTTATTAGGGTATAATACAAAACATTATAATTACCTAATTAATAATTATGAATATACAGTTGAAGAAAGAAATGAAATACTTGAAAATATTAATTTAAATGGGAATTACAGTCTTTTAGCTATTTATGGTTCTTATTATTTAACAGGTGATAAAAACTGTATTGCTGATGAAAGTATTATCAAAGAAAATAGTAATGTTTTAAAAAGATTAAGATCTACTAATTTATAGTATTCTAAAGATGTAAAATATCAGTAAAGGTATTTTACATTTTTTTTATTCTTTGTTATAATTGGTGATAGGGTGAAGTAATAATGACAAAGTATGATGCATCATCAATAAAAATACTTGAAGGATTAGAAGCGGTTAGAAAACGTCCTGGAATGTATATAGGTAGTACCGATAAAAGAGGCTTACATCATTTAATTTGGGAAATCGTAGATAATTCTATAGATGAAATAATAAATGGACATGGTAATCATATAAAAATAGTAATACATAAAGATGGAAGTATTACTATTGCAGATAATGGTCGTGGTGTACCAATTGGCATACATGAATCTGGTAAATCTACTCCAGAAGTAATTTATACAATACTTCATGCTGGTGGTAAATTTGAAGAAGGAAACTATAAGGTAAGTGGTGGACTACATGGAGTAGGGGCATCAGTAGTTAATGCTTTATCAAAGAAAATGGATGTTGTTATTTATCGTGATGGAGAAATTAATAACATTAGATTCTGTGATGGTGGACATGTAGAAGAACCATTAAAGAAAATTGGTACAACTAATAAAACTGGAACTATGGTAACATTCCTACCAGATTATGAAATATTTAAAAATTGTGCTTTTTCATATACTACAATTGTAGAAAGAATGCAAGAAAGTGCGTTTTTAATCCCTAATGTAACTATTGAAGTTATTGATGAAGATAATAAAAGAGAATCTAAGTTTCATTATGAAAATGGATTAGTTAATTTTGTTGAATATATAAATGAAGATAAAAACACTTTACATAATGTTATTAATTTTAGTAGTTCAAAAAGTGGTATAGAAGTAAATGTAGCAATGCAATATACAGATACTTATAATGAAAATATATTATCTTTTGTTAATAATGTAAAAACAGTTGATGGCGGTTCTCATGAAGTAGGATTTAAAACTGGTATTACAAAGGCATTTAATGATTATGTAAAAAGCAATAATATTTTAAAAGGTAAAGATGCTACATTTGACGGGTCTGATGTTAGAGAAGGTTTAAGTGCTGTTATTAACTTAAAAATACCAGAATCATTATTACAATTTGAAGGTCAAACAAAAGGTAAATTAGGAACACCTGAGGCTAGAAGTGTAACAGAAGCAATAACTTATGAAAACTTAAAATTCTTCTTAGAAGAAAATAAAGAAATTGCTTTAACTATTATTGATAAAGCTAGTAAAAGTAAAATGGCTCGTGAAGCAGCTAGAAAAGCTAGAGAAGAAGCGCGTAATGGTAAAGGCAAAAATAAAATTGAAAAGAATTTATCAGGGAAACTTGCTCCTGCTACAAGTAAAAATCCAAAGATTAATGAATTATTCTTGGTCGAAGGTGATTCAGCGGGTGGATCTGCTAAGGGAGGTAGAAATAGAAAATTCCAAGCTATACTTCCGCTACGTGGTAAAGTTATAAATGCCGAGAAAGCAAATGTTTCAGATATATTAAAAAATGAAGAGATTAATACAATTATTCATACTATTGGTGCTGGTCTTGGACAAGATTTTGATGTATCTGAATCAAATTATGATAAAGTAATAATTATGACCGATGCCGATGTCGATGGTTCACATATTCAAATACTTTTATTAACTTTCTTCTATAGATTTATGAGACCGTTAATTGAAGCAGGTAAGCTATATATAGCAAAACCACCTTTATATAAAATTGATTATGGTAAAAAATTCTTCTATGCCTATTCTGATGAAGAAAGATTTAAAATTGTTGCAGAAAATTCTGGAAAACCAGATATATCTCGTAATAAAGGTCTTGGTGAAATGAATGCAGAAGAATTATGGGAAACTACAATGAATCCTGATACTCGTAGTTTAATAAGAGTAAATATATATGATGCAGCTTTAGCTGAAAAACGTGTTAATGTTTTAATGGGCGATAAAGTAGAACCTAGAAAAGAATGGATTGAAGAAAACATTATATTTACAATGGAAGATGATTATAGAGCATAAAATTGGTAATAAGAACACCAATTTTTCTTTTATATAATAAAATTATATGATAAAATATTTAACCAAGAGGGTGACGTTATGTTTATATTAAAATTATTATTAAAAATTGAAGGTACAAAAGGTGTAGATGCTTTTTTAAACAATAATTATGATTATTTATATGGCCTAAATGCAGAAAAACTAAAAAAGTTTTTTATATCATATTTAAATACTCCTTTTGATTGTTCTAAAAAACAATATTTTGAAATTTATAGATATATAAAATCTAGACCTATAATAGATGATGAAATTCTTACAAATTCAATATATTTTAAAACTATGCCAAATGAATTAGTAATTGATGCATTAAAAGAAATTCAAATTATTAGTGGATTTTATCAAAATTTTATTAATGGATTAATTAAAAGAATTAGAGTAGAAGATAAAGATAGAATAAAAAAGATTCCCAGTCTTATTATTGCGGAAAATAATGAAGCAATATGTAATAAATTAATCGAGTTTAAAGACATGGATTTAATAATATCACTAATAAAAGAAAATATAATAACCCCTAGAGATATATCTGATAAATTAACTAAAAATTTTTCTGTTGAAGAATATAAAAAAATAGCATTAAATTTTGATTATATGTTTTTAATGGATGATATAATGGAAGATTTATATTTCCAAGATAAATATGATGATATTTTAGATTTATTATTTAAATATAAAAAAATACATCCAGAAGATGAACAAGTTTACTGGGAATTTGCATATATATTTACAGACTTTATTGAGATACCCGAAGAATTTGAACAAGCTATTATAGATACTAATGATAAAGAGTTAATGTATGCTTGGATTACTAATACTAAAGGAAGTTTAAAAGAGGATATAATTGAAAAATTAATGGCTGATAAAACATATTTAATTAGGATGTTAATGAATTTAGATAAGAGATATGTATTATTTATTATAGATAAGATTAAAGAAAACCCTGAAATTTATAATATAGATAATTTAATTAATATTATTTGTAGTAATGCAAATTCAGAAAATATTGAAAGAATTGATTATCTAATTTCATGTTTTAGATCATACGATTTAGATAGTGATTTTTCAAAAGAAAATAGTGTTTTATTAATTTCGTTAAATTCAAGATTTAGCAGAGAAATAATTGGTAATAGCAATTTTGACGAATTAGAAAGAAAGAATATATTAGATAGTTTAAATAAATCCAATAGAACTGATTTACTTACAATTTATGGTAGTTATTTAATAAGTGGTGACAAAGCAAAATTAGTTGAAGATGAGCAAATAAGAAAATTTAATGAACCACTAGAAAGAGTTAGAAAAAATAATAATAACTAAATTTGGTAATTTACATTACCATTTTTTCTTATAATAAATTACATAAAAAAATATATAGGTTTATTGACATGCGTACACACGTATGTTAAAATATAATAGTAAACTAAAGAAAAAATAGATAAATTTTTAAATAATGAAAATGAAAACAGATTTATTAAAATCAAAAAATAGAAAGATGGTGATATAATGAAAAATAACATGATTATATATGTATCAAAAGATGGTAATATAAAAGTAGATGTTAATATCCAAAATGAAGATATATGGATGAACCAAGATGTAATGGCTAATCTTTACGATACGACTAAAAATAATATTTCTATACATTTAAAAAATATATTTGATGAAGGAGAATTACAGAAAAATTCAGTTGTTAAGAAATTCTTAACAACTGCCAGTGATGGTAAAAACTATAATGTTTTACACTATAATTTAGATGCTATAATTGCGGTTGGATATAGAATTAATTCTAAGAAAGCAACTGATTTTAGAATATGGGCAACTAAAGTTTTAAAAGAATATATGATAAAAGGATTTGTATTAAATGATGAAAGATTAAAGAATGATGGTACAAGCCCATATTTTGAAGAATTACTTGCTAGAATTCGTGATATTAGATCTAGTGAGAAAGTATTTTGGAGAAAAGTTTTAGATATATATGCAACAAGTATAGATTATAACCCTAAAGATAAATTATCAATAGATTTCTTTAAGACAGTTCAAAATAAAATGCATTATGCAACACATGGTAATACCGCTGCCGAAGTAATTTTCAATAGAGTTGATTCAAAAAAAGATTATTTAGGACTTACCAATTTTAAGGGAGACTATCCTACTAAAAGTGAAACTGAAATAGCTAAAAACTATTTAACGGAAGAAGAATTAAATGTTTTAAATAGAATGGTATCTGCATATTTGGATATTGCAGAAATTAATGCTTTAGATAGACATCCAATGACAATGCAAGATTGGATAGATGAATTAGATTCTTTCTTAAAAATGACAAGAAAAGACATTTTAAAAAATAGTGGTAAAATATCTCATGAACAAGCATTGAAAAAAGCACATGAAGAATTTGATAAATATATGCAAACGCATTTAACAACTGCTGAACAAGATTATATTGATATTTTGAATAAAAAAATTGAAGAAATAGATAGATAATTTATATTTAAAAAAGGCTGAGAAATTTTAGTAAAATTAGACTTAAAAGTGTAAAGTACAGTTTATTTACACTTTTTTTTATGATAAAATATATTATGGTGAGTAAAATGCAAGATATATTAAAAAGAATCGAAGATTATGCTTTAGAAGAAATTATGGGTGAAAGATTTGGTTCATACGCCAAAGAAATTATTCAAGATAGAGCAATTCCAGATGTTAGAGATGGATTAAAACCTGTTCAAAGAAGAATATTGTTTGCTATGTATAAAGCAGGATATACTTATGATAAAAAGTATGTTAAATGTGCAGCAACTGTTGGAGATGTTTTAGGTAAATACCATCCACATGGAGATTCATCTGTATATGATGCGATGGTTCGTATGTCACAATGGTGGAAACAAAATACTATTTTAGTTGATATGAAAGGTAATAATGGTTCAATGGATGGCGATGGAGCTGCAGCTTATCGTTATACTGAAGCTCGTCTTGCAAAAATTAGTAATGAACTTTTAGGAGATTTAGATAAACAAACTGTTAAATTTGCACCAAACTTTGATGATAGATTATTAGAACCTACTGTTTTACCAGCTAGATTTCCAAATTTACTTGTAAATGGAACAATGGGTATTAGTGCAGGTTATGCAACGAATATACCACCTCACAATTTAGGTGAAATAATTGATGCTACGATTAAAAGAATAGAATCGCCAAATTGCAAATTAGATACTATTTTAGAAATAGTAAAAGGCCCAGATTTTCCAACTGGTGGCATTGCTTGTGGTGCTGATGGCATAAGAGATGCATTTAAAACAGGCAAAGGAAAAGTAATAGTACGTAGTAAATATGAAATAGTAAAAGAAAAAGGTAAAGAAAAAATAGTTATTACAGAGATCCCTTACGATGTAAATAAAGCAATGCTAGTTAATAAAATTGATGACATTAGAATAAATAAAAAGATAGATGGTATGGCAGAAGTACGTGATGAATCAGATAGAGAAGGACTTCGTATTGCTATAGATTTAAAAGCAGGGGCTAATGCAGATTTAATACTTAATTATTTATTTAAAAATACAGATTTACAAATATCATATAATTACAATATGGTAGCAATCGTAAATCGTGTACCAAGAACTTTAGGAATATTAGAAATATTAGATGCATACATAGAGCATCAAAGAGAAGTTATTACTTTAAGAACAAAATTTGATTTAGCAGCTTATGAAAAAAGAATGCATATAGTTGAAGGTTTAATTAAATGTATATCAATACTTGATGAAGTAATAAAAACAATTAGAGCAAGTAAGAATAAAGCAGACGCTAAAAATAATTTAGTTGAAAAATTTGGATTTACGATAGAACAGGCAGAAGCAATTGTAACATTACAATTATATAAATTAACTAATACTGATGTAGTAGAATTGCAAGAAGAAATGGAGCGCCTTGCTAAATTAATTGAAGGATTAAAAGCTATATTAAGTGATGAAGAAGTTTTAAAATATGTTATGAAAAAAGAACTTAAGATAGTAAGAAAAGAATATGCTATTCCAAGAAGAACACAAATAGAGAGTGAAATCCAAGAAATTAAATTAGATATTAAAGAAATGATACCTAAAGAAAATGTTGTTGTGGTAGTAACTAATGAAGGCTATGTAAAAAGAGTAAGTAGTAAAAGTTATGCGGCAAGTACTGAAGATACTACATTAAAACCAGGAGACTTTGTTATTGGTTTATATGAATGTACGACATTAGATACACTATTAGTATTTACAAATTTAGGAAATTATTTATATATACCAGTTTATAAAATACCAGAGATGAAATGGAAAGAATTAGGTAAACATATTAATAATGTTATTATGCTTAATACAGATGAGAAAGTTATAGCATCTTTTATATATAATAAAAATAATACTTTAGTTTTAGCATCTCGTAATGGTATGGCAAAACGTACTTTAATGAGTGATTTTGAAGTTCAAAGGTGTACTAAGCCTATGACAGCATTAAAATTAAAAGATGAATCTGATGAAATGGTTAGTGTTGTTTTAGATAACGATAGAATTATTATGATTACAGAAAACGGTTATTATTTAAATTACACTAATGAAGAACTACCGATAGTTGGAGCAAAGGCAAGCGGTGTAAAAGGTATAGCTTTAAAAGATGATTATTTAGTAAGCATGATAAGTATTTGTGATAAAGATGAATATATTACAATATTTACTGATAATAAAACCGCTAAAAGAGTTAAGATAAGCGATTTAGAAACTCATAGTAGAGCTAAAAAAGGAAGTGCAATATTAAAGAAAACAAAAACTGTAACATATAAAGTATTAAATGCTTTTAATACTAATTCCAGAGATTTGTTATTAACTAAAGCAGATAGTGAAATAAACATTATTAAAAATAGCGATATATCAATTATGGATTTAGCATCTACTGGTTCAAGTATAAGTAAATATAAATTTGATACTGTTGCTAAAGTAGCTTTAAAAGAAAAGATAGATAATAAAGAGACTAAAGAAACAAAAGAAGAAGTAATAGAAGAATCAAAAAAAGATAATGAACCGAAAGCATTATCTATGGCAGATTTTTTAGATGATTTTAAATTGTAAAAAATCATAAAAAAGTGTTGACATTTTTATTTAATAATAGTATATTATTATAAATTTATTAAAAAAGAGGGGATAAAATGTTTAAATTATGCAAAAACCATATTATTTATAAAACATTTATGAATATAAAATTAGCAATAAAAAATATTTTATTCTTTATGTCATGTGTAAAGATAGCGTTATAAAACATTTTGTGGCTTTATGCGCTATTTTTTAATTTTAAATATATAATTAAAGATGGTGATAAAAAATGGAAAATCAAAATGAAAGAAAGAAAATATTATTAACAGGAGATAGGCCAACAGGTAAATTACATTTAGGACATTATGTAGGATCATTAAGGAATAGAGTAGCGATGCAAAATTCTGGGAAATATATACCTTATATATTTATATCAGATTTACAGGCATTAACAGATAATGCAAGAGATCCAGAAAAAATAAGAAGAAATTTAATAGAGGTAGCTCTTGATTATTTGGCAGTAGGAATAGATCCAAACAAAAGTATTATATTTGTACAATCACAAATACCAGAATTATCAGAACTTACAATGTATTATATGAACTTAGTAACATTATCTAGATTACAAAGGAATCCGACTATAAAAACAGAAATAAAAGAAAGAGGATTTGAAAAAAGTGTACCAGTAGGATTTTTAACATATCCGATAAGTCAGGCGGCAGATATAACAGCATTTGATGCAGAACTAGTGCCAGGGGGAGAAGATCAAGAACCAATCCTTGAACAAGATAGAGAAATAGTAAGAACATTTAATGCAATTTATGGAGAAACATTAGTAGAACCATATTTAATAACACCAGATAAAGATATATGTAAAAGACTTCCAGGAACAGATGGTAAAAATAAGATGAGTAAATCTTTAGAAAATTGTATATATTTATCAGATGAACCAGAGGTAATTCAAAAGAAAGTAATGGGGATGTTTACAGATCCAAACCATTTAAGAATTGAAGATCCAGGAAATGTAGAAGATAATGCAGTATTTAAGTATTTAGATGCATTTTGTACAGACGAACATTTCCAAAAATATTTACCTGAGTATAAAAATTTGGATGAATTAAAAGCGCATTATAGAAGAGGCGGATTAGGGGACGTAAAAATCAAACGATTCTTAAATAATGTATTGCAAGAAACATTAGCGCCAATAAGAGAAAGAAGACATTATTACGAGCAACACATAGATTATGTATATGACATGTTAGAAGAAGGTAGTAAAATAGCAAGACAAAAAGCAGCAGAAGTATTAAAAAGAGTAAGAAGGGCAATAGGTGTAGAATATTTTGAAGATATGGAATTAAGACATAGCGTTTATACTAATATTGAAGGGGGTGGAAATAATAATGAACTATAACAATATTTTAATACTTGGTACTGGGCAAATAGGTAAAGCTATATTAAATCAAATATTACATAAGCAACCAAAAAAAGTAATTATACATAATTTAACCGAAAAAGAAAGTATTGAGGTATGTAAAAGTTATTCGGCATTATATCCAGAAATAAAGTTTATAAGTAGCTATGGAAATGTTTTTATGCCATATAAATTAAAAGATATAAATAATAAAGAACTTTTCGAAAGTTGCGATGAAATAATAGAATATTTTTACAAAGAAACTACTAACAAAACTTTAGAAAAATCAACAATAGCTACTTTAATAAAAAAATACAAACCAGAATTGATTATAGATGCTATAAATACAGCGACTGTTTTAGGTAATTCGTATAATCCAGAAGATAATTTAAAAAGGTTATCTAATAACCCTATAGAATGTGCAACAAAATTAATGGTTGATGATTATTCAACTAAAATAATTAATTTTGTATATAGTTTGAAATATGGAATAGAGACATATGATGTAAAGAAGTATGTTAAAGTCTCAACTACAGGACTTGGAGGAATGGGAGTTAATATGCCTTATACTCATGGCGATAATCCCAAAATAAATTTATCCAGTGCGTTGATGGGGAAAATTGCGGCGTCAGGTGTTTTACATCAATTATTATGGAATTTACAACATACTAAAGGTATGAATATATCTTTGATTATTCCTGGAACATTCGTTGGTTATGATTCAGTATTAGATGAACCGATTGAAACTGATAAGGGTCTTTTATATAAGAGAAAATCACCTAAACCATATGAACTAGTATCAGGGGATAAGATTAAATATAATAATAATATAACAAGTGAATATCTACATTTTCCAGTGGTTAGAGCTGGTGAGAATCATGTGTATTCCAAGATGGAATTAGAAGTTTTAACTTCTATAGGACAAATGGAAGGTATAACTAAAGAGGAAGTGGCTAATAAAGTTATGGAGTGTTTATATGGTAATTCTAGCAACGATGCTTTAGTTGCAATGGATAATGCTATGTTAAAGCCAACTTATTTAGGTCGAGAAATGATATATGATATTTATGATAAGTTTAATGAGTCTGAATTCATAAATGGTATAGCAACTGGTAATTTAGGAGTAAATTTATCTAAACAATTATATGAATTATATCTTATAAAGATTTCATATCCTTATCTATTAGATTTGAAAAACGAAAATATTGATAAAATTGTAGAAAAAGTTAATAATTCGTTAAATCAAGAATTAATTGAAGAAATAATAACGTTAGGAATTCCGATTTTAACTTGTAATAACAATTTTTATATTGGAGATTATAGTTTAGTTCCAAACGAAAAAGAAGATAAAACGATTAATGAAGAAAATATTGAATACTGGACAAAAATTGGCTGGGTAGATTTAAGAAAAGAAAATATTGAATATTGGATAAAAATATTATTTGAAATATATGAAGATGCTAATTTAAAGAAAAACAAGGATAATATAGATATTTATTATGATTACAAAAAAATAACAAATAATTATAATATCGCTGAATATTTAGCTTATTATAATAATTTAAAAAATAAAGGTAGAAAAAAATAAAGGAGAGATAAAAAATGGAAAATCAAAATGAAAGAAAGAAAATATTATTAACAGGAGATAGGCCAACAGGTAAATTACATTTAGGACATTATGTAGGATCATTAAGGAATAGAGTAGCGATGCAAAATTCTGGGAAATATATACCTTATATATTTATATCAGATTTACAGGCATTAACAGATAATGCAAGAGATCCAGAAAAAATAAGAAGAAATTTAATAGAGGTAGCTCTTGATTATTTGGCAGTAGGAATAGATCCAAACAAAAGTATTATATTTGTACAATCACAAATACCAGAATTATCAGAACTTACAATGTATTATATGAACTTAGTAACATTATCTAGATTACAAAGGAATCCGACTATAAAAACAGAAATAAAAGAAAGAGGATTTGAAAAAAGTGTACCAGTAGGATTTTTAACATATCCGATAAGTCAGGCGGCAGATATAACAGCATTTGATGCAGAACTAGTGCCAGGGGGAGAAGATCAAGAACCAATCCTTGAACAAGATAGAGAAATAGTAAGAACATTTAATGCAATTTATGGAGAAACATTAGTAGAACCATATTTAATAACACCAGATAAAGATATATGTAAAAGACTTCCAGGAACAGATGGTAAAAATAAGATGAGTAAATCTTTAGAAAATTGTATATATTTATCAGATGAACCAGAGGTAATTCAAAAGAAAGTAATGGGGATGTTTACAGATCCAAACCATTTAAGAATTGAAGATCCAGGAAATGTAGAAGATAATGCAGTATTTAAGTATTTAGATGCATTTTGTACAGACGAACATTTCCAAAAATATTTACCTGAGTATAAAAATTTGGATGAATTAAAAGCGCATTATAGAAGAGGCGGATTAGGGGACGTAAAAATCAAACGATTCTTAAATAATGTATTGCAAGAAACATTAGCGCCAATAAGAGAAAGAAGACATTATTACGAGCAACACATAGATTATGTATATGACATGTTAGAAGAAGGTAGTAAAATAGCAAGACAAAAAGCAGCAGAAGTATTAAAAAGAGTAAGAAGGGCAATAGGTGTAGAATATTTTGAAGATATGGAATTAAGACATAGCGTTTATACTAATATTGATGACGATTTGCAAGAAAATATGGGTGGAAGATCTAGATAATAAAAAATTGATAAAGTGTGGTGTTTTATGACAGGGATTATAGAAAATTTTAAAAGCAAAAAGGAAGATTACGGTAAAAAAGGAAATAACTTAAAAATATTATCAGAATTATTTAAGAATGAAGAAAAAGTAATTGTTCCTGAAACCATTATTTTAACAAAATCACTTTATAATAAAGTAATTACAGAGAATGGTAAAGTAGATTTTTCTAATTATGAAAACATCCATATTAATCCTCAATTAGAGAAAACAATTTTAGAGGCTATTCACAAAAAATTTGGAAATAATAAATTGGTTATAAGAAGTTCTGCCACTTGCGAGGATTCGATATTTTTTAGTGGAGCAGGTCAATATGATTCGTTTTTAAATATTGATAAAGATGAATTGATTTTAGCCGCAATAAAAAAAGTATATGCTTCTTTATTTAATAAAAATTCTAAATTGTATAGTAAGATTTATGGAATAAATTTAAAGAAAGAAAGTATGGCTATTTTGATACAAGAAGTAGCTCCAGTTGTAAAAGCTGGTGTTATGTTTAGTTGTAATCCTATTAATTTAGAAAAAAAATACATAATAGAATCAACTAAAGGATTAGGAACTACTGTAGTCGAAGGTATTGGTAATATATGTCATTTAGAAATAAATTATGATGATAAAGACAAGCAAGATATTGAAGTGAAAATGCTTATAGAAGTTATAGATAAAATAAGAGAAAGATATAATTATGATGTAGATATTGAATGGGGGATTGATAGTGAAGGAAAAGTATATATTTTCCAAACCCGTCCTATTATTCATAAAGACTTTTCTTTTAAAATAAAATATGATGAAAATCAGATTTATAATAAAGGAGAGACAATATCAAAAGGTTTTTCTATAGGTAAAATTAAGAATATTACTGATAATGAAAAGGGTTGTATATTATATCAAAATGAAAAATATGATTTTAATGATTTGAAATTATTGTTATCTTGTAAAGGAGTAATTTTAAAAGAAAATGCAAAATTATCACATTTTGCAAATATATTAAGAGAGTTAGCCAAACCTTGTATTTATATAAATGAATTTGAATTTAAAGAAAATCACTTATATGCTATGGATGCTTTTAACGGAAATATAATTGACTTTGATGAAATGAGCACACCAGAAAAAATAAAAATCATGTTAGATAATTTTAATTATATGAAATCTATTCTTTCGGACTCTTTTGAAAAACATAATGGAATTTTAAGTATTAATAATGATGATAAATTTGAAGAAGTGGTCTTTGATATTGATGAAGAAAAAGTAACAGCATTATTAAAAGAATTAGGTTTTAAGAAAAAAATTATTAAACAAAATATTTATACTTATGATTTTAAAGATAGATCATTAATTGAAGGGAATGCTATTTTTCGAATTCAAAGTTCTGACAAAAAAATAAATATACAGTTTAAAGTTTTAGATACTGAACATGAAAATTACAGAATCGAAAAAGGTATTATAATTAACTTTGATTGTTTAAAAAATGCTAAAGAGTTTATGTCAGAATATGCAATGCAAGAAACTGGATATCAAGAAAGAAAAATTATTAGATATGAACTCAATGATGTATATGTAAATATTATTAAATGGCCATCATGTAAATCTTATTTAGGAATAGAGGCTAAATCATTAGAAAGATTAACTGAAATAAATAAAGAGTTAGATATTGAAAAGTGTTTAATTACTGGTTGGGGTGGAAAACAAATTTTTGAAAAATTAAATTTAACTCTTGAAGATTGTAAATTTAAAAAATAGGAGAAAATTATGAAAAGAAAAGTTGTTGTTTTAACGGACTGCGTTGATGTAGCTTGGCAAGAAATAAGAGGATCAATTTATAGTAATTGTAATGATTACGATGTACAAATAGAACCGGTAGTTCCAGTAGATTCATATAGTATAATAAATGTTAATTTTTTAGTAAAGTTAATAGCAGAAATATATCCTGAAGGAACTATAATTTGTGTAATTGTAAATCCTTTAAAGCTTAGAACAGAACGTATAGTTGGACGCACTAAGAAAAAAAATATAATTTTTGAAGGTACTAATACTGGAGCTTTTAGTTGGTTAATTGAAGATTTTGGGTGTGAAGAATTATATGAACTTCATGATCCAGGTTTCGTTCCTTTTGGGGGGAAATATGTTCATGCTCCAGCTGTAGGTAAAGTTGCAAGTGGTATTGAATTAAAAGAATTAGGTCATCCGTTTGAAGTTGATAAAATAAGACATATTAAAATGCAAACAGGAACAGTAATGCACATTGACAATTTTGGTAATTTGAAATTATTCCATAAGTTTGAAGAAGAACCTCAAAATGGAGATAGGTATATTATTAAATTCAACGGGCAAGAATTAGAACTAGTTTATAATAAAAGAATGATGGAAAAAGAAAATGGTGAAATAATAATTTATCCAGGAAGCTCTTTTGGATACACGGAAGTAGGAATTGTTAGGGACCATTTTTCATCGAAATATAATATAAAAAATGGGGATATAGTAGAAATAAAGAAGGTGAATTAAATGAAAAAAATTATGTTGTCTGGGGGAAGACCAACTGGGAAACTGCATTTAGGACATTATGTTGGGGCATTTAAAACATTTGCAGATTTACAAGAAAATTATAATAATTATTTTATTATTTCTGATATTCATATGTTAACTACTAAATCTACTAAAAAAGAGATTGATACGATTTTGGAAAATTCATTAAATATGATTATAGATGCTATAGGTATGGGAATTGATCCTGAAAAGACTACTTTTTATCTTCAATCACAAATACCTAGTTTATCGCACATATATGGAATTTTTCAAAATTATGTAAAAATTAATAGAGTTAATAATACTCCAAGTTTGTTAGAAATGAGTAAACATACTAATCAATCCGAAGTATCTTTAGGTTTGGTAGCATATCCAGTTTTAGAGGCTGCAGATGTGTTTTCTTTAAAAGCAGATGTAGTTCCTGTTGGAAAAGATAATATAGATCATATTAAAATAACTCAAGAAATTATTAGCACTTTAAATAGTGAGTTTTGCTCTAATTTTAAAGTTCCAGATTATTTAACTACTGAAAACAATCACATTGTTGGAACAGATGGTTCTAATAAAATGAGTAAGAGTTTAGATAATGCTATTTATGTTAGAGATTCTCGCGAAGAAGTTGAAAGAAAAGTAATGTCAATGAAATGGGTAAATAAAGGCGAAGAAGGAATAAATGTTGTTTTAGAATATATTAAAATATTTGATCCTGAATTATACGAAACTATTATTTATCCGGCCTATTTAAGAAAAAAATTACCAGAAGAAAAAGCTAAAATGATATTAATAGTAGTACTTAATAATATATTAAAACCAATGAGACAAAGAATGAAGCCTTATCTAGAAGATAAAAATTTAACATTTGATTTACTTGTTAAAGGTACTGCTAGAGTAAAAGAAATAGCAGATGAATCTATGCTAGAGTTAAGAAAAGCCATTGGCTTAGTAGATTTGAATGAAAAACAATTACAATATACTAGGAAAGTAAAATGAGTAAAGTCGTTTTGATTAGTCCTCCATACATGAAATTATCATATCCAAATTATGAAATGCCAATAGCATTAACTAAAGGTTGTGATTATATGAATCCAGGATTGTTAATTTCAACATCAATATTAACTAAAAATAATATTAGTAATAAAATAATTAAAATTACAAATCCGTCCAATAAGAATGAAGTTATTCAATCGATAGATTTTGATACTATATTTGTAGGTATAAGTTGTACTTGTTCATGGGAATATTTAGAAGCGCTAAAAATTGCAGAAATAATAAAAAATAAATATCCAAAAATCAAAATTGCGCTATCAGGTTGGCAAGTTAAAAGTATAAAAGAAAAAGTATTTTTAGATTCAGAAAATATAGATTACATAATTTTAGGTGATGCTGAATATACAATAGAAAATCTGTATAAAAAAATTATAAATAATTCAAATGAACAAATATGCTCTGTTATTGAAAAAAATAATGCTAATAAAAATAATTTTTATAAAAGTCCTAAAATTGAGTTTGAGGTAATAGATTTTAGATTATTTCCAAACTATGATAAATATATACCTTATGTAGAGGAAAGTAGAAATTGCCCTTACTCGTGTGAATTTTGTTTAAATTCATGTGTAGTGGACAAATATCAAATAGTACCATTTGAAATTTTTGTACAAAATGTAGAATTATTAGAAAAAATATATGGTCCCGACGCAAAAGCAAATCTTTTAGCAGCAAATTTCGGAGTAAATTCAATTGAAACCCAAAAAAAATTAGAGTATCTAAAAACTAAAAAAATAAAATGGAATATCGAACTTCATGTAGATAATAACTGGGAGTATTATATAAATGACTTAAGGGCGGCTGGAATTGTAAAAGTAAGCATAGGTTTTGAATCTGGCTCATTAACAACTTTAAGATTAATGAATAAAACTAAAAATCCAGAAAATTATTTAATTAGGCTAAAAGAATTATTGAACAGATTAAATGAACAAGGCATAAAACCTAGTTTAAATCTATTAATTGATTATCGAGATAATATAGAAACTATAAAAGAAACATTATTATTTCTGGAAGAACATAGGAATCAAATCCATAAAGTAAAAGCTAATTTTATGTTTGGGTTTGGAGATATAATAAACAATATAGATTATGATTATCTACCCAATATAATTATAGATGAATATGGCAAAAAAATACACGCATACCCAGTATTGCCAAATAATTTAACTTTAAAAGAAATATCAGTTATAATAAACAAAATTGAAAATGGCGATTATAGTACAGAATATTTAGATAATATACAAGGGTTTAAAAAAAAATTAAAATTATAAATTTTTTAGATAATTGCAAGATTTAAACTTGCTTTTTTCATATAGTGATTTTTTTTTCATATAATTTATTGGTGATAATTATGGATAAAAAAGAATCTTTTAAAAACTTTGCTAAAAGTCATCCAGAGTTAATTAGTAGCATAAAAAGTGGTGATGCTTCATGGCAAAAACTATATGAAATATATGATATATATGGTGAAGATGATAGAGCGTGGAATACATATTTTAATAAAAACACAAATAGTACTAATACGTTTAATAATTTTACTGATATTGTAAAAAATATTGATATGGAATCTGTTCAAAAACATATAAATACAGCCCAAAAAGCTTTAGGATTAGTTCAAGAGCTAACGGGAAAAGGAACTGGTGTCACGTCAACTATAAAAGGGCCTACAACACCTAGACCTATTAATAAATTCTTTGAGGATTAAGTATGCAGTATAATACTTTAATTGAATTAAAAAAGGATACTAAAATGTTTGAATTATTAAAATTAAACTCTTACTGGATAAAAGAATTGAATAGGGATTACAATAATTTAAAAAAATATAAAGAAGATATGAAAGTTAAATATCGCCTTAGAACAACCGACAAAATAATTGATACTATAGATAATATAGATTTAATTAGTAATGTTTTAGGTGCATTAAAATAAATATTATGTTATAATACTACACCAAGGAGTGAGTTAAATGAATGAAAAAGTAGTAGTTAGTAGTAATGTTCCTCACTATATGCCAAATTTTAAAAACACAATATTTGATATGGCAGAAAAACAAGCATTGAGAAAAGTTATAATTGATGAAATAATAAATATTAATTTTACAAATGGTATTGCACCTTTAATTAAAGAATTGAACGGCCTATGTGAGAGTGAAATTAACGAAATATTTAGTATGTGGTATTTCATGAATTTAGATTTAGATGATTATGATTATAATAAATTAATAGTTTTGTATGAAGAACCATTAAGAAGTGGAGATATAACTAAAATAGAAGTCGCGGATTTATATTTTTATCAAAATATCGAAAAATTTAAAAAATCATTAGGAAGAGGATAGCCTCTTTTTCTTTTGTTTGTTATAATTTTTATAAGGAGTTAGTAATATGGAAAAATTTGTACCAGATATGTATCAAAAAAATATATATGACATAGATTATCAAAAGTTAAAAAAGAAAGGTATTAAATGTTTATTATTTGATTTAGATAATACCTTAGTACCAGTTAATGTTGATATACCTACAAAAAAAATAAAAGAGTTATTTAATTATTTAGAAAGAGATTTTAAAGTAATAATAATTTCTAATAGTAACAAAAAAAGATTAATACCATTCAAAGAAGGGTTAAATGTAGATGTTGCGGCATCTGCAAAAAAACCATTTAAAACTAAATATGTAAAAATAATGGAAATGTACAAATTTAAAGAACATCAAATTGCAGCTATAGGAGATCAACTTCTAACAGATATTGGGGGTGCTAATAATATGGGGATAACTTCAATACTCGTTAATCCTATTGGCGAATATGAAAAGTTTGGAACTAAGATTAATAGATTTATTGAAGGATTTATTAAAAGAAAATTAAAAAGAAAAAATATATTAGTTAAAGGTGAGTATTATGATTAAGAAATGTATAGGGTGCGGCTTAACTTTACAAGATTCAAATAAAGAAACATTAGGTTATACACCAAATTTAAATAACACATATTGTATGCGTTGTTTTAGATTAAAAAATTATGGTGAGAAGAAACTAGATGAAACTATAAATGAAGAAAATATTATAACTAAAGTTAATAAAGGTGTAGGTGTAGCTTTCTTCCTTATAGATTATTTAAACATTAATAATTATACATTAAATATATTTAAAAGAATTAAAATAAAAAAAGTTTTAGTAATAAGTAAGATAGATGTATTAAGACATGACATGAAATTTGTTAAAATAAGTAAATGGTTAAAGAATGAATATAATATTTCAGATGATATACTTTATTTAAGTACAAATAAAAATTATGGTGTTAATAGTATTTTAAATTATATGGAAAAAAATAATTTTAAAACGGGATATATATTAGGTATTACTAACGCTGGTAAAAGTACATTAATAAATAAAATATTAAAAGATTATAATATTAATAAAGAAATAATCATTAGTAATAAACCAAATACTACTTTAGATTTTATTAAATTAAATATAGATAATTATGTAATATATGATACTCCAGGTTTTACATATCCTAGTATGGAAAAAAGTATTATTAATAAAGAAATTAAACCTATTACTTATAACATAACTAAAGAAACTACTATTAATATAAAAGATTATAGTATTAATTTTAAAAATCCAACAAGCGTGACATTATATTTAAATGATAATAACATTACTAAAACTTTTAAAAGTATAACTGGAGATAAATTAATCTTAAAAGATAATCAAGATATTGTTATACCAGGAGTAGGATATATTAATATAAAAAATAGTGGCGAAGTAATAATAAATAAAATAGATAATATTGAAATAAGGAATTCTATTACAGGTGAAGCTTATGAGTAAAATTCATATAATGAGTGAAAATCTTGCCAATAAAATTGCTGCAGGAGAAGTAGTAGAAAAAACTTCTAGTATTGTTAAAGAATTAGTAGAAAATAGTATTGATGCTAATGCTACTAATATTATTGTTAATTTAATTAAAGGTGGTTTAGAATCCATACAAGTTATAGATGATGGCGAAGGCATGGATAGGGAAGATGCTAAAAAAGCCTTTGGGAGACACGCTACTAGTAAATTAATTAAAGATGATGATTTGTTTTTTATTAATACTATGGGCTTTCGGGGTGAAGCCTTACCATCTATTGCAAGTGTATCAGAGGTTAAATTAAAAACTAGTAATGGTGAAACATCATCATATATTCATATTAAAGGTGGAGAATTATTAGAAGAATCTAGTGGAGATTTAAGAACTGGGACAGATATAACAGTTACTAACCTTTTTTATAATACTCCAGCTCGTTTAAAATATTTGAAAAGTGAAAATACTGAAAGCTATAATTCAATTAATTTAATTGAAAAACTTGCATTATCCCATCCTGAGATTAAATTCACTTTAACAAATAATGAAAGAGTAATTGTTAAAACTAGCGGAAGTGGTAATTTACTTAAAACTATTCACGAAATATATGGCTTAAATGTATCTAATAAAATGTTAGAATTTAAAGCTAGTTCTAATGATTTTGATATATATGGATTTATATGTAAACCAGAAATATTAAAATCAAACAGAAATGATATTAATACGTTTGTAAATAATCGTATAGTTAGAAACATGGATATAAATAAAGCAATAAATGATGCTTATTATACATACAAACCAGAAGGTAAATATCCTATAGTAGTATTAAATATTAATACAGATCCAACTTTAGTGGATGTTAATATTCATCCAACTAAACAAGATATTAAATTATCAAAAATGACTGATTTATACGATTTAATTTATAAAACTATAAAAAATACTTTATATAATAATTTACTTATTCCAGATGCTTTAAAAAATGAAAGTGTAAATATTATTAAAGCTAGTGTTATATCAGATATAGTTGAGTCTATGACTAGTAACGAAGAAAAAGTTAATATTCAAACAGAATTAGATTTTAAAATAGAAGAAAAAGAAGATAATAAAAAATTAACAGCAAGTGAAGACATATTAGTTAATAAAGAGTTAAAGTCACTAGTATTATACCCAGTAGGTTTAGCATTAGGTACTTATATCATCGCTGAAAATGATGAAGGAATTTATTTAATAGATCAACATGCTGCTCAAGAAAGAGTAAATTATGAAAAATATATGAAAGCTTTAAAAGAAAGAAAAGTTAGTACTGCAAATTTATTAATTCCAATCACTATTGAATTATCTGCTAGTGATTACACTATTTTAAAAGATAATTTAAACGTATTAACTGATATAGGATTTATTTTAGAAGAATTTGGTGTAAACACATATAAAGTTACTGGTCATCCTACATGGATACTTGAAAGCTATGAAGAGGAAAGTGTAAGAAAAATAATAGATTTAGTAATAATTAATAAAGATAAATTTGATCCAGTTAAATTTAATGAAAATATTGCTATAACTTTAGCGTGTAAAATGAGTATTAAAGCCAATATGAGGATATCACATGTTGCTCAAGAAGAATTGTTAAGTGAATTAGTATTGTGTGATAATCCGTATAACTGTCCTCATGGTAGACCAACAATTATTAAGTTTAGTATATATGATTTAGAAAGAATGTTTAAAAGAGTTATGAATTAGAGAATTATTCTCTAATTTTTTGTTTTATTAAAAACAATATTTAATATACTTTATTAGGAAGTGTTATATGTTTTTAAATTTATTAAATATAATCAAAGATATGTTATTTTTTACAGGTAGTTATTCTAATCAGGTATTCCCGGACCCTTTAAGTAATGAGGAAGAAGAACATACTATAGAAGAAATGTTAAAGGGAAGTATTGATGCAAGAAATAAACTTATAGAACATAACTTAAGGTTAGTGGCACATATAGTTAAAAAATTTGATAATACTGGATACGATTCTGATGACTTAATTAGTATTGGAACTATTGGACTTATAAAAGGAATAGATTCTTATAATAAAAGTAAAGCTACAAAGATTACTACATATGCAGCTAGATGTATTGAAAATGAGATATTAATGCATTTTCGAAGTAATAAAAAAAATGGTAATACGATTAGTTTAAATGACGCTATAGGCTTTGATAAAGATGGTAATGAAGTAAGTTTAATGGAAGTAATAAAAGATGATTCTATGGATATTGCAGAATTACTTCATATAAAAGAAAATGTTTCATTATTGAATAAATATTTAAGTGTTTTAACTAAAAGAGAAAAAGAAATATTAATTAAAAGATATGGTTTATTAAACGAAGAAGAAGAAACTCAAAAAGAAATAGCTAAGAAATTACATATATCAAGAAGTTATGTATCAAGAATTGAAAAAAGAGCCTTAACTAAAATATTAAGAGAATTTATTAAAAATAATAAAGTACTTTAGTATTTACATATTTAATTATTTAAGTTAAAATGAATTTAGGAGGTTAAGGTAATGGATAGTTTAAAAAGTTATATAATGTATCAAATGATTAATAAAAATGAAGAAGTAGAAGAAACTAAATATAGTGAAGTTATTAAGTTATTAGATTATAAAGTACATAATGATGATATTTGTTCTTTTATAATGAAAAGTGCTTTAGAAAAAATAATTAGCAAAGGTATTAATCCTACAAATAATGAAATACTAGATGTGTTAACTGCAAGTTTCTGTATTGAAAAAGCATATGAATATTCAAGATATTTACAAAACTTACATGAGCATGAAGAAGCATGTATTATAAGGTAAATCGTTGATTTACTTTTTATTTGCAAAAATAAAAATAAATCACAATAATTTTTATTGATAATTTATAAATAATATTTTATAATTATAAATAGTAGGGAATTAGATAAAGGTGAGTATAGATGAAAAAAAAGAAAATGACAATAGTAATTGCTTTAATAATATTAATTATGACGGTAATAATAGTTATACCAAAAAAAGAATATAAAAATGAAATTCAAGAAGAAAATATAACAAATGTAAAAGATATGGCATTTTTTATTCAAAATACTGATGGATTATATCAAGAAGAAGAAACTATACCAGAAAATTATATTTTAAATACAGAAAAAAGTGTATGTAGTAACGGGGCAGTACCTATATATAGAGAAGGAGAAGTTGTATTAACTAATTTAAAAAGTAAAAATACACAATGTTTTTTATATTTTGATCCTGCTAATGCAAGTTCAACTATTTTAGCAACAATAAAAGAGACAACAACAAGAACAAGTTTTGCTGGTACCAATGGTTCATCAACTACCGGAAAAATTTATAAAGAAAATACAGATGAAGGAACAACATATTATTATACTGGAGCTCCAACAGATAACTATGTAAAATTTGCAAATCATTATTGGAGAATAATAAGAATAAATGAAAATGGTTCAATCAGAATGATATATAGTGGTAATGTAGGTACAATAGGATCAAATAAAGAAACTGTTTTAGCAAATGGCTATAATGATTCTACAACTGGATATCTTAAATATGGTAATAGTGCGTTTAGTTATGCTTCAAATGACAGTAAATATGTAGGTTTTCAATATGAAAGTAATGGTACAAAATATAATTCAAAAATACTTGATGTATTACTTAATTGGTATGAAATATATATAGAAAATAAAGGTTATGATAAGTATATAGATGATAGTGCAGGATTCTGTGGAGATAGAACAGCATATACCGATGATACAGGAACAGAAATTGAAACAGATACAAGTACTACAAAAACATATTATGGAGCATATATAAGAAATAACACAAATAAAACTCCGTTATTTAGTTGCCCAAATAGTGATGATTTATATAAAACAAAAGTAGGGTTAATAACTGCCGAAGAAGTAGCATATGCAGGTGGGGTATTTTATAGTGCAAATACTAGTTATTATTTATATACTGGTTATAGATACTGGACAATGTCACCAAGCTTTTATGATGATTATACAAACGAAGATGGTGTTGACGAAGGAAAACATGCAAGATTAGTTGATATAAATGAAAACGGTAGTATGGGATATGGTAATGCTTATGATCCTGGTGAAGGGGTACGACCTGTAATTAATTTAAAAGCTGGTTTAGAATTATCAGGTGATGGGACAATTGATACACCATATGAAGTTATAGAAGCGGGGGAATAGAAAATGAAAAAAATGAATAAAAAATTATTAATATTAGTTTCTATTCTACTAGTAATAGGTGGTTTATCAACTGCATATTTCTTTGTAATTAATTCATTAACCGGAAGTGGAAGTAATACTAGAGGCAAAGTAGCATATTATGAAAATGACTCATCAAAATTAATCTTAAATGGTGAATTAACATTTAATGATGATGAAATATACCCGGGACATAAAAGTGTATCAGCTGTAAGTCTAAGTGCTGAAGGTGATGGTTCTTTAGTAGCTTATCAATTAATTTGGTATGGAACTAATACTTTTAACTCTGAATTGAATTTTTCTGTCTATAAAAGTGATACTAAAATAACTGGAGTACAAACTACTTGTGAAGTTGTTACAGAAGTAGTGGATGGTAAACAACACTTAACAGATAATTGTACAATAAATAAAGATTTAGGTGAGTTAGTATCTACAGGAACAATTCCTATTAGTGAAAACAATGTAGGAATTGTAATATTAGATCCAGGATTTATTAATGCATCTACTGAAGCTGGGACTACATATTATTATGTAGTAATAGAATACCCTAATAAAGAAGAAGTTCAAAATGATGATATAGGTGAAGGATTTAGTGGCACATTAACTATATCATCAAGTGAGGTAGAACCTGATGTTACTATAGCAAGTATTACATTAGTAGATTTGGATGGTAATGAAACATCTAGTGACGAATTTCCAGAAAAAGATGCTTATTATTTAGATGACGAGAATAGTAGTTGTACTAATAATGTAACACCTATATGGGACGATACAGAGTGGGCTTTAGTGTTAAAAAATTTAAGTACTAACGGAACGAGGTGTAATTTAAAGTTTAAAGTCAGTACTCCAATAATAACAGCGATGGTAATTGATAATAAAAAAATTAATCCAAAAATTATGTTTCAATCTAGCAAAGATGGAACTTACTGTATAAATAAAAATTCAGATGTGAATAATATGAATGATTGTATAGAAAATGGGAATATAATAAAAAATACAGTAACAAAAACATCAGTAATAACTTCTAGTGATTTATATTATATACATATAAAAGATTCGTTTGGTAACATAGGTATAAGCTATCCAATGGACTTATCTATTGCATCATCTATTATAGTATTGTCAAATAGTAAAAAAGGTGTAGATAAACCTAATTATAATAAAGTAAGCTATAGTAGTTGCGATATAGAAAATAATTACCAATGTGATAAAAATGTGGGCTTATATTGTTGGGATGTTGAAACAAAACAAGTTTGTACTGAAAATAGTAGAAATATAACTTATTTTTATCGCGGAGATGTTAATGATAACTATTTTAAATTTGCAAATCATTATTGGAGAATTATTAGAATAAACGAAAATGGATCATTAAGATTAATATACAATGGAAAGGTTTATGATGTTGAAAGTGCTGGAAAAGAAACAGTGTTAGCAAATGGATATAATGATTCTTCAGGAAATTACACGCAAATAGGCGCTAGTATGTTTTCTGAATATGAAAGAGTAGATTATTTAATTAATGATAATGCTATTTATGATGGAGATAGTATAATAAAAGAAAGACTAGATAATTGGTATATTTCAAATTTAACAAACTATGCTAATTATATAGATAAAGAATCCGGTTTTTGCTCAGAAAAAACCATAAATCACAATTTATCAGAAAATCTAGATCATGCAGATTTCCCTAGCATGGGTTATTATTTGGCATATTCAAGAAATGTTGCTAGAAAAACTCCAAGTTTTGAATGTTCTTGGGGAGATTTATATACTGTTGAAAACGAATCTAATAAAGGTAATGGAGATTTAACATATCCAATAGGATTAATAACAGCAGACGAAATAGCATTTGCTGGCGGAAGTGCCGCTGTATCAAATGATAAATTTTATTTATATACAGGAAATCAATATTGGACAATATCGCCATGGAGTAATTTTGGCTATGTAAGTCATCATGAGAATCATATATTTTATTGGGGTTATACAAAAATGGATGGAAAATTTACTAATACAGTAGACCCATCTGGAATTCGTCCTGTTATAAATCTGTCTACTTCTGGCATTAAATTAAAAGGAAATGGTACAATAAGTACTCCTTATGAAATAGCTGAATAGCTGACAGTTTTGAAAAAAGTTAGAAAAATAAAGGGAAAATTTGGCTCTTCAAATTCTAGTGGGGAGTAAAAAACAGTTCTCGCAAAATTTAAACTAAGGAAGCAAAATATTGCTTCCTTTTGCTTGTCTATTATATCATATTTTGTTATAATGATTATACATTGAAAGAAAGAGTGATTTTAATGACTTATAAAGATTTAGCGGACCTTATATTTCCAAATATTACAAAAACTCCGGAAGATTATGAAAAGTTATATCCAGAAAGAGAATTAGCTGAAGGTGCTAAAGTAGTACGTTTTGCACCAAGTCCAACAGGGTTTATGCATATTGGAAATATGATGAGTGCTACAATAAATTATGTTTTAGCAAAAAGTAGTAATGGAGTATTTTTCTTAAGAAATGAGGATACAGACCAAGCTAGAAGTGTAGAAGGTGCTGTAGAATTTATTCATCATGTTTTAAATACTTATCATATTTCACCAGATGAATATGAGTTTAATGGAGAAATAGTAGGTAATTATGGACCTTATATTCAAAGTGAGAGAATTGAAATATATCATTCTTTTGTTAAAAGATTAATTAGTATAGGTAGAGCATATCCATGTTTTTTAACCGCTGATGAATTAACAGAAATAAGAGAATATCAAACTAAGAGTAAAAAAAGAATAGGTATTTATGGTAAATATGCTAAATGTCGTGATTTAACACCCGATGAAGCTGCCCAAAGAATTAAATCAGGTGAAAAGTTTGTAATACGTTTTAAATCTGAAGGAGACTTTAATAAAAAGTTTATTTTTGAAGATTTAACTAAAGGTAAAATTGAATTACCAGAAAATGACTTAGATGTACCAATTATGAAAAGTGGAGATTTACTACCAACATATCATTTTGCTCACTTAGTAGATGATCATTTAATGCGTACAACCCATGTAGTACGTGGTGAAGAATGGATGAGTAGTGTACCACTTCATTATGAGTTATTTAAATCATTTGGTTATAAAATGCCTAAATATATTCATACTTCATTAATACTAAAAAAAGATGGAGATACAATTAGGAAAATAAGCAAGAGAAAAGATCCAGAAGCATTAATGTTCTATTATGAAGAAAAAGGTTATCCATATTTAGCAGTTATAGATTCTGTTTTAACTATTGCAAATTCAAACTTTGAAGAGTGGAGAACAAATAATCCAGATAAACCATTTTATGAATTTCCATTTAGTCCAAAGAAAATGAGTTCAAGTGGCGCATTATTTGATTTAGATAAACTTGATAATATTTCTAAGAATTATATATCTAAAATGAAAGCTAGTGAATTATATGAAGAATATTTAAAATGGGCTAAAAAATATAATGAACATGTATATAATTTAATTAGTAAATACAAAGATGATACTATTTCTTTCTTAAACATTGAAAGAGAATCTAAGAAGCCAAGAAAAGACTATGAAAATTATTCATCAATATTTGATAAGATATGGTATATGTTTGATGAAGAATGGGAAAGAGTTTTAAATTATGAATTTGGTAAAATTAATGATAAAGATGAAATAATTAAAATTACTGAAGAGTATTTAAATAATTACTATGATAATAACGATTCACAAGAAGAATGGTTTAATAAAATTAAAGAATTATGTGAAAAATTAGGCTATGCTTCTGATATGAAAGCATATAAAGAAAATCCAGATAATTACAAAGGCAATGTCGCAGATTTTACAACTGCAATACGTGTAGTTTTAACAACAAGTTCTATGACTCCTAATTTATATGATATAATGGGAATATTAGGGAAAGATAGAATGTTAAAAAGATTAGAAATTTTAAAAAATAATTAGAGCAAATCAAAAAAGATTTGTTCTTTTAATTCAGAAAGGGGGATATAATGAATTTAATCATAGAATTAAAAGCATATATATTACAAGCTATTAGAGATAATACACTTAGAAATAATTTACAAGTATATGCATTTACTAATGAAAACATTAGTGGGTATTTAAATAAATGTAAATTAAAAAAAGAAGATAAAGTTTTAAGTATATGTAGTAGTGGTGATCATTTATATAATTTATTGTCTTTAGGTATCAATAATATAGATTTAATAGATATAAATCCATTAACAGAATATTATACTTTAGGACTTAAAAAAGCTTTATTAAAAGCTTATAACTACAAAGAAATAAAATATATATTAAATTTTTTATACAAAGATAAAAACTTAAATATAATTAAGGAAAAAGAATTATTATATAGTTTATTAAATTATATGGATACTGAGTATAAAGAATTTTGGTTAGAAATATTTAATTATTATTTTGAGTTGCAAGATAAATATAAAGTAGATATAAAATTATTACAAATTCTATGCCAAGATTATTATTTTAAATGGGATGAATTAGTATTTAATAATAACTATTTAAAAAATAATGATAATTATCAAAAATTACAAAATAATTTACAAAATAAAAAAATATATTTTGAAACAGCAAATATTTTTAATTTTAATACAAGTCAATCTTATGATTTAATATTATGTTCTAATGCATTAGAACATTGTTACTATCCTAATTTAACAATTGATGGATTAAATAGGTTATATAAAGGATTAAAAGATATATTAAAAGAAGATAGTATATTATTAGCAACCTATATTTACGGTTTTAAAAATGTAAATAGTTATAGTAGTTATCCTATTGGTGGAACAGATATAACATATCGAGATTTAATTAAAGAGGAAATATTAGAAGTAGATAGTTATAAGATGGGAGAAAAAGATGCTTTACTTGTTTTAAGAAAATAAAAAAGTTCAATTTTTTGTTGAACTTTTATTTTATATTGGTGACTCGTATGGGATTTGAACCCATGGATGTTGCCTTGAGAGGGCAATGTGTTAACCATTTCACCAACGAGCCATAAACTAATTATAACTTTATTTTAATATAATTGCAATTCTAAAATTTGCAATTTTTCTATAAATGTGCTAATATATACAGCAAGTTTTGAGGGGTTTTAAAATGAAAGAATCAATATTAGCAACAAAAAGTATTATAGATAATCAAGTAAATATGGGTAAATGTTATAACTTTGGTATTTCTTTTAGTAAATATCAAAAAGTTTATGCTGCAACAAACGAAAATATAAATGGATATATGAATTTGCTCAATTTAATGGTAAAAGTAATGCTTTAAGTGTTATGGCTAGTGGTGATCATTCATATAATTTAATCCTTAATGGTATTTATGAAATTGATACATTTGACAGTAATGTTTTAACTGAATATTATGCTTTAGGTATTAAAAGAGCGATGATATTAGCATTTGATTTTAAAGGTTATTTAGAATTTTTTAATAAAATATTAAGCAAAGAAACAACCTTAAATGAACTAACTGAACTAATTAGTAGTTTATTACCATACATGGAAGAAAAACATAAAACTTATTGGCAAGAAATAATAGCCTATAATTATAAATTACAAAAAAATAATAAAAGTAGTTTAAATTTATTTGAAATGTTACTTATAAGTACTAAATATGCTTTAATTAATACATATAAAAATAGTTATTTGATAAATGAAAAAAATTATAACATTTTAAGAAATAGTATTATCAATGCTAACATAACATTTAAGCATTGTGATTGTTTAGAATTACCAAATTCATTTAATAATGAATATGATTTTATATTTTTATCTAATATAGCAGATTATTTTTGCAAAAGATTTGGATATTCATGGGGATATGAAAAACTACAAGAAATAAAATTAAAGTTTAATAGTTTATTAAAAGAAAATGGAATAATAGCCTTAGCATATTTATTTGGAGCTTATAGTGCTATATCTGATACATATAAAAAAGAACTTATTTTCTCTTCAGGTATTTCAAGCACTGATTTAACAGATGAAGAAATAATAAATTTTGAAGCTATTCTTAATAATAAACCTGTTAAAAATGTTAAAGATGGCTTAATATTAAAACGTAAGTAGTAATGTAAAGTAAGAATATTTTTATAGCTTTATATTAATTTATAAGTTAAACTATAATAGAGTGATAGTTATGAAAATAAAATATTTTAACAATGATAATATAAAAGAAGAAGAAATAAATGATAAAGTAATAAGAGTAAAAGCTTTATTAATAAACAGTAAAAAGGAAATATTACTAGCGGAAGCTTTTACAACTATACAGTTTCCTGGAGGACATCTAGAAGAAGGCGAATCTTTAAATGAAGGTTTGATAAGAGAAGTTAAAGAAGAAACAGGTATAGAGTTAAAAGGGGTATATGAACCATTTTTTGCTATTAAACATTTTATAAAAGATTTTCCAGTCACTGGTAATAATAGAAGCATTGAAATATATTACTTTTTAATACCAACAGATGAAGTATATAATTTAAATAATATTAATTTAGATGATCAAGAAAGAAAAGGCGAGTTTAAATTATATTATGTGCCTTTAAAAAAATTTAAAAAAGTTTTAATAAAAAATATAGATTTATTAGATATAAATAGGGTAGTTACAGAAGAAATGTTATTAGCTATGAATGAGTGTAAAAAAATAAGTAAAAGAGGTTAATTTATGGATTCTAAACGTTTTAAAATGATAGATGAAGAATTTATATGTAATGTATGTCATAGTGAAGTAAAACCACTTAATTATACAGCAAGAGATCATTGCCCTAATTGTCTTTGTAGTATTCACATAGATATAAATCCCGGAGATAGAGCATGCTCATGTCTAGGCATATTAAAACCTATAGGAATAGATAAAGG
Source organism: Bacillota bacterium (assembly GCA_015059425.1). Taxonomy (GTDB): domain Bacteria; phylum Bacillota_I; class Bacilli_A; order RF39; family UBA660; genus Caccenecus. Next base: position 111,951 of record SVAM01000001.1, on the reverse strand, counting down.
TAAAAAAGATACTTTAAAAATCATTTATAAATGTGCTAAATGTGGAGAAATAAAAAGAAATAAAGCTGCCAATGATGACAATTATGATAAAATACTTGATATTATGCGTAATCAAAAAGAAATATAAAAGACTTTCTAGGAAGAAAGTCTTTAGTTTATATTTATAATTTGATTAAAAGATATAATTTTATGATTATTAAGTTCTAATGTATTGGTATTAGGATAAATTTTAGTAATTGAAGTATAAATATTTTTGATTTTATTTTGTTCATAAAAAGATATATTTATTTTATTTTTAGAATAATAAGCTTCTAAAATTAATTCACTTAAATAATCTTTTTTTTCTTGAAACAAAGTAGGTTTAATAATATTTTCTTTACTATTTAAATTATCTAAAATATCTTTACTAGAAATAACAGAATTAAAAGGTTGCCATTTAATAAAACCACGATCAAAATTAAGCACTATGACCACCAACCTTTTTATTACGTTCAATAATAGTGGAATCAGGAAGTAAACTTGATGCTTTTAAAAGAGAATTTTTTCCATATTTATTATTAATTTCATCTACAGTTTTATTAATATTTTCAGTTTTCTTTAAATCATTTATACTTTCAAATATATTTAATTGAACACCAATTTTATCTTGAAGACCACTACAAGAAATACTTACTTTACGTATTGGTAAATCTTCGTAGAATTTATCAAATATCATTAAACAAGTATCAAAAATAATATCTGTATTATCTGTAGGATTATCAAGTTTAATACTGTGATAAAAACCACCACCAACACTTTTAGAATATCCAATACCAAAACCTATAACACTAGATAATTTTTTATTATCGCGCATTCTTACTGCAATAACATCAATCATTTCTTTAATAATAATTTTGATGTTATTGCCATCATAATCTTTAAATAATACTTGACTATGAGAATAGGATTTATCTGTGGTTTTTTGATAATCATGAATCCTACTTAAATCAATACCGTTCGCATGATTCCAAATTTCTGTACCTATAACACCAAATTTATTTTTTAATTTATTACGATCATAAAATGCTAAATCTTTAACACTATAAATTCCTAGTTTATTTAAATTTTTTTCCATTCTAGGGCCAATTCCCCACATTTTAGATAAAGGAGATATATTCCATAATTTAGTCGGAATATCATCATAAGTCCATTTAGCAATAAAATCATTATTATGTTTAGCTTCAATATCCATAGAAATTTTAGCGAGTAACATATTAGGTCCAATTCCACATGTAGCGTACAATCCAGTAGTTTCCCTAACGTCTTTTAAAATATCTAAAGCTAGTTCATAATCTGTTTTTTTATACATTTTTAAATAATCAGTAACGTCCAAAAAACATTCATCGATAGAGTATATATGAATATCTTCAATGGAAACATATTTTAAATAAACACTTACTACTTCTTTACTTTTTTTAATATATAAATTCATTCTAGGTTTAGCAATCATATATTTAATGTGTTTAGGTATTTCAAATAACCTACCACGAGATTTAACCTCCAAAGTTTTTAGATAAGGAGTAACGGCTAAAGTTATAGCACCACTTCCTTGATTTGGATTAGCAACAACTAAAGGTGTTTTAAAAGGATCCAAATTTTTATCTATACATTCACAGCTAGCAAAAAAACTTTTTAAGTCTATACATAAAAAATTTCTATTTAAATAAACATTTTCCATAAATTAACTCCTAACTAACATTAATTATAAAACGAACTAATGTATTTATCAAGTGGTAAAACATGGAAATATTAAAAATTAAAATGTCAAAACATTGTAAATAAAAAACGGAATATAAATTTTATTATTTATAATTTTCAAATTAAGCATATATTTATATATTTCAAAGAATTGACAAAATACCCTAAAAAATTATATAATTATTAATAGTTAAAGGAAGTGAAGCTATGTATAGCGATAAAATTTATTTAACACCTCAGGAGATACTTGATAAAGAATTTAAAATTGATGCGAGAGGGTATCGTCCACAAGAAGTTGATAAATATTTAGATATGGTTATACGTGACTATACTGAATTTATCAATATAATTAAGAAAAATGAAAGAGAAATAAAAGATTTAAGAGAAGACAATGCTAAGTTAAAAGCAGAAATTCGCTCATTAAGAGAACAATTAGTAACAAGTGAATCTAATAGCGATACATCTTTTAACAATGTTGATTTATTAAGAAGAATAAGTCAATTAGAGAAAGTTGTTTTTGGAAGAATTGAATAATATTCGGACAAATGCTGCATAAACATTATGTAGAGGAAAGTCCATGCTCACACATACCTGAGACGGTTGTAGTGTTCGTGCTTAGGGAAAAAATAACCTAAGGTAGAGAAATCTAACGGCAGCGAAAGAATCTAAAAGCTTTAGCTCATGATTCTAGTAGCTATAAAGTGCCATAGTAACGTACAAGTTGGAAACGACGGAAATGGAACGCGGTAAACCCCACGAGTGAGAAATCCAAATTTTGGTAGGAGAGCTCTTACAAAAGAATCAAATGGCGTAAGGGACTATGGTTTTCCATAGTAGATAAATATTTGTCGCTCAAGTATTTGAGAACAGAACATGGCTTATGAATATTATTTTTTTAATTTATAAAAATAGAGGAGTTGAATTTACTTGGATAGTATAGGGAGTTTATTAAAAGAAACTCGAGAATCTTCAGGGGTAACAATAGAAGAAGCAAGCCAAGACTTAGATATTAAAGAGAATTATTTATTAAATATTGAAGACGGTAAAATAGGATGTTTTAAAGATATTTTTGAACTTAAAAGCTATATAACTAATTATGCTAAATATTTAGGATTAGATGGAGATAATTTAATTGATGAATTTAATGAATATATGTTTGAATATACATCTAAAATTCCAGTTAAAGAAATTGAACGTCAAGCACAAATACAAGCTAAAGAAGAAGTTAATAAAATATCAAGTCCATATACTAGAAAACCTATGAAATATAAAAAAAGCTCATACATTGCAATATATTTAATAATTTTCTTATTAGTTGTATTAGCTATAGTATGGAGTGTTAAGCAAATAACAATTGATAATCATACTACAAGTGAAATAGCATATGTTAATTTTTAGAAAGATGTGAATTATATGAATTTACCAAATAAACTTACTATAGGAAGAATAATAACTTCAATAATAATATTAATAATGTTAATAGTACCATGGTACAATTTAGGAATTAATTTTCCTACATATACAGTTGCTGGAAAAATAATAGTTGATTTAAAATATATTATTGCAGGTATTTTATTTGTAATAGCGGCATTAACAGATTTTTTAGATGGACATATAGCAAGAAGTAAAAATATAGTTACAGATTTTGGTAAAGTAATGGATGCAATCGCAGATAAAGTATTAGTAAATGGTTTATTAATTATTTTAGCTTATGATGGTTTTATAAGTATTGCAATACCAGTTGTAATAATTACTAGAGATATATTTGTAGATTCGTTTAAAATGGCTAGTGGTAAAAAAGGTAAAGTAGTCGCTGCATCATTTTTAGGGAAAGCAAAAACAATGTGTATGATGATAGGAATGGCACTTACAATGTTTTACAATTTACCATTTGAACTTATTGGTATAAATGTTGGATATGCTTTAATATTAATAGCTACAATTTTATCAGTAATAAGTGCATGTGAATATTACTATAATACAAAAGATGCTTTTAACACTAAATAATTGACGTATGTCAATTTTTTTTATATAATAAACATACTTAATGAAAGGATATGAACTATGGATATATTATATAAATTAAGAATAAAAAAATACTTATTATTGGGAGAATATGATTATATTGTTGATGGTTTAAAATATAATTATGATGAAGTAATGCAATTAATTAGCGAAAAAGACATAGGACCATTGATAGATTACATGAAGCATGGATACTATAGTACAACTTTATTTTTACTTTTAGATAAAGCAAATAAAGAACAAAGAAAAGTAATTATTAAACATCATATTGAAAGAAGGACCAGTCTAGCATATTCAAAATATTATATAAAATATTTTGAAGAATTTTTTGATATAGCTTTATTAACAAAAAATGATAATATGTTAATAACATTAGCACAAATTGCAGATAAAAATCCAGAAAAATACAAAGATAAAATTAAAATAATTAAAAATTATTTTTTGAGATTAAAATTAAATGGAGACCATTTAATTTTAATGAAATTGAATAGTTTTAGGAATGAAGAATTTGAAAATAAAATAATTGAATTTAATAGTAACTATTATGTAATCAAATACATAAATATTTTAGATGTAAAACAAGCTAAAGAATTTATTAAAAAATATTTAACTAAAAAAGACTTTACTTATGAAACAATATGGGAGCTTGCTTCAAAATTTAAAGAAAAAAAAGAGTATTATAACGAAATTATATCAATTACTAAAGAGATAGAAAATAAAAAAGTACAAAGTGAATTATTATTAATGCTTTATAAAATTAATCCAGACTACACTAATTTAATTGATGACATTATTAATTTAAATGATATTAATGTAATAACTAAACTAACGAATTTAATTGAAGAAGAAAAGCAAAATGAATTAATAACACAAGCTATAGAAGAAAATGATAAAACAAAAATCTTTGCATTAGCAGTTACAACTGATTCAGTAATGACTTATAAAGCTATAGATTCTATATTAGAAGAAGATAATTTTACTAAAAATGTGTATTTACTATCTTCATTAAATGGAAGATTTATAAGTTATACACTAGATAAATTAATTAAAAATAAAGATTCTAAATATTATTTGAATTTAATGAAAGAACTATATTTAATAAATTCTATTAATCTATTAGAAACAATTAATTTCATATTTAGATATCACCATGAGCATTTATTTGATAGTAAAATAGTAAATAAAATAAAAGAATATTTAAATGATGATAAAAAAATGAATAGAAGTTTAAAAATTAAATAGATATGTAAAAATATCTGTTTTTTAAATGTTTTGGCATAGACAAAAAGTTTAATATATGGTATATTTTAAATATCATAGGAAGGAAGTAGAGAAATGAAAGAATTATTTAAGAACTTCCCAACAGTTGCCAAAAATGCTACTGGGGGGGGGGCTATTTAAGTTAAAAACTCAAGTAGTATCAAGGCAAAATAGCTTTAAGTTACCTTTAGAAATGGAGGTGACAAAATGAAAAACAAGTATAAAATATCATTAGCCATAATAACAACAATTTTATTACTAACAATTGGTGTAACTTTTGCATACTATGTTATGCGAGTTAACTTTACAGGAAGTGGGTCAAGTGTAAATGCCATAACTAAAGAAATAAATGATGTAACAGTAGAAATTACTGGTAATTTAGAATTTAATGATACAGATATATTACCAGGACATAAGAATATATCAAGCATTAAATTAACAGCAACAGGGGATGACAAAGAAATATATTATGATTTAATATGGAATGGAACAAATACATTATCAAGTGCACTAAATTACACAGTATATAAAGTAGATAGTGAAAAAGAAGTAAGTATGACATGTACAGCAAAAGAAGATTATCTAATAGGAGAAATAAGATATTATGAAGAATGTACAATGGCAAATGAAAGTGCATTAGGTGAAGCAGTATCAAGTGGAACAATATCAAAAACTAATTCAACATCAAAAATAATATTAAAAAATCAAGAAAGTATAACAGCAACAAGTAATGGAACAGAAACTTATTATTATGTAGTATTAGAATTCCCAAATACAGAAGAAGAACAAGAGCAAGTGGAAGGTGGAAAATTTGAGGGAACAGTAACAGTAGAACAAGCATTAGAAACTGCAATAACTCCTAAAGATATAATACTAGCAAATATGAATGAAATAAGAACAGAAACAGATTTTAGTGAAGTAGCAACAGAAGAAATAACAGGAGTAATATATAAAGAGGTAGTGGAAGAAACAACAACAGAATTAACAAACTCTACAACACCAAAAGTAAGAGCGACATTATTATCAGAAAATAATGATAATGTAACATATTACTTTAGAGGAGCCCCAAAAGATAACTATGTAAAATTTGCAGGATTCTATTGGCGAATAATAAGAATAAATGAAAATGGCTCAATAAGAATGATATATAGTGGAAAAGTATCAGAAGTAGATGCGGCTGGTAAAGAAAGTGTACTTGCGAATGGGTATGATGATTCTGTAAACGAAAAGCCTTATACTCATATAGGAACTAGTTCTTTTAATGCTAATGGCGGTGGATATGAACATGTAGGCTTTATGTATAGTGGTGCAGAAATACACGGAAATAGTTTAAATAGCGATATAAAAAGTGAATTAGAAGAATGGTATAGAAATAACATTTTAAATACAGAATTTGAGGCCAACATAGATACAGAATCTGGTTTTTGCAGCGACAGGAATTATACAATATCTTTTGGTGTATGCGATGTAGAAGATGAAGAAGGTAATTGCATAGAAGGTTATGAACACTATGATTATGGAGCATTAACAAGATTAAACTTATCTAATTATCCAACTCCAACATTTGGATGTCCAGATAGTAGAGATTTATATACAGTAAGTAGTTCTAGTATTGGTAATAAAACTTTAACTTATCCAATAGGATTGATAACAGCAGATGAAGTAGCATATGCAGGTGGGGTAACTTATAAATCAGATGGTAGTGATATAAATAAAAACTATTACTTATACACAGGAAATGGTTATTGGACTATTTCGCCTGCTTTCTATTCTGAACACGGAGGTGCCTCAAATGTGTTTAATGTGAGTTTGAATGGTGTGTTGAGTGATTTTATTGTAACATTAGGTGAGTCGACTAATTGGGCATTAGAAGATGAAATTGTAGGTGTTCGTCCAGTTATCAACTTAAGTCCAACTGTAACATTAACTGGTTTAGGAACTATTGATAGTCCATATGAAGTTATATCAAATTAGTTAAAACTAATAAAACTTAAAACTGAGAATTAAATATATTTTCAGTTTTTTTGCTATTTTATAGAAATATAAAACATAAAATTATACAGGTGATTATATGCGTATCGTAAAAAACCTAAAAAACTTTTTATTAGATCAAGATTATTACATAGATATATTTGATAATAATTTACATGTATACTATTATGAATCTTTAATACATTTAAGTGATAAATTAATAAAATTAAAATTAAAAGAATTTAGTTTAGAAATAGAAGGCAAAGATTTAATAGTATCTTCCATGGATAATCATGAAATATTAATAAAAGGAATAATAAATAATGTGAGGTTTATAAGATGAATCATTTTGTATTAGTACGCATAAAAACCAATAAAAAAAATAAATTGTTGTTAAAATTAAATAAAATAAATGTAAGCATAAAAAATATTAAATACGAAGATAAATATTTAGTATTTGAAATTATTAATACTGATATAAAAAGAATAAAAAAATATTTAGTAAGTTATAAAATAGAGTTTATCGATGATACAGGAATATATAAATTAAGAAATGAAATAAGAAAAAATATGCTATTTATTATAGGTATAATTTTTAGCGTTATAGTATTTTTAATATTAACTAATGTTATAGTTAAGGTAAATGTTATTCATGAAAGTAAAGAAATAAGAGAATTATTATATGACGCATTAAAAGAACATGGTGTAGAAAATATGACTTTCAAAAAAAGTTATGATAAATATGAAGAGATTATCGAAGATATAAAAGAAAAAAATAAAGATAAAATAGAATGGTTAGAAATAGATGTAGATGGTATGATCATAAATGTGAGAGTTGAAGAAAGAATTATAACAGAAAATGAAAAAAAATATAATACGTGTCATATAGTTGCAAAAAGATCAGGAATAATAAAAAGTATCTTTACAGAAAGAGGCGTCGCTGAAGTAAAATTAAATCAATATGTGAAAAAAAATGATATATTAATAAATGGTATGATTAAACTAAACGAAGAAGTTAAAAATAATGTATGTGCTGAAGGATTAGTACATGCAGAAGTTTGGTATACAGCAAATGCTAGCATACCTCTATCATATACTGAAGAAATAAGTACAAATAAAATGCGATATAATTTTATGGTTAAAACTAAAAATGATGAGTATGTAATATTAAAAAGTAGAATAAATGAAAAAAAAGTTAAAAATATTAAGTTATTTAGCATATTTGGAATGAATTTTTATATTCAAAAAGAATATGAAGTAAAAAAAATAGCTAAGAACTATACTGAGGTAGAAGCATTAAAAAAAATAACTAATATTATTCATGAAAAATTAATATTAAAAGGTATACAAGAAGAAGATATAATTAATGAAAAAGTATTGAAAAAAAATATAAATAATGGTAATTTAGATATAGAAATGTTTATAGCTCTAAAAGAACAAATCGGTGTTGTAAAATATTATGATATAGAAACGGATAGTGGTACTAGTGATATCAAAAGTAATAAATATAATAACAGACTCAATTAATAATATATGGCCAATGTTAACAATATTTTTAGTAATTATAGCTTGTGTACGTATCGCAGCAATAAAATCAAGTAATGAAAAGTTAATATTTCATAAAGAATTTGCTAATCTTTTATTTGTAATATATATTTTATTATTGTATGAATTATTAACTAGAACAGAGATTAATAACATAAGTGGATATAACTTAGTTCCCTTTACAGAAATATTTAGATATGACATTGGAAGCATGAATTTTTACTTTAATGTAGTAGGTAATATTGCAATATTTATACCTTTTGGTTATTTTATATCTAATTATATTAAACCAAAAAGATTATTACCAATACTACTTGTTAGTGCAGTGTCTAGTGCTACAATCGAATTTGTTCAATTATGTATTGGAAGAAGTTTTGATATAGATGATATTTTATTAAATACTGTTGGGGCTATAATAGGTTTTTTATTATATGTATCTTTTAATGCTATAAAAAAGTTTTTGCCAGGAGTACTTAAGAGTGATTTAATTTATAATATAATAAGTTTTATAATTTTAGGTTTTTTAGTTTTATATTTATTAAGTATAATGGGGGTAAATATAATATGAAATGTAAGTATGAAATAAATGATAATTATAACGTTAATTTTAAATATAAGTACTTAAAAAAAGTTATTAAAAGAACTTTAAAACATGAAAAAGTTAAGAATTCATATTTTTCTATAATTTTTGTAGATAATGCTGAAATACAAAGAATAAATAAAGAATATCGTGGAATTGATAAAATTACTGATGTTATATCATTTGCATTTGAAGATAATCATGATTTGGTGTATAATGATATAAGGGTTTTAGGTGATATATATATATGTATACCTAGAATGCTTGAACAAGCAGAAAGTTATGGCCATAGTGTTAAAAGAGAATTATCTTTTTTAGTTGTACATGGTCTACTTCATTTACTAGGATACGATCATATGAAAAAAGAAGATGAAGAAGTAATGTTTAATTTACAGGAGATGATTTTAGATGAAGAAAATATTAAGCGTTAAAGATGAAGGTGAAGAATTTAACCGCGAAGGTATAAAAGTATATGGTTATAAAAGAATATTAAATAGTTTTAAATATTCAATGAATGGTTTAACATATGCATATCGTTATGAACAAAGTTTTTGGATACATGCATTTTTTACTGGTATTGCAATAATATTGGGTATAGCATTAAAAATTAAATTATCTGAATGGGCAATAATTTTTATTGCTTTAGGCATAACACTAGCTTTAGAACTAATTAATACAGCAATAGAAGCGGCAGTAGATTTAACTACTAGTAAGATTCATCCTTTAGCTAAAATTGCCAAAGATTGTGGTTCTGCAGCTACATTTGTTATGTCATTAGTATCAGTAATAATAAGTTTATTTGTATTTGGACCATATATAAAAATTTTATTTGGTATAATATAAGGAGGGTTTATTTATGAAAAGTGGTTTTGTTAGTTTAATTGGAAGGCCTAATGTAGGTAAGTCCACTTTATTAAATGCTCTTATTAACGAAAAAGTTGCTATTACTTCTAAAGTAGCAGGAACAACTAGAAATATTATACAATGTATATATAATGAACCTAATTATCAAATAGTATTTATGGACACTCCAGGTATTATAAGACCGATAAATAAATTAGGTAAAGTAACTAATAAACAAGCTATATCATTAGTAAAAGATATTGATGTAATAATATTTGTTGTTGATGCTTCAACTGGATTAGGAAAAGGTGATAAGTTTATTTTAGAAGTTTTAAAGAAGACTGAATCACCAGTAATTTTAGTATTAAATAAAATAGATAAAATTACAAACGAAGAAATAATGTACAACATAAATGAATATAAAGATTTATATCCATTCGCTGAAATAGTACCAATATCCGCTTTAGAACGTGATAATACTGATAGATTAATTGAAGTTATTAAAAAATATTTAACAGATGAAGTAAGATATTTTCCAGAAGATATGAAAACTAGTAATAGTAAGTATTTTATGATTAGTGAAATAGTAAGAGAAAAATTATTTGATGTTACAGTGGATGAAATACCTCATAGCCTAACTTGTCATACAGTATTTTATGAAGAAAAAAAAGATTTAATTGAAGTACATGTTGATATAATAGTAGATAGAGATTCAATAAAGAAAATAGTTATTGGTAAAAAAGGTGACAGATTAAAAGAAATTGGTACTCTAGCTCGTAAAGAATTAGAAGGTATGTATAATAAAAAAGTTTATTTAGAACTATATGTAAAAACAGTTGCTAACTGGAAAGATAAAGAACGTTATATAAAAGAATTAGGTTTTTTGGATTATTAATGAATAAAAACTTCCTGCTTATTACATAATTAAAATAGAAAGGTGATAAGTATGAATAAAAAGGAAGCTTGGAAGATATTTCAAAAATCAGGTAAAATAGAAGATTATTTAGAATATAAAAGAATAGAAAAAGAAGAAAAATAATATATAAGTTTAAAACAGTAAAACTTTACGCAAAATGTGTAAAGTTTTTAAAAAAGTAAAATTTTACAGATTTTAATAAATCTGTATTAAATTGTAACATATGCAACACTATTTTAGTGATTTTTGTAACAAACTAGCTACAGATTTATAAAAATCTGTATTTTCTTTTTTAAATAAATTTATTTATACTTACATAGAAAAGACTAAGTCTTTTTTAGAAAGGAGAAGAAATGACACAAGAACAAGTTTTATTTTATCCACTTTATAATGATATTATGGCAAAGCATATTTTTGGTTATCAAGGTAGAGCAAAATTTTTATCTTATTTTTTAGAAGATTTTTTTGATTTAGAAAATGGTTCATTAAGTGAATTAGATATTTTAAACAGTTTAGTTTTAGATAAATATAATATTCATGATAAAGGTTTAGAATTAGATGTATTAGTTAAATTAATTAATGGTGACATGATTAATTTAGAATTCTACTCAAAATATGGAAGAATTGCAGAAATTAAAAGTTTTGTTTATATTACTAATTATTTTAGAAAAGAACTTAAAGCGGGTGACGAATATGATTCTATAAAGAAAATAAGTCAAATAAATATTGTTAAAAATAATAAATTACATAAAACAAAAGAGTTGAAAAGTGAATATTTAGTTATAAATAAAGAAGAACCTAGTGATCAAATATTACCAGATTTATTTCAAATATATATATTTGACCTTGACACAAATAATGATGAAAGTTACAATAAAAATATAAGATTAAAAAAATGGCAACTAATGTTTAATGCTACTACTGATAAAGAAATGTGTGAAGCGATAAAGGGTGATAAGATAATGGAAGAAATTTATGATGAAATGAAACGATTTTCGAAGAATGAATGGGTTAATGATTTCTTTAATCGTGATGAATTCATTAAAAAATCTGCAGAAGAAGATGGTATTGAACAAGGAACATATAATCGAAATATTGAAATTGCTAAAAATTTATTAGCAATGGATATGAAGGACAAAGATATTTCTAAAGCAACAGGCTTATCACTTGATGAAATAAATACATTAAAAGATGAAAATAATTAAAAGGCTAAAAAGCCTTTTTATATTAAATAAAAATCGCAATTATTGCGATTTCATAATTTTATGTAGAAAAAAATTAAAAAGCCATCTCTTTCTCACTCCCTTTATAAGTTAATTATAGCATTATTAATGGATTATTTCAATGAATTACATATAATATTTATGCTATACATACATATTTTATTCAATAATTATTTCTATGATAATTTCAATAATTTATAAAAAATATTTCAAGTAAAATGCTTTTTTTTAAATATTAAAATTGTTATAATATTAATATCAGGGTGATAATATGTTAAAGGAAATTGAAGGTATAATTATTAAAGAAACTTCTTATGGAGAAACATCTAAAATAATACAGGTATATACAAATGATGGCATCATAAGCATAATATGTAAAGGTGCTAAGTCATTAAAAAGCCCTTTTAGAGCAACTACGTTAAAATTTACTTACGGAAAATTTAATATTCACTATAAAGAAAATAAACTATCTACTTTAGTTAGCGTAGATGTAATAAATAATTTTAGAATTATAATGAACGATATAACTCTTTTAACATATTTAAATTATATAACCGATTTAACTTTACAAGTTATTAAACAAACAGATGAAAATATATATTTTGATTATATAACAACTGTATTAAAAATAAATGAAGGATTAGATCCTTTAATAATGGCAAATATATTAGAAATTAAATATTTAGATTATTTAGGAGTAGGCCTAAATTTAGATTCATGTGTGGGATGTGGAGCTAAAGTAAATATCTTAACTATTGATGGTGACAGAGGGGGATATATTTGTAATAAATGTTACCAAAATGAAATAATAGTTGATAAAAAAACTATCGAATTACTTAGAATGTATTATTATGTAGAAATAAAAAGTATTACTAAATTAAAAATAAGTGATAAAGTAAAAAATGAAATAAATCATTTTTTAAATACATATTATGATAGATATACAGGTTTGTATTTAAAAAGTAAAGATTTTTTAAAGAAAATAATATAGAGGTGAAATATGAAAGATGTAGAAATACAAATGTTAAAACATAACGATATTTTAAGTAAATATGCATGCTATGATCATGAAGCAAAATATTTAAGTGATATTGATACAGATTTAAGAACACCATATTTTAGAGATATAGATAGAATTATATATTCTCTTAGTTTTATAAGATATCAAGATAAAACGCAAGTGTTTTCTAAAATAGAGCATGATCATGTAGCAAGAAGAATGATTCATGTACAATTTGTTAGTAAAATAGCTAGAACTATCGGAAGAGCCTTAGGATTAAACGAAGATCTAATTGAGGCCTCTGCCTTAGGCCATGATTTAGGCCATGTACCTTTTGGCCATGAAGGAGAGTTTATCTTAAATGATATAAGTTTAAAATATAATCAAGGATTCTTTAATCATAATATTCAAAGTGTTAGAAATTTAATGTATGTAGAAAATTATGGTAAGGGGTTAAATATTTCTATTCAAGTATTAGATGCAATTATGTGTCATAATGGGGAATTTGCTTTAGGAAAATATGAACCAAAAAAGAAAACAAAAGAAGAATTTTTAGAAGAATATGAAAAATCTTATACTGATAAAAAATTATTAAAAACTTTAAAACCAATGACATTAGAAGGTTGTGTAGTAAGAATAAGTGATATGATAGCATATTTAGGTAGAGATATCGATGATGCAGTAAGACTAAAAATATTAAATAGATTAGATATACCTACAGAAATAACAAGTGTTTTAGGAAGTAATACAAGAGAAATAGTAAATACATGTATACTAGATATAATTAATAATAGTTATAATAAGAATTATATTTTATTAAGCGATAAAGTTTATGAAGCGATTGTTAAATTAAAAAAGTTTAATTATGAAAATATTTATAACAAATCGTATTCTGCAAAAAGAAAAAGTGAATTAAAAATAATGTTTGAAGAATTATTTATAAAATATTTAAATGATTTAAAAACTAATAACAGAGACTCATTAATAGTAAATTCTTATTTAAAAAATATGACTTTAGAATACAAAAATAATAATTCTTATGAACGAATTGTATTAGATTATATCGCAGGAATGACTGATGATTTCTTTATAAGCGAATATAAAAAATATTTTAATAATGAAGAATTATTATCTAAACTTGACTAACAAATGTTCGTGTGCTAAAATTAATTTAGTGAGGGTAACATGAAAATATTAAAATATAAAAAAATAAAAACTAATGAATATAAAATAATTACAGATATAGAGGAATTTAATTTATATGATGATATTATTATCAAATATGAATTACTATTAAAAAAAGAAATAACTAAAAAAGAATTAGAAAATATTTTAAAAGAAAATAATTTATTAAAATCATATTATACTGCTTTAAAAGCCTTAAATATAAAAATGCGTTCTAAAAAAGAATTAGAAAGTATTCTTAAGAAGAAAGATTTTACTAAAGAAGAAATTAAATATACTTTAGAAAAATTGGAACAAGAAAATTATTTGAATAGTAATAAATACATAGAAGCATATATTCATGATATGTTAGTACTTAATACTATTGGAGAACAAAAAATATTAAATGATTTAAAAGCATTAGATTTTAAAGAAAGTGAAATAAGAACACATTTAAAAAAAGTAGATAATAATATATATATAGATAAAATAAAAAGATATATCGATAAAAAAGCTAAGGCAAATAAAAAAAGCATAAATGAATTTAAAAGAAAAACTCTCAACGAATTATTAAACAAAGGTTTTTATAAAGAAGATATTTTGAATTATTTAGAAAATATTAATATTGAAGAAAATGAACAAGTATTAGAAAAATTAGTTTTAAAATTATATAAAAAGTATATAAACAAATATGATTTATATACTACTAAAAATAAAATAAAAGTTTATTTATATAATAAAGGTTATACAAATATTGATATAGATTCTTACATAGAAAAAACTTCCAATTAAAGGAAGTTTTTAGTTGTTTTTATAATAATTAATTAAATTATTCATAAATTTTGAATATTGACTATCAATTTCACTATCAATAATATCTAATTCATATTTATCACGGTAATGTCTAATAGCATCAATCATTAAAGATTGTTCTTTAGATAATTTATCATTTGCAATATTTTCTTTCATAGAATCTATTGAATCTTCATAAGTTGCTTTTTTACCAGTTTTAGTTTTTAAAATCACATGATATCCAAGTTCAGTTGTTATTACTTTAGTAGAATATTCACCATCTTTTAATTCTGCAGCAGATATAATAAGTTCATCATATTCAGAGCCTAAAGAACCAATATTAATTTCACCTAAATCTACATTATCATCATCTGATTTAGCATCAGCTAAAGCTTTAAATGATTCAGTTATATCTTTACCATCTTTCTTAGCTTGATTTAATTCTTTAATAATACTTTCAATTTCTTTTTTAGCTACATCTTCAGCTTTTTTAATTTCATCTTCAGTTGCATCTTTATCTACTTCTGGAGTAATAAGTATATGAGATATAGTCATATCTGGATATACATCATTTTCATAATATTCTTTTAATTCATCTTCTGTAATATTATTTTCAACATAATTTTTTATTGCATGATTTTGTAAATAACTTAAATATAAAGTATTTTCATAAGCTTCAAAAGTTTGATATCCATAATAGCTTTGTAATGTTTGAAGTGCTGTAGCCTCATCATCATATTGTAATTTAAATGATTTTACTGCAGCTTCAGCATAAGTTTTAGCATCAGCTAATTTATCTTTAAATTCAGTTTCAAAGATATGCTTATCTATCATGTTAATTAAAGTATCAAGTCCAAATGAATCTTTAATTTCATTATAGAAATCATTAGCACTAATTTTTTCTCCATCCTTAAAAGTTACAACTGCTTCATCACCGTTTGTTAGTGTTGGTATTTTACCGCATCCACATAATAGGAATGCACTAATACCTAATAAAAAAATCTTTTTCTTCATTTATAATTCCTCCCAATATAACTTATTATAGCAACTAGTATTTAAAAATACAAGATTTTTACACATTTTTAACACTCTAAACATTTACCCAGCACCATTTGAAAACTTTTACGTAATATATTAGTGAAAAGACAAATAAAGGAGGAATGATTTATGAATAACTGCGGATGTGGAAATGGCTTAGGAGCTGCGATCATTTTAGTACTATTTATTTTATTAATCATCATAGTAGGAGCATTCATTTAGTCTTTTAAATTAACTTGAGGAGGTGTCCCATGGGATGTTGTAAAGACAAAAATCAAAACAATAATAATTGTGGAGGATTTGGTCTACATAATAGTGCATTCTTAATAATAGTCTTATTTATTTTACTAGCAATAATCTTAGGCGGAGTATTATATTATTAAAGAGGCTAACACCTCTTTTTTATTTGACATTTATTTTATGTTAATGTATTATAATTACTACATGAAAGAGGTATCAAAATGAATAATCAATACTTATTAAATATTGTTAAAGTAGCTAAAGAAGAAAAGATAGACGAATCTTTATTAAGAGAATTTTTAAAGTTAAATATTAGTTTAGTAGTCCAACAGAATATGTTTGAATTTTTAAGAGGGTATATTCCTAAGAATAACGCATTATTTAAAGATTTTATTAATATGGCTTCTAATTTAAATGAAGAAAGAATAGAAAATCTTTTTTGGAATTGGCAACAATTTGAATTATTAAATAATGTTTATAAAAAAGATAAAGATATAGATAAGATAAAAGTAACATTAGAACAATTAGGTAGATTAAATGAAATTTTTGCTCCAAGCAATGTAAATACTATGGTATTAAATGCTCATAGTAAATCAAATGTTAAAGAAACAAAATTTTATTATTTTAGAACAATGACATTTTTTTATAGATATAGAAATAATAATCTAATTAATGAAACGTATTTTTGTGCAAAATATTTTAATGATGAAAGTATTGATTATGAAGTAAGAGAAAAAATGGTAGATTTACTAAAGCCTTTCTTATTTAATAGCGAATTATCTTATATATTTGGTGAAATGTGTTTGAAATATGGCTGGACTTATACTTATTTTATAGTTGAAATATATAACATGACTAATATTTTGATAAAAGAGAATATAAATACTTATGGAGAAGAATATATTAGGAAGGAAATATACAGGTATTTAGTGAAGCTTGATAGTGATATTGTATATAACTTTTTAAAATCTAATGCATATTTAAAAAGAGTGTTATTTGATGAACAAATTTCATTGAATATTAGAAAAAATTATTTAGAAATAATTGAAACAGTTTTTGGTGACGGTAGATATATTTTGAGTGATAAAGTTATGAAATTAATAATAGATGATTATAATAATTATGGATATAAACACGCAATAAAAATTGCTCACTTATTACGAAATACTGGAATCAGACATAGTAAAGATAGCATCAATTTAATAACAAATGAACCGGATGATGGCTTGATTCTTTTCTTAAAACCTCTTTTAAAAATAAATAGAGTAAGAAGAAATAAAGAAATATTCGAAAAATATGCAAGCCTTGATACTGTTGCTCAAAAAGAAGATTATTTAAATGATTTATATGATAAATATATTAGTGATAGCGAAGGACATATAACATTTCCAATTAATGAAGCTCAAAAATCATTACAAGTAGCATTTGAACAATATTTATTAGGAGAAGCTAATTTAGATGAATTAGAACAAGCTTTAGATGAAAACAAAGATTATAATTTAAGTTTAACAAGAACAATATAATGGAGGATAAAAATGATTAATAAAATAGGCCTATTAATGGAAATTGTCAAATATTACAAAATAAATAAATATTTTGCAAGAAAGGTGCTAGATGCTTTTTACAACGAACTAATAAGTTATGAGGTAGCATCAGATCTTTTAGTTAATTATGACAAAGATAAAGAAGCAGCTAATTTAGCAATAGAGCTATATAATTCTTGTAATAAAATTTTTATCACCTTAAACTTTTTTGAGATTATAAGATTTTTAAAAAAGTTTGGGCATCCAAAAGCTAAAGAAATAATAGCAAGTAATGATATTAAGGAAATTTTATTATTAATAAAGATTCATACAGTAGGAATTGATAATCCGAATGAATTCTATAAGATTAACCCTAACGCTATGAGTTTTATTACGAGAGAAAAAAGAGTAACTATTGACAACTTTTTTAAACAAGATGTTTATGCAACAGAGTTTTTGCTCGATAAAGATAAACCATTAATAAATAGAAGTTTAGCTTTTACATTATTAGATAACAAAAATATATATTTTAAAAATAAATATGTAAAATTACTGTTAGATGCAGCAAGTGAAAAGGGATACATTTTTGCTACTTTAATGTCAAGATTGTTAGCAAATAAAGGCATAAGACAAAATGAATTAATTATGAAATTTATAATAAATGAAGCTGACGCTGAAGTATTAGATAAAGCTTTAGAAATATTAAGAAGAAATAGAATTTTAAAGGATGAAGAACATTTATATATACTTAGTGAGTTAAAAGATAAAGACGATAAAATGCTTTATTTAAATCATTTAAATACACTTTATCCTTACGAAAATGAAGAGAAAAATAAAGAGTTAACTGATCTTTTTGAAAAGTATTTAAAAGCTGATTTAAGTTTTGATGCTTTTTATAATATATTACATGACCCGATGTATAGTGAAAGTAAGTTAGTTAGAAATAAATAAAGTTGCTAGGAATAGCAATTTTTTTGTATGTAAATTTATTGTAAAATAGTCATTAATTTATAAAAAGCGAACACTTAATTCTTTACAAGAAATATAAAAATTGATAATATAATGGTAAGCAGTGGTACATTGTGGTAGAAAGTGGGGGATTAAAATGTTCATGGGCGAATACCATCATAATATTGATGATAAAAGTAGACTTGTAATTCCTTCTAATTATAGAAGTACTCTAGGCGAAACATTTATTGTTACTCGTGGCTTAGAAAAATGTCTATATATTTATACTAAAAGCGAATGGGATAAAATAGTTGAAAAACTTGGAACTTTACCATTTACTAAAAAAGATGCCCGTGTATTTATTAGATCGTTCTTTTCTGCTGCTGCTAATTGCAATCTTGATCGTCAAGGTCGCATAAATATTACTTCCCAACAGGCTATTCACGCCGGTATAACTAAAGAATGTGTTATTATTGGCGCGAATGACCGTATTGAAATTTGGTCTAAAGAAAATTGGGACAAATTTAACGAAGAGTATAGTGAAATGCTTGAAGATGTAGCAGAACACTTATTTAATGAGGTAGAGTAATATGCATTACAGTGTTATGCGAGATATTGCAATTGAAAATTTAAAAATCAAAGATGACGGAGTATATGTAGATGCCACACTAGGGTATGCTGGTCATAGTAGTGAAATTTTAAAAAGAATAAAAAATGGGATGCTTTTCGCCTTTGATGCGGATAGTGAGGCAATCTCCTATTCGCATCATAAATTATTGAGTATAGGTAGCAACTTTAAAATCATTCATTCTAATTTTATCAATATGGAAGAATGCCTAAATAATGAAAATGTTGAACTTGTAGATGGTTTTTTATTTGATTTAGGTTTGTCTAGTCCAGAAATTGATGATGCAACACGTGGTTTTAGTTTCATGAATGATGCAGAGCTTGATATGAGAATGGATAGAAGTTCTAAAATTGATGCTAAACATATAGTCAATGATTATAGTGAACAAGAACTTACAGAAATATTTTTTAAGTATGCAGAAGAACCTCGCAGTAAAAGTATTGCAAGTTCTATTGTAAGTTATCGTAAAAATAAAGAAATTAGAACAACTATTGAATTAGTAGAAATAATTAAATCTAGTGTAGGGGCTAATTATTTCTTTAAAAAACACCCTGAAAGGGAAATATTTCAAGCGATAAGAATTGAAGTTAATAATGAGCTTAAAGCAATTGAGGTAGCTTTACCTCTAGCAATTAAAAAATTAAAAAAAGGTGGAAGAATATGTGTTATAACTTTTCATTCGCTAGAGGATAGAATAGTTAAGAACATATTTAAAAGTTTTAGTGAAACAAACGAAATTTTTAAAGGTTTACCTGAATCTGATATTCCAGAAGAATATAAGCCTTTAATAAAGTTAATAAATAAAAAACCTATTTTGCCAAGCGAAATAGAAATAAGTGAAAATAGTAGGAGTAAGAGTGCTAAACTAAGAGTAATAGAAAGGTTATAGTTATGAGAACAAAAAGAGTAAAAAGGATTAAATTATTAAAAGGTGAAAAATTTATGTTTTTTCTACTTATATTATTTGGTTTTATAATTATGCCTACATCTTGGGTTTATACTAAAGCCTTACTTTCTGAAACTAGTATTGAACTTGAACGAATTGAAAGTAAAATAAATAGACAAACAAAAACAAATGAAGCTTTAGGTATGCAAATTGATGAACTTGCTTCAATAGATAACATTCAAGATATTGCATCTAAGAATGGTTTGTCTTATAATAATAGTAATATTAAAACAATTAATGATTAGGAGAGTTACTATGAAAAATAAAAGATCACGCATAAAAGTAAGTAAAATATTTATCATGATCTTTTTTTTGTGCTTTGTTGGAGCTATTGGTAAAGTATTATTTGTATCTTTAAGTAAAAATGTAGATGGCGTAAATTTAACTGTATTTGCAAATAATAGAAATACAGTTAAGAAAACTTTATATGCATCACGTGGTAATATATATGATGTAAATGGTGATATCATAGCTCAAAACGTTAATTCATATACTTTAATTGCTTATTTAAGTGAATCTAGAACAACAGATCCAGATAATCCAGAACATGTTGTAGATAAAGAAGGAACTGCCAAAGCATTATCAGAAGTATTAGGTATGGATTATGAATATGCTTTAGCAAGATTAAATGTAAAAGGAGCTTATCAAGTAGAATTTGGTGTTAAGGGTAAAAATTTATCGGAAAATACTAAGGTAGCTATCGATGCTTTAGATTTACCAGGAATAGATTTTATAGTAGGAAGTAAAAGATATTATAAAAAATCTAAAATGGCTTCATATATTGTTGGTTATGCTAAAAATAATGATGAAGGTGAAATTGTTGGGGAAATGGGTGTTGAAGGTTATTATAATGATAAATTAAAGGGTACAGATGGCCATACAGAATACCAAAGAGATGCTTATGGATATCAAATGGGAGATGCCTATACTACTGAACCAATAAGTGGAAGTGATATTTATTTAACATTAGATACACAAATCCAATTAATATTAGAAGATGCAGTGCATACACTTGAAGATAAATATAATATGGGTTGGTTTACTTTTTCGGTAATGGATGCAAAAACTGGAGCGATTGTAGGTAGTGCATCAAGCCCTAATTTTAATCCTAATACTTTAGAAGATCTTACTAATTATGTTAATCCTTTAGTAGGTTATACATATGAACCGGGATCAACTATGAAAATATTTTCATGGTTAGCAGCAATGGAAAATGGAATATATAATGGTGAAGATGAATTTGAATCTGGTACAATTAAGATAGCAGGAGCAACTATTAAAGACTTTAATTATAAAGGTTGGGGTAAAATAAGTTATGATACAGGATTTGCATATTCATCAAATGTTGCGGCAACTAAACTTGCACTAGAGCTAGGTAACGTAAAACTTAAAGAATTTTATGAAAAGTTAGGTTTTGGTTCTAAAACTGGAATTGAACTTCCAGGCGAAGAGAGTGGTATTATTAAACTTACTTATGAATCAGAACTTGCCAGTGCTTCATTTGGCCAAGGTATAACTACAACGCCGATTCAAACTTTACAAGCATTAAGTATTTTAACTAATGATGGTGTAATGTTAAAACCTTATATAGTAGATAAAATAGTGGATGACAAAGGCAATGTAACTTATGATGGTAAAAAAACAGAATTAGGCAAAAAAGTCTCTAGTGAATCTATAAGTAAAATTAATACTTTAATGTATGATGTTGTATATAATGGTTTAACTACTATTTGGCAACCAAATAATGTTACTTTAGCTGGTAAAACTGGTACTGCACAAATTGCTAGTTCAAATGGAGGATATTTAACTGGTGATATAAATTACATAAGAAGTTTTGCTGGAGTTTTCCCTTATGAAGATCCTAAATATATAATATATGTATCTGCTAAGCAATTAGATGGTGGAGTAACAGCTTTAGCAAATGTTGTAACTAATGCAGTAGAAAGTATTGCTAACTATGCTAATATTACAAATAATGATACAGATATAGATTATTCTAAAATAATAAATGTAGATAATTATATTAGTTCAGATACAAATGAAGCTAGTAAACGTATAAATGATTTAGGTCTAGATGTTATTACTATAGGGAATGGTTCCAATGTCATAAATCAATTTCCAATAAAAAATACCGAAGTTTTAGCAGGGAGTAAAATATTTTTACAAACAGATTCTAATGAATACATAATGCCAAATATCAAAAGTTGGAGTAGTAGTGAAGTTATGAATTTTTGTAACTTAATTGGTTTAAAGTATAAATTCAGTGGTTATGGTACAGTTAGTAATTTTAATATTTTAGAAGGTTCTATTATAGATAAAAATAAAATATTAGAAGTGAATTTAAAATTAGAATAATAAGTATTTTTTAGAACATTATAATAATGGTGAAAGTTATGAAAGAAATAAACCAATATTATAAAAGTTATAACGAAAGTGATGAAAAAATAAATTATATTAAATATGGTATATTAAATGAGTTTGGAAATAATATTTTATATAAAAATAAAGAAGAATATAATGAAGATAAAATTATAAAAAAAATGTGTAATATAAAGAAGGATAATAAATAAAAAAAGTTATTATTCTTTTTTAATTTTTATATATTTGCAAAAAAAAATAAAATATAATATAATGTTTGTGGTGATTATTAAATGCAAATAGACAATGTAGAACTTTCGTGTATGGCAGTTAGAACTAGCCAATATCCAGAAAGTAATTTACCAGAATTTTTATTAGTAGGAAGAAGTAATGTAGGGAAATCAAGTTTCATTAACACTTTAGTTAATCGCAAAAACTTTGCTCATACTTCGTCTAAACCTGGAAAAACACAAACATTAAATTTTTATTTAGTTAACAATAATTTTTATTTAGTAGATGTTCCTGGTTATGGATATGCATCTGTTAGTAAAGAAAGACAAAAGAAATTTGGAGTAATGATAGAAGATTATTTAAAATGTCGTGAAAATTTGAAATGTGTATTTCTACTAATTGATTATCGTCATAAACCTACAGAAGATGATGTATTAATGTATGAATTTTTAAAATATTATGACTTGCCTGTAAAGATTATAGCAACTAAATATGATAAAGTTGGTAAAAATGGCCGTGATAAACAAAATAAAATTATTAAAGATACATTAAAATTAGAAGAAGAGTTTATACCATTTTCAACTGTGTCAAAAAAAGGAAAAGAAGAGGTTTATACTTTAATCGAGGAATTAATATGATATCTTTAAATAAAGAAACAAATTTTGTGTCTGATTATGTAGTTTTTGATTTAGAAACAACAGGCTTAGAACCTAATGATTCTAAAATAATTGAGATTGGTGCATTAAAATATAAAAATAATGAGCTAGTAGATGAATTTAGCGTTTTAATAAATCCAGAATGCGATATACCAGAAGTTATAACAAATATTACAGGTATAGATAATAGTTTGGTAAAAAATGAGTTGACTATAAAAGAGGCTCTGCCCAAATTTATTAATTTTATAGAAGATTTAACTTTAATAGCGCACAATTCTAGTTTTGATTTATCATTTATTGAAGAAAATATTTTAGAGTTGAATTTACCTATGATAACTAACAAAAATATTGATACATTAGAATTAGCCAAAAAATATATTCCAAAAGCTTATAATCATAAGCTAGAAACATTGAAAAAATATTTTAAACTAAATTATGTTTCTCATCGTAGTGTAGATGATTGTAAAACTACAAATTATGTATATGAATATTGCAAAAAGAAAGCTTTAGTAAAAAACTAAAGTTTTTTTTATATTTTCAAATTGTATTTTTTTGTAAATTATAAAATATTTAAACTAAATCTATTGATAAAAATTTAATAATATTTTATAATTATTACATATAGTAGAAGACTCTATGCTTTAATGTATATAGTAAAAAGAATGGAATGATATTAATGAATAAAAAAAGTATCTTATTATTAGTGTTAATCGCAGTTTTTGCGATTATTATCGGAGTAAGTTATTCATATTTTATAGGCGAAATAAATTTTAAAGGAAATGGTTCTAAAGTTTATGGTAGTATGAGGGAAATAGATGGAGTCCAAATAACTGTTGAAGGGGTTTTAAACTTTGAAGATGATGAAGATACATTTGAAGGTTATACTGGTATTTTTCCAGGACATCAAAATGTTGCTGTTATCAAGGTCACTGCTGAAGGAAATGGCTCTAGTGCTGAATTTAAATTGGTGTGGAATGGTTTTAATGGCTTAGAAACAGATCTTAATTATTATGTATATAAATATGAGGGAGATGAACCCTCTAGTCCTAGTCCAAGCATAGCATGTGAAATTAAAGAAGAGAGTGCATCTTTAGGTAATAAAAAAATATATGAAACTTGTGAGCGTACAGGATTTGAAAATTTAGAAACTGTACAAACATCAGGAAATGTAATCCCAGGTAAAATGTCTTTGCAAACTTTTACATTAGTAGAGAATGAAACAATTATTACTACTAAGGACAATCCGACAGTTGTATATTACTATGTAGTTCTTGAATATCCAAACAAAGAAGGATCTCAAAACAATGATATGTTATGTGATAATGATGAAACTTGTGAATTTAGTGGAGAAGTAACTGTTGAAAAAAATGGAACGCAATTAGCTGATATATCTTTTACTAAAATTTATAAACATGATAGTAATAATGAATATGTACAAAGCAGTACTATTCCTCAAAAAGGTGAAGGCTATGTTTTAAACGAAAATAAAAGTACTTGTGGCGAAAATACTACATTAATTTGGGATGAAGATAAATGGGAAATTAGTTTAAATAGTTTAACTGGTAGCAACCAATGTGAGTTATATTTTGATAGAACATGTGGTACCTCTTGTCAAGCAATCTTAGAAGGTAAGACTATTTCAACAAGAAGTCAAACAAAAACTGAATTTACTAATACAATAACTAGTAGCACTACTGGAGTAATATATGAAGCAGAAGAAAATGATGGAAATACTTATTATTTTGCAGGAGCGCCAACTGATAATTATGTAAAATTCGCTGGATATTATTGGCGAATTATAAGAATAAATTATGATGGTACTATAAGAATGATATATGCTGGTACTTCAGCAACAGCAAGCGGGGCAAGTCTTTCGTATACAACAAGCAAATATAATGATTCTTCAACTATAGCTGAATATACTGGATATAAATACACTGTTAATATGATGCATGGTAATACCGAAAGTTCCACAATTAAAGGTGTTTTAGAAAATTTTTATACTACTAAATTAGCAAGTAATGAAGAATATATTGATAAAAATGCTGGTTTTTGTAATGATAGAAGTGTTGCTAGTGGAGCGGGAGTTGGGGCAACTACTTCAAGTTATAAAGCACAATTAAGAGTTATGAGTAGCACTAATTCAAATATTCCTACATTTAATTGTGAAAATGAAAATGATCTTTTTACTTCTAATACTGCAAGTACTGGTAATAGAGAATTAACTTATCCCCTAGGGTTAATAACAGCTGATGAAGTAGCATATGCCGGTGGAGTATATGATGTAAATAACACTTCATATTATTTGTATTCTAGTCAATATTATTGGACAATGACTCCTAATAGATATGAATCTTATGCAAGAGTATTTGTTAACGGTGCAAAACTAAGTAATAATAAAACAGAAACTTCTTATGGTGTGAGACCTGTAATTAATTTAAGGGCAGATTTAATCTTAAAGGGTGAAGGAACATCAACAAGTCCATATGTAGTAGAAGGGGTGAGTAATTAATGAAAAATATTAAAATATATTCAATTATAATACTAATTATAATGACATCTATAGTAATTATAAAAACACAAGCTTCAAAAACTATAAATCTTGATTCTAGTAGTATTTCAGAATATAACAATAAAGAAGTTGCTATATATCAAGAAAATGATAGTGGAAGTTATGATTTAGTATCTACATTACCTTCTAAATCAAATGGTTATATAATAAATAAAAGTAAAACAGTATGTTCAAACAAAGCAAAAATTAGATGGGATAATAACACATGGAGTGCTACAATAAGTAATTTTTCAGTACAAAATACTAAGTGTTATTTATATTTTGATAAAACTTCGACTCCTAAAATAACAATTAAAGCAACATCTAATGGTAGTAGTATTGCGTTTCCAAGTAAAACTAGTGGATATATTCCTAATAGTATAAGTTGTGACTACGGAGTTAAAGCTTCATTTGATTATGAAAATTGGAATGTAGAAGTTGATGTAATTAAAGATACAGTATGTACTGTAGATTTTAAATCCAATATAAATCAAAGTTTTGCAACATACTTAACTTCTAGTATAGTATGTTCAAGTACACCTACAAGCGATGATGCTGCCAAAAATTGCTTAGTAAATGAAAGTGGATACAGATATGAAGGTATAAATCCAAACAACTATGTGCTTTTCAATAATGAACTATGGAGAATAATAGGAGTATTTAATATTAATAATAGCGCAGGAACTGCTCAAAATTTGGTTAAAATAATAAGAGATAAGAACTTAGAGGACTTAGCTTTTGATAGCGGAAATAATAATGATTGGAGTAATTCATCATTGAAAAAACAATTAAATGAAGGCTTTTATTCTAGGAGTACTCAAAATTGTAATATTCAGTCAACAATAACTAAACCATGTAATTTTGAGAATAAAGGTTTAAATACTACTGCTCAAAATATGGTGGAAGAGGTTAAATGGAATATTGGGAAATATTCTAACATAGAAGTAAAAACTAGTGATATGTATAACTTTGAAATTGCTAGTAATGGGCCTGGTAAAGTAGGTTTAATGAGTGCTAGTGATTATGGTTATTCAGTATTAAATAGTAGCTGTGATAGAGAAACAAAACTAACAGATTATGCTAAAACAACTTGTGCAGGTAACAGTTGGCTATATCAAGATGGCTATCAAAGAATAATAAATTCTAATTCTAATAATGAAACTAACAGTGCGTATATCCATAATGGTGGCCATATAAACGATGATGATTCAACAGAGGGTTATGGTGTAAGACCAGTTGTATATTTAAAATCAACAGTTAAAGTTTTAGGTGGTGCTGGAACAAGCAATTTACCGTATATAATAACTAATTAGAAAGTAGGTAAAATATGAAAAAAAGAATATTAATAATTAGTATTATAATATTTACATCAATAATAGCTATTTTAAAAACAAACCAATATAGCCTAACTATAGAAACTTATATTGACGGTAAATTAGCTTCAACAATGCCTAGTAGTTCTGATGGATATAAAGTAAAAAGTTTAACTTGTACAACTGGAAGCGCTAGTTTTAATTATTCTGCATGGAGAATTGAAACATCTGGTTTAACTGGTGATACTACTTGTACAGTAGAATTTGAAAGTGATAACAGTACTCAGTATTTAAATGATTATTTAATAAATAATAAATCTTGTTCATCCACCCCTACAAATGATGCTGATGCAAAAAATTGTTTAGTAGTTGAACAAGAAGCTTATAGATATGAGGGTGTAGACCCAAATAATTATATTAAATTTAATAATGAATTATGGAGAATTATTGGTGTATTTGAAGTTGAAGACAGTAATGGGAATACAAAATATTTAACTAAAATAATTAAGTATGATGTTTTAGATGTATTAGCTTTTGATGTAGATATAAAAAATAATTGGGAAAATTCAAATTTACAAAAAACTTTAAATAATGCATATTTAAATGCAAAAGATACAAAATGTTATACATATTCAACTGACACTGAAAAAGTTACGAAAACATGCAATTTTAGTAGAACTGGACTAAATCTTATATCAAGAAATATGGTTGAGTCTGTAGTTTGGCATGTTGGAGCCATTACAACAAGTAGTGGTAATAGGCCTATACCAACAATATATGAACAAGAAAGAGGTACTGATGTTCCAACAGGTTATAGCGCAACATGGACTGGTAAAATAGGTTTGATGTATTTGAGTGATTATGGATATTCTGTTTTAGCTAGTAGTTGCCCTAGAAATACATTAGTAGGAAAGTCTGGGTATGCTACTCAAAATTGTGCTGGAAACAGTTGGTTATTTAGTGGAGATCAATATACGATGTCTCCTGCTTCTGGTAAATATGATACTGTATATTTTATAGATGATGATGGGTATATTAGATCAAGTAATGGTAATATTGGATATAGTACTTATCCAGCATTATATTTAAAAAGTGGTGTCAAATATGTTGAAGGAGACGGAACTTATAGTAATCCATTTATAATAAGGTAGCAAATTTGCTACTTTTCTTTTGAGAAGGTAAATAAAGACTTTGACAAATTAATAATTTATGTTATAATAAATTTGACAGATTTGAGTGGGCAGAAATTCCCACTTTTATTATTATAGAAAATGGGTGAGTTATGAAAAAAACGTTAGAAGAATTAGAAGCTAAAATTAAAGAAGTTTTGAAAGAAAAAGAAATCATCGTAAGTAGTGTTACTTATGAAAAAAATAGTGGTAATTACAACGTATTATGTATTGAACTTGATAAAGTTGGAGGAATTGATTTAGATACTATTGTGGATGCTACAAACATTATTAATCCTATAGTAGATGAATATGATTTTACAGATGATTCATACATATTAGATGTTGTATCAAAAGAAAGAGGTGTAGAAAATGAATAGTGAAGAATTCATTAAAGCGGTTAAACATATAGTAAAAGAAAAAGGAATAAGTGAAGATATAGTTTTTGAAGGAATGGAACAAGCTTTATCTACAGCTTATAAAAAGAATTTTGATTCTAAAACAAATGTTAGAGTAGACATTAATCGTGAAACAGGAGAAATAAAAGTATTTTCATACTTAGTAGTAGTAGATGATGTTGATTTTGGAAGTGAAACTACAGATGAAGAAGGAAATATTGTTAAAATTGCTCCAGAAATTAATATAGATGCTCAAATTATATTAGAACAAGCTGAAGAAATGGTTCCGGGTATTAAAGTAGGAGAAACTATTGAACATGAAGTTACTCCTAAAGATTTTGGTCGTGTTGCCGCTTCTACTGCTAAACAAGTATTAACTCAAAAAATAAGAGAAGCTGAAAAAAATAGCATTATTGAAGAATTCCAAGATAAACAAGATGAAATGTTATTAGGTTTAGTAGCACTTGAAGATGCAAGAAATTATTACATTGACTTAGGTCGTACAAGAGGAATTTTACCAAAAAGTGAAATTATTCCTGGCGAGACTATTAAAATGGGTTCTAATATCAGAGTTTATGTTACTAAAATTGAAGATGGTACTAAAGGACCACTTATACTTTTATCTAGAAAACATTATGGTTTTGTTAAAAGATTATTTGAACTTGAAATACCTGAATTACAAGATGGCACATTAATTATGCATGCTTGTGTAAGAGAAGCAGGAATTAGAAGTAAAGTTGCAGTATCATCTACAAGTGAAAGAATTGATCCAATAGGAACATGTATTGGTGAGCGAGGTTCAAGAATTGCAAGCATTTTAAAAGAACTTAATGGCGAAAAAATAGATGTAGTAGTATATAACGAAAATCCAGAAGAATATATTAAAAGTGCTTTAAGTCCTGCTAAGAATGCTATCGTAAATATTACAGATGAAAAGAAAAAAGAAGCTTTAGCAGTACTACCTGATGATGAATTTGCTTTAGCAATTGGAAAAGCCGGAAATAATATTAAATTAGCAAGTCGTTTAACTAAATATAAAATTAATATTAAGACTATGAGTCAAATTAATGCTGAGGGAAATAAATAATTATTGGAGGTAACTCATGAAAACAAAAAAGATACCAATGCGTTCATGTGTTGTAACTAAAGAAAAATTAGAAAAAAGAGATTTACTTCGTATTGTAAGAACTCCAGAAAAAAATGTTATTGTAGATGTAACAGGGAAAGCCAATGGGAGAGGAGCTTATTTAAAAAAAGATATTGAAGTAATAAATAAAGCTGAAAAAACTAAAATATTAGATAGAATATTAGAAATAGAAATACCAGCTAGTGTTTATGAAGAAGCAAGAAATATATGTAAATAAGGATTGAAAGGAGAGTAATCATGACAATAAAAGAATATGCAAGTGATGTAAATTTAAGTGTTGCCGAGATTATTAAAAAATGTAATGATTTAGGAATCGAAGTTAAAAGTGGAGATGATTATCTAACTGATGAAGATATAATTTCATTAGATAATGCAATTAATTTAATTGGTGTTGAAGAAGATACATATGAAGAAGAAGATACTATAGATGAAGTAGTAGATGCTATAGTAGAAAGTAGTAATATAATTAAAAATACTAATATTACTGATAAGAAACAAAAGTTAAAAAAGAAAAAAGATCAAACTGAATCAAAAGACTATTCTAAATTAAGAAAAGAAATGTATAAAAATAAAGATAAATTAATGACAAATACCGTAGATGAAAATGTTATAGTCTTTAAAGATGGAATGACAGTTGGAGATTTAGCTAATGAATTAAATATAAGTGGAACAGATATTATTAAAAAATTAATGACTTTAGGATTAATGATATCTTTAAACAATGCTATAGATTTTGAAAATGCTGAAATTATTGCTTTAGAATATAATAAAACTTTAAAAAGAGAAGAAACACAAGATGTGTCTAACTTTGAAGAATATGAAATAGTAGATAATGAAGCTGACTTAGTATCGCGTCCACCAATCGTAACTATAATGGGACATGTAGATCATGGTAAAACAACTTTACTTGATTATATAAGAGACTCGCATGTAGTTGATACAGAATTTGGTGGTATTACACAAGCGATTGGAGCTTACCAAATTGAAAAAGATGGAAATAAAATAACATTTATTGATACTCCAGGACATGCAGCATTTACAGAAATGCGTGCTAGAGGTGCTAGTGTAACAGATATTGTAATTATAATTGTTGCAGCAGATGATGGTGTTATGCCTCAAACTAAAGAAGCTGTAGAACATGCTTTAAGTGCAAAAGTTCCAATAGTTGTTGCAGTTAATAAAATAGATAAACCAGATGCCAACCCAGATAGAATTATGACTGAAATGGCAGAAATAAACATAACTCCAGAAGCTTGGGGTGGTGAATATCCATTTATAAATATTTCTGCACATACTGGTGAAGGTATTGATACGTTATTAGAAACTTTAATTGCTATAAGTGAGATGCAAGAATTAAAAGCTAATCCTAGTAGATATGCGGTAGGTTCTGTAATTGAATCTCGTCAAGATAAAAATGTTGGTGGTGTAGCAAGTTTACTTATTTTAAATGGTACACTTCGTTTAGGAGATCCAGTTGTTGTTGGTACTACTTTTGGTAAAGTAAGAACTATGAAAAATGATAGAGGCGAATCTATTACTATGGCTCATCCAGGTACTCCAGTTGAAATTACAGGATTAAATGAAAATCCAAGCGCTGGTGATAAATTTATGGCTTTTGAAACTGAAAAAGAAGCTAAAGAAATAGCTGAAAAAAGAGCTATCAATGCTAAAGAAAATAAATTCAAAAAAGATATTATTTCTTTAGATGATTTATTTAGTAAAATTAATGAAGGTCAAAAAGAAATAAACGTAGTATTAAAAACTGATGTAAGAGGTTCTGAAGAAGCAGTTAAAAACAGTTTGCTTAAGATAGATGTTGAAGGTGTTAAAGTAAACGTTATTCGTTCTGGTATCGGAACAATTACGGAAAGCGATGTAGTTTTAGCAAATGCATCTAATGCTATTATAATTGGATTTAATGTAAGCCCATCAAATAGCACTAAAGAAATGGCTAAAGAATATGGTGTAGATATTAGACTTTATACAATAATTTATAAATGTATAGAAGAAATAGAACTTGCTATGAAGGGTATGTTAGATCCTGAATATGAAGAAAAAGTTTTAGGTAATGCTGAAATTAGAAGAATATTTAAATTCTCTAAAGTTGGTAATATTGCAGGAAGTTATATCACAGATGGTATTATTAAAAATAATGCTAATGCAAGATTAATACGTGATGGTGTAATCATATATGATGGTAAAATTGCATCTATTCAAAGAGAAAAAGATAGTGTTAAAGAAGTAAAAAAAGGATTTGAATGTGGTATTACATTAGATAATTATAGTGATATCAGAGTTGGAGATATAATTGAATGCTATGAAATGGTTGAGGTGAAACGTTAATGCCAAACTTTAAGATAGCAAAAATTTCATCTGATATATCTAGAGCAATAAGTGAAATACTATTTGATGAAGCAAGAGACGAAATATTAAAATCAGTAACTATTACTGGATGTAAAGTATCAAGAGATTTAAGTTATGCTAAAGTTTATTTTACATCTTTAAGTAATATAGATAAAAATATTTTAGTAAAAGAAGTTAATGAAGCTGCTCCATTTATAAGAGGAGAACTTGCTAATAAAATTGATATAAGACATACTCCAATATTAGAATTTATATATGATGATTCAATAGAATATGCATCACGTATTGAGAGTATTATTAAAGATATGAAAGAGGAAAAATAATATGGAAGTAGTAACACAAAAATTTAGTAAAGAAGCTTATGATTTTATGATGAAAATCAAACCTTTAATGGGCGATGTTAAAAATTTAGAAACATATAACGAAGCGGACTATTTTAAAATTAAAAAATTATATGATAATAATGAACTAGTAGGATATGCTGCTATATTTCTAGCTTACAATGGTATTGAATCTAATAATATTTCAGTTGAAGAAATTGTTTATTGGGGTAAAAATATTCCAGTATTAGGAGATTTTATAGAAAAAATAATTACTTCTACAGATTATCCATTTGAGGTTAACGAAGTATATTATAATTCTGAATTGATTCCTGAATATCTTCATGGAACTTTTGAAATGTATGGTTCTCAACCTACAACTAAAACAAGATAATGAACGGCATTATAATTGTAAATAAACCAATAGGATATACATCAAGAGATGTAGTTAACATTATTGGTAAACAACTTAAAACTAAAAAAGTAGGACACACAGGAACTCTTGATCCTCTAGCATCAGGAGTTCTTGTTGTAACTGTTGGAAGATATACAAAACTTGGAGATATGCTTACAAGTTTAGATAAGGAGTATATCGCTGAAATTAAATTAGGTATTAAAACAGATACTTTAGATATAACAGGTAAAATATTAGAAGAAGAGACTTTTGATATAAAAAAAGATGATATAAGAGAAGTACTCAATAGTTTTATAGGTAAATATAATATGGAAGTTCCAAAATATTCCGCAATAAAAGTTAATGGTAAAAAATTATATGAATATGCTAGAAATAATATAGATGTAAAATTACCAATAAAAGAAGTAGAAATTAAAAGTATTGAATTATTAGAATATAAAGATGATATTATTAAATTTAAAACTAAAGTAGAAAAGGGTACATATATTAGAAGTTTAATAAGAGATATATGTAAAAAATTAAATACTATTGGTACTATGAATAATTTAATAAGAATAAAACAAGGTAATTTTAATATTGAAGAATCTTATACAATAGATGAAATAAAAAATAACACTTTTAAAATGCTAAATATAAAAGATGTTTTAGATATTAAAGAATATTCTTTAAGCGATATAGAATACCAAAAAGTTATAAATGGTAATTCTATATTTTTAGGCATAGATTATGAATATTTATTATTAACTTATAAAAATGAAGAAATAGCAGTATATCAAAAAGACAATGATTTATATAAATCTTATGTGATGCTAAAAATAAAATAACCATCAGATTAGTCTGATGGCTTTTAAATTATATCATCAATATATCTTTTTAATTGATGAGCATTCGGTCCAAATATTATTTTTAATTGGTTATCTATTTCAACAATACCTTTAGCGCCTAATCTTTCAATCGCATCTTTATCTGCTAAAGATACATCTTTTAAGGTAACTTTAAATCTACTCATATTACATTCAGCACTAACTATATTATCTTTTCCACCTAAATAACCAATCAATTTATTCGCTTCAATTCTAAAATCTCTTTTAGAAAGTTTTAATACTATTAAAAATATAATAAATAAAATAATACCAATAATTAAATATTGTAACCATGTTTCCATTCTTATCACCTAAAATAATTATACTACAAAATAGATTTAAAAAAAACATTTTTTGAATATTTAATTATTTACTAAACATAATAAAAATAAAAGGAACGGGATATATGAAAAAAATAATTATATTTTTATTATGTATAATAGGAACTGTTGGTTGTTCTTGTACAAATGATAAAGCGAGTGATGCAGTTGAAAAATATTTAAATGATTATAAAGGTTTATCAGATAATGTACTTAGTGATATTGATGAAATAGTAGAAAAGGAAAATTTAGAAATTGTTCAAGAGAATAGTTATAAAGAAGTCTTAAAAAGACAATATAGAGATTTATTATATACTATTGAAAATGAATCTTATGATGGTGATACTGCTGATGTAACGGTTAGAATTACTGTATATGACTTATATCAAGCAGAAAAGACTGCTAGTAAATATTTAAATGATAATCAAGATAGATTCTTAACTAACGGCATATATGATAGTGCAAAGTATTTAGATTATAAATTAGACAGAATGAAAGATATTACTGATACCATTTCTTATAATATAGTTTTTAAAACTATTAAAGTTGATGGTAAATGGCAAGTAGAACAACCTGGAGAAATTGTACTTCAAAAAATACATGGTATATATAACTATGAGGAAGATTAATATCTTCTTTTTTTGCATATTATAATATATAAAATTAAATATCAGAAAGGATTTATGAAAAAATATTTTGAATTTTTAAATGTAAAAAATAACAAAATTAATGAATTAAAAAAAGATATTGATGTAACTAAAAATAAGATTAATGAAACACAAGTAAATATTGTCCAATTAAATAAAAATTATATAGAAATTTTAAGTAAAATTGAAGAATTAAAAAAAACAGAAAAAGAAAAAGATTCAAAAGAAATATTTGCTATAACTATTTCTTCAATTGTTTTTTTAGTTGTTATGATATTTATGTTATTTAATTCATTTAATTTTAACTTGATTAAAATAATAATTGAAACAATTTCAATATGTTTATCAGGATATGTAATTGGAAATATAGGTGTTAAAATAATAAATGTATATTATAAAAAAATTAGAAAAAACAATATATTTAAAATTAATAAATTAGAAAAGGAAGAAAAAAATATTAAAAAGAAGATTTTTGTTAGAAATTTAGAACTTATAAAATTACAAGAACAAGAAAAATTATTTTTATTTGAATTAGATAATGAAGAAAAATTATATGAAAATTTAAGAAATACAATAAAAGAAAAATGCCTACCAATAATTGATGACTTAATAGTAAAAGAAATAGAAAATAAAAATAATAATGAACATAATGAAAATTTAATACTTATTAGAGAAGTTTTACATGGTGAATTATAGAATGATTAAAAAATAATCATTCTTTTTAATTTTTAAACATAAATTTAATAAGGGTGAGTCTATGAAAAAAATAATAATTTTTATAATTAGTTTTTTTATTCTACCATTAAATATATTTGCAATAAGTGCTGAAAAATGTGTAGTCATGGACTTAAATAGTGGAAGAGTATTATATAATTTAAATGGTAATGATGAACGGTTAATAGCGTCTATTACTAAAATTATGACATGTTTAATAACTATTATGTATAGTGATTTAGATAAAGTTGTAGTTGTAGATGAAGATATATTACAAGCATATGGATCTAGTGTTTATTTGGAAGTTGGAGAAGAAATAAAATTAATAGATTTATTATATGGACTTATGCTTCGAAGTGGTAATGATTCAGCGGTTGCTATAGCAAATACAGTAGCAGGTTCCATGGAAAACTTTGTTTATTTAATGAATGAATATGCTAAAACTATAGGTATGAAAAACACTAATTTTATAAATGCTCATGGACTTGATTCTAATGGAGTAGGTAATACATCTACTGCATATGATATGGCTCTTTTAACTAAAGTAGCTATGCAAAATGAAACTTTTAAAACTATATTTGGAACTAAAAATTATAAAGCTACCAGTAATCTAAAAGAATATAACTGGTCCGGTAAAAATAAGTTATTTGGGATGTATGAATATACTACTGGAGGAAAAACTGGATATACTGATGCTGCTAGAAGGACTTTAGTAACTACTGCTTCTAAAGATAATAAAAATTTAGTTATAGTAACACTTAATGCTCCTAATGATTTTAATGATCATAAAAGTTTATATGAAACTTATTTTAATAAATATAATGCAGTACTTACTTTAGATAAAAATAATTTTAAAATAGATGATAATTATTATAAAGATGTTAAATTTTATATAAAAGAAGATTATTATGCTTTAGTATCTAATGAAGAACAAAAAAATTTAAAATTAGATATTACTTTATATAAATATAAAGATATATATAATGACATGAAAATTGGAGAAGTTAAAGTAATGTTAAATGATACAATTTTACATAAAGAAAGTATTTACATAAAAAAGGAAGAAGTTAAAAAAATTGAAAAAGAAAAGAATAATAGTTTTTGGTCTAAAATAATAGGGTGGTTTAAATGGTAAATGTTATATGGTATCTTTTAATATTTATTGCTATTATTTATTCTTTTATTACAGGTAATTTTGAAACTATAAATAATGGAATCTTAACCCATGCTACAAGTGGTATAAATTTAATACTTGATATGATGCCATTAATAGTTTTATGGACAGGAATTATGAAAATAGCAGAAGATGCTGGATTACTTAAAGTATTTTCTAAATTTTTAAATCCTGTTTTAAGTAAACTTTTTCCTAGTTTAGATAAAGATCATAAAGCTTTAGGTTACATAGCTAGTAATATTGCTGCAAATATGTTAGGTTTAGGTTCTGCTGCTACTCCATTTGGATTAAAAGCAATGGAAGAATTACAAAAAGGTAATCCAGAAAAAGATACAGCAACAGAAGCTATGATTACATTTTTAGTGCTTAATACAGGCGGAGTAACATTAATACCTACAACAGTAATAGCACTTCGTATCATGCATGGCAGTAGTAATCCAACAGAAATAATAATTACTAGTATTTTAGCAACTGCAGTGTCTAGTATTTCAGGTCTTATTTTAGATTATATAATAAGGAGGAAAAATAGATGAATGCAATATCAAAAATTATAATTCCTCTCTTTGTTTTATTAATAATATTTAATGGAGTAAAAAAGAAAGTAAACGTATACGAATCTTTTTTAGTAGGAGCTAAAGAAGGATTAATAATGGTATTTCGAATTACTCCTACAATACTAGCGATGGTTTTTGCTGTAAATATTTTTTTAGATAGTAATTTTTTAAAAGAAACTTTAAGTTTTTTAGAACCTTTATTTAGATTAATAAATATTCCAATAGATATACTTCCTATGGCAATATTAAGACCAATATCTGGTACAGCATCACTTGCTATTATGAATGATATATTTATTAATTTTGGCCCTGATAGTTTTATCGGTAGACTTGCCGCTACATTACAAGGATGTACCGATACTACTATTTATGTTTTAGCTTTATATTATGGAAGTATAAAAGTAGTTAAGACAAGGTATTCGCTACCAGTAGGTTTATTTGCAGACTTAATGGGTATTATTGCAGCCTTTATTATAACTTTTATATTTTTTGGATAAATAAAAGAGCAAAAATTAATTTTTGCTCAATTCTTTTATTTCATTAATAGATAAACCTGTTATTTTAGAAATATCCTCAAGTGATGTATCCATAGATAACAAATTACTAACAATTTTTAAATTATTTTCTAATTTACCTTGTTCAATACCTTCTTTGATGCCTTCTTTGATGCCTTCCTTGATGCCTTGCTCTCGTCCTTCTTTTAATCCTATTTTACGAGCTTTTTCACTTGCAATATATTCTGCCCATTCACCAAATATTTTTTTAGTTTTCTCGTCATTTATATATTCATAGACAAAATTATCCATTGCCATTAATATTTCATCTCCTTTAGCTATTAATTTTCTTTCTTCGTCGCTTTTAGCTCCAATAAATTTTAACCATCTAATTTCTCTATCGCTTTCATTATATTCTATCTCTCTAGCTTTGTCAATTCGGTAGTATTTTATAATAAATTTATCAGCTAATTTTTTGTCATTTATATCTTCTTCGTTAGTTATAAAATAATTACTTTTAACTTTATTTGTAAAAGGTATTTCAACATTATCTATTATATTTATTTGAATAACACTTTCCAGCAAATTATAATCTTCGCCTCGATCTAACTGAGTTGAAAATATTCTCATTATGTAACTAGTTGATTTATCAAAAGATAATGCATCGAAGTATGAATATGATTCTAAATTTATAATATAGTTATCAAATTTTATAATTATATCTCCGCGCATGGATTTATCGTTAATTTTTGTTTTGGTCATAATGCTTTCATAAACTACATCAATATCAACGCTTTCTAAATATTCTTTAGTAAAATTAGTCATAGTAGCTAGATAATCAATTAATATATGCCTATTATCAATATGTGTAAAAGCTTCTTTAAAAAGTAAATCTTCACTTAAACTTATAAATATTTTTTCTTTTAACATTTTACCTCCTTTCTAACTTCTTTAAAAAGAAATAAATTTAGGATAACATATTAAATAAGCAAAATTTGTCGAATTGTGTCAGGCGATAAAATTTAAAAAATCATAGTTCGACATAATATTTTAGATTACTATGTTAATATACTTTTGGTGAGGTATATGAAGCAAAATGTTAAAGTTTTTTTCGTGGCTTTAATTATAGGAATAGTATCAAGTTATATATTTTGTTATAAGTATGATAATACGATTATTACTAATGCTTTAGAATCTAAAGTAACATATTTTTGTGTTGGATCTTATAATAATATGGAAAGTGCTAATAATAAAAAGAATAATTATAAAAATGCTTTAATATACAACAAAGATGGTATTTATAAGGTTATCATTGGAGTATATAAAGAAAAAGAAAGTATAGAATTAATGGAAAGCTACTTTATAGATAAGGATGTAAAGTTTACTAAAGAAACTATGAAAGCAAGTGTAGACTTTTTAAATGTTATAAGTAATTATGAGTTATTAATAAAAACAAGTGATAGAAGTTATTATGAAAATATAAATAATTCTTTATTAAAGTTATTTAATGAATATATAAATGTATAAATTACTCATAATAATATTAGGTGAATACTATGTTAAAAAAATATGGATTTTATATATTTTTAATAACTATATATCTTTTTGTTTTAGGAAAAGATACTTTTATTGGTTTATTTAAAGCTAAAGAAACAAATAATTTTTGTACATATAATAATTTAGATTATAAACTTGAATATGAAGATTTATCTGAATTATTAAATATTAAAATAGATAATTACAATTTAATTTATTCTAAAATAATTATTAGAGATATTTATGACTTTTATAATAAAGTTACGATTAATAAAGGATTAAATGATAATATAAAAAAAGGTAATATTGTAATTAATAGTTTAGGTTTAATAGGGGTTATAGATAAAGTATATAAAAATTATAGTGAAGTTAAACTTATTACTAATAAAGATATAAACATATCAGTTAAAATAAATAATTCTTATGGTATTTTATATTCTAAAGATAATAAACTCTATGTAAATAATATTAAACTGGATAATGAAATAAAAGTAGGAGATATAGTTTCTACTTCTGGTTTAACTGATATACCAGGAAATATAAAAATAGGAACAGTTACTAAAGTAAATAGAGATAGTTTAGAACTAGAATATATCCTAGACATAAATACTTATAATAATTTTAATAATATTAAATATGTTGGAGTAATAGTATGATTTTATTATTACTTGATATTTTAATATCTTATTTTAGTATATTTCCTACTTACTTTTTTTTATTAAATATATTACTTATAAGAAAAGAAGATTTTCACAAATTAATAATAATTACCTTAATATTAGATTTGTTGATATTAAATAAATATTTTTTTAATACAATAATTTTAATAATATTATTTTTAATATATAAGAAATTTAAAATAGTAAAAATAAATTTATTTAACTATTTTTTATCAATAAGTATTATATATATAAGTTATATTTTAATATTAGGTTTATTAAATAATTATTCTTACTTATATATATTTAAATTTATTTCACAAAATTATGTCATAAATATAATATTTTATTTACTTAGTTATAATATAGTTTTTAAATACATAAAATTATCTAGGTGATAATTAATGGATGTAGAAGAAATTATAAGAAAAAATAAAGAAAAAAGAATGAACTATATAAATAGTGATAAATCTAGTAACAAAGATGACTTGCCTAAAAATTTAAAATATATTAAAGGTTTAATATCAAGAGTACTGCTTTCAATAATATTTGTTTTAGGAAGTATTATATTTACTAATTTAAGTGATAATAATAAAAAAATTTATAAAGAATATGTACTTGAAAACTCTTTAGGTTTTACT
The DNA here is from genome assembly GCA_015059425.1 of Bacillota bacterium. Taxonomy (GTDB): domain Bacteria; phylum Bacillota_I; class Bacilli_A; order RF39; family UBA660; genus Caccenecus. Next base: position 71,048 of record SVAM01000001.1, on the reverse strand, counting down.
AAAATAAATAATTTATATCAAAGTTTATTTGGGGAAGTAGATATATTAAGTGAACCTAAAGATGATTCAACAAGCGTATTTTTTAATAGTATTGATTATTCTAATATTGAAAATTATAAAAATGGAGTAAAACTAACTACAGGTATTAATGAAGTGGTAAATGTAATAACTAGTGGCATAGTAGTATTTATAGGTGAAAAAGATGATTTAGGAAATACTATAATTATTCAAGGTAATGATGGAGTAGATATTTGGTATTCTAATATAACAGATACTAATATTAAAATATATGATTATGTAGAATCTGGTGCTATTTTAGGAACTAGCAATAGTGATTTTATATATTTAACAATAAACAAAGATGGTAAATATATAACATATGAAGAGTATCAAAAACTTATTTAAAGTTAATATTTCGACTTATTTTTTAATATTAACTTTTTTATTTACAGGCTTAATAAAAAATATTATTTTAATTTATTTAATAGTTATAGTTCATGAATTAGGGCATATTTTTATAGTAAAATTGTTAAAATACAAAATAATAAAAGTAGATATATATCCCATGGGTGGAGTAACTACTATAAATAAAAAAATAAATACTAGTATAAAACATGAAATATTAATTTCTATATTTGGAATAGTTTTTCAAATTATATTAGGATTTATCTTTTTAATAATGTTTAAATTTAGTTATATATCAAGTAATACATATGTGTTATTTATTAATTATAATAAAACAATAATGCTATTTAATATGCTTCCCATTATACCTTTAGATGGATATATCTTTTTTAGAAGTATATGGGAATTAATATTGCCTTACAAAAAAGCATTTTATCTAAGTTTCATAGTAAGTATCACTTTTATTTTTTTATTTATAACTTATAATGAAATATATTCTTTAAATAATTATTTAGTTATTAGTTTTTTAATTTATAAAATAATAACAACTTTTAAAGATTTTAAATATGAATATTTTAGATTTTTAATGGAAAGACATTTATATGATTTAAAATATAGTAAAGTTAAATATCATAATGATATTGATTTAAAATTATTAAAAAAAGATACATACCATTACTTTAAAGATAATAATAAAATATATTCGGAAAAGAAATTATTAGCTAAAAAGTTTAATAATTAAGTTTACAATTAAATAATTTTCATATATAATAGATGATACTTAAGACAGGTGGGAAAAATATGAATGATTATTTAGAAAAGCTTTTTCATAAAGGAATTAATGATGATTATAAAATGCTTAATAAACTAATTGAAGAAAGCATTATAACTTTAGATGATTTATATGAAGTAATAGCGAATTGTGTATATAAATATAAAGCAATACACGAAATACATAATATAAAAGGCGTAATTAAAAATGTTAAAAATTTTAAAGTAAATGATCTTATAAATAAAATATTGACTAAAAGCATTAATTCAGATGATATTATTACATTAGGAGTCGAAATAGAAAATGCTCCAATTGATACTTTAACTAATAGAATACTAGAATTTAATTATCATGCTATTCTTAAATTTGCAGAAAGAGTAAAAGGAGTTCCTCTTGATAAAATTGTTGATGTTTTAAAAAATGCTGAGGATTCTAAATTTCTTTTAAGTATTACTCGTATACCAAATGCTCCAATAGACAAAATATGTGAAATAGCAATAAATAAAAAAGACCCTTTTATGATTTGTTATTTGGCAGACATGAGAAAAAATGTTCCAATTCATGACTTTGTAGAGGGAATTATTGAAACTGGAAATCCAGAATTTATTTGTAAATTTGCCAAAATTATTAAAGGCATTAGCAATCAAGATATTATATCATTGGCACATGCGGTATGTAGAACTAAAAGCATTACATACATTTATAAATTTGCGCGCGATGTAGAAAATGCCCCAATTGAAATATTAACAGATGGCATATTATCATTAATAGAAGCAGATCCAGATGTTAACATATTAAAAATCGCAGATTTTGCGAATAACGTAAAAAATGCCTCAGTTAATAAACTTGCTGATGCGATTATTAAAACTAACAGTGGTTATGCTATATTTGAATTTGCTCGTAGTGTAAAAAATGCCCCTATAAATAAATTAGCAAGCGGAGTTATCGCATCTAAAAATCCACAATATATTTATAGATTTGCCAAAGATATTCCAAATGCTCCAATTGAAAGATTAATGAATGCAATAATAAGAGTTAATGACGCACTATTTATATATCGTTTTGCCAAAGATATAAAAGGTGCTAATATAGAAAAATTATCTAAAGCAATAATTAATACTAAAGTGGCAAATAAAATATATGAATTTGCATATGATGTAAATAATGCACCAATAAATGATTTAGCAAACGCTTTAATTGAAACAGGAGAAATTAATTGGATTAATACATTTATTTTCCACGTAAAAAATGCTCCAGTAGAAACACTAGTTAATAAAGTAATTGAATCAAAAGCTTTATACTATATAAGAGAATTAGTTTCTATTGATGATAGAGAACAAAAGAAAAAATTAATTTTAACGTTAGTAACATTAAATGATTTGGAAGGGCTTGTTAATTTAATTAAAAAAGAACCTGAATATCAAGAGTTTATTACTAATGTAATCATATTCAGTGAAAATATTATATATTTAAATCGTTTATTTGAAAATTTAGAAAATATAGAATTGAGAAATAAAGTTATAGATAAAATAAATGAAATAAATAATAGAACAGATATAAATATAAATATGTTAAATGAAGAACAAAAATTTAGTTATTTATTAAAATTGTATAAAGAAGAGGACTTTGAAACAATTAGAAAATATAGAGAAGAATTTGCATTTTTATTAACTGGTGAAGAACGTACAAGAAAATAGTTTGACAAACAGAGTTAAATTTGCTAGAATTATACACGTGCGAAGCTTTGGTATTCGTAAAAAACCACACTAAAATGGTTATAAAACTTTAAGTTACCATAAGGGTGCGTCTTAAAATATGAAGGAGGAATGAAGATGAAAGCTATATTCGAAACAGGTGGAAAACAATATTATGTTTCAGAAAATGATGTAATTTATGTTGAAAAATTACCTAATGAAGCTGGTGAAGAAGTAACATTTACTAATGTTTTAGCAGTTGATGGTAAAATTGGTACACCATATGTTGAAGGTGCAAGTGTTGTTTGTTTAGTAGAAAAACATGGAAAACAAAAGAAAATAAAAGTTTTCAAATATAGACCTAAAAAGAAATATCGTAAAACTCAAGGTCATAGACAACCATACACTAAATTAGTTGTTAAAAAAATTGGCTAATTATGATAAAAGTAAAGATTAATAAAGATAATATAGTTATTACTGGTCATGCTAACTATGAAGAGTATGGCAAAGATATTGTATGTGCAAGTGTATCTTCTATAGTTATTACAAGTATTAATGCTTGTTTAAGATTAGATAGTAATTCTTTAAATTATAAAGAAGAAAAGGATAAACTTATAATAAATATTACTAGTGATAATAAATACGTTTTATTAATAATTGAAAATATGATTGCAATGTTAGAAGAACTAACATTAACTTATAAAAAAAATATTAAAATAATTAAGGAGGAAAGACCATGAAGTTTATGAATTTAAATATCCAATTATTTGCTCACGTTAAAGCTCAAGGTTCAACTCGTAACGGTCGTGATTCACGTGGACGTAGATTAGGAGCTAAAGCTGCTGATAGACAAACTGTTACAGCTGGTTCAATCCTATATCGTCAAAGAGGAACTAAGATTTATCCAGGAACAAATGTTGGAATGGGAAAAGATCACACTTTATTTGCTAAAATTGATGGTGTTGTTCGTTTCGAAAGATTAGGTAGAGATAAAAAGAAAGTAAGCGTTTACGAAGCATAGTAAATGCTTTTTTTATAAAAAAATAATGCGCAATTAAAGTATATATGTTATAATAACAGATATATTTGAAAAGGAGTTTTGGTTATGAACGAAAATTATACTATTGATATTAATAATTTAATAGCACTATGCCATATTTTAGATGATTTTAAACAATTTGAAAGTTTATTATTCTATTATATTTCGCCTAAATATAATAGAAAATTTGTATTTCAATTATGGGATGTATCTAGAGGAAAATTCCAAATAGGCGGAAGAAAAGCTAAAAAATTTTATGCGGAAAATAAAAAAACAATTGATACAATTAATAAATATTCCAGTGTGACAACTTTTATAAATCGCAATTATGGATGGTATGGAGAACCAAATGAAGGTCTTCAATTTTTCTATAAATATTTACTTGCACACAAAGAGGATATAGATAAAATTTTAGCAGTATTAAAAAAGTTGAAAGAATTAAAGTTTGATGAAATAGAATTTAATAGAGAAATAGATTTTACGCAAGAGGAACAATATGTGTATACGTGGTTTGCAGATAATATTGAGATAACATATATGGATAACATGGTTATTATTCCGGATTATAGTTCGGGTTATGTTAAATATAAATCTAATGATTCTAGTTATAAAATTACAATTGGTAGTTTTAGGGGGTATTATAAAATTCTTTTAAATAATTTAGTGTTTGATTCTAATAGGTTGCCTGATAATTCGCAAAAAAAAGATCTTTTTGAAAACATTATGGCTTTAAGAAATGAAAAAACAGACGAAATTACTGCTGTAAGAAACTCTGTTGATATAGGTGTTGCTATACAAGATTTATATAATATGTTTAATATAGTTAGTTTAAAAATTGATCAAATAGATGATATAGATAAGAAAAAAGAATTAAAGGAATTATTAGTATCTATCAAAGAAACTATAGAAAAAATGCAAGCAATAAGTAAAGAATATGATAAAACAATCGCAAGTGAAAATCCTACTATTTCTGAAGCGTTTTTAAATGAACAAAAAGATGAATTTGTTAGAAGAAGAGAAGACAATAAATTACATATATGGTAAAAAATACTGGAATAATAAATCCAGTTTTTTAATGAGTTAATAAAAAATTAAACCATATGACAAAATGTGACAATTTTTTCAAAGTTAATTTGTTAATATATTTTCTTGATTGAAAGGAAATATATTAATGAAAACTGATGAAGAATTTTATATAATAACTAAAAATACTAAAATAAAAGATTTAAAGGAAATTTATACAAAAATAGATTCAAATAATCAAGTTCAATTATTGGATATGCATGGCAACTTAATTGATAGAAATCAAAAAAATATTTATAGACTTATAAAAAATATTTTTAATAAAATGAATATAGAACTGAATATAAATAATAAAACTATAATTGCTTCTTTTTCAACTAAAAGTGCAAATAAAAATTCTTATGGAAATAATACATCTGATGCTATAGGTAAAAAATATAAAAATGAACATATTGAAGAATTACCTTTAATTATTGCTAATTCTACATATGATAGTACAAAACCAGAAAGAAGGGATAAATTAAAAGGAATTCACGCCAACACAAAAGAATGGAATTATTTTATCAATAATATAGTTACGGAATATGGAATTATTGATATTAATATAAAAATAAGCTTTACTGGTGAAAAACATTACGTATATGATGTTTCATATAAATTAAAAAAACCAAGCCAACAGGGAACTAATCCTTAGATTTTTCCAATGGCTTGATTTCTATAAATAGTTTAACATATCAAAAATTAATTGTCAAACTATCTGTTAATAGTATATGTAATATCATAAACAATATGTATGTTTGTAATATTTACACTTTTTTATGGAATAAAAAATATACTATTTCTAGTTTGTTTCTTCTGTGATTTTTAATAAGGATTCTAGCAAATATTCAACGTCAAATAATTTTGTATCAATTAAGTTTTGCTTTTTATCTTCAGTAATTTCTGTAAGTTTGATACTAATGTCTTCAAGTTTTTCTGGCTTACTATTAATAGTTAAAGATTTATCTTTATTGATAATAATTTCTTGTTCATCATTTTTAATCTTGCTGTCGTTAATATCTCGTGTGTTGATATCAATTAAATAATTAAGAATTAATTTATTATCTTTTATAATATAGTTTCCAAAAAAAAGAGTTAGTCACTATATCATTATCTGTTACGTAAATAAATGTTCCGTTATTATGAAAGTAAATATTGTAATTTAAATCCTCACTTGAAGTACCATATAATCCCTCTATTTCTTCATATGTATAAGAAATACTATCATTCTTATTTTCTTCACACTCTTTATATTCTGTAATTTTTTTAGGTTCTCCAACTTTAATTACATCAGTAAAAATTAAAATTAATAAAGTAATTAATAAAATAGCAACTGATACTAAAGCTCCTATCACTATATCTTTTTTATTCATTTAACAAAACCTTCTTTCTGTTTTTAGAATAATATATATATATATTTCAATAAAAAATAACTATAAAATAGTTACTTTACAAATCTAGCGTCAACGTAATATATAGGTCTACGTTCTTTTTGATAGTTCTTTTCAAAATCAGTCATAATATTTGGTATTGGGTTTTCATCATTATGTAAGTCCAAACTAACTCTTTCAAAAGAATACCAATATTGTGATAAAGTTTCTAGAGAATAAGCAAATAATCCCTTATTATCAGTTTTTAAAATTATGTGTTTATCTTTTTTAAAGATTCTATCATAAAGTCTTAAATAAGATTCATGAGTAAATCTTTTTTTCTCATCTTGTTTTTTAGGCCATGGTTCAGAGAATGTTAAATATATAGTATCAATTTCTTTGCCAAATATTTCACCAATTTCTCTAGCATCACTATTAATTAATAAAAGGTTAGGTAAATTTAGTGTTTTCAATCTTTCTACAGCTTTAACCATTTGAGATTCATATAATTCTAAACCAATAAAATTAATATTTGGATGAGCTTTAGCCATATTTATTATAAATTCGCCTCTACCCATACCAAGTTCTAAATTTATTGGATTATTATTTCCGAATACTTTAGACCAATTATTTTTGTTATCTTTAGGATTTTTAACTAAATAGGGGCTTCTGCCAATTATTTTATCAGAGTCTTTAATTTCTATGTAACGCATAAAATCACTTCCTGCTTAGTATTATAGCATGATTTTATATAATAAGTAAATTAGAAAATTCTTGCTAAAAAAATATAGATACTATATAATTAATTTAAGATAGGTGATGCTTATGAAAAGAGGATTTGCACTTCTAGAAACTATAATAGTTATTACTTTTTTATCTGTTTCAATGTTAATGCTATATGGTACTTTTAATAATATGATTAACAATAGTAAAAAAAATATTCTTTATGATGATGCATCTAATATTTATAAAGTACATTTTGTAAAAGAATATTTAAGCTTAAATAATTTGAATAATTTATTAGATAATAGTGATATTAAAACTATTAGCTGTGACAACTTTGGTTTTGAGAGTTGTAACAAAATAATTGATGAATTTAATATAAATAAAATATATTTATCTAAATATGATTTAAAAGAATATAAAGAAGATAATTATACTAGTAATTTTAATAACTACATGAATACTTTATCAAATAAAGATAATTTTAAATATAGGTTTATTGTTGAATTTAACAATAATAATACATATTCATATGCAAGTATTGGGTTAAATGGTGAAGATCATGAATAAAAAGGGTTTAACAATATTAGAAGTATTAATAAGTATTTCAATAGTATCAATAGTAATTCTTTTATTAATTAAAGTTATGTTTTCGCTTGATAATATAAATAATGATAAAAGCTATGCTAGTAGTGATGAAATAAAAAGAACAGAAATTATAAAGAATATTGAAAGTGATTTTTTAGAATTAAAATTAAATGGTATAAATATAAATGAAGGAGAATATACTACAATTACTTTTAAATATTTAAATGAAGATAAAGCTTTAAAAGTATATGATGATAAAATTATATATGATAATATAACACATACTTTAAATAGTGAAAATGCTGCATATAGTAAATGTATAGAATATAATTATATAGATTTAGAAAATAATTATTATTTAATTACTTTAAATATACCAGTATTAATTGGTAATGAAAATACTACTACAAATGATGATTTAACCTTAACTTATTTAGGTCTAAAAAATGAAAATACTAATTATTTAACAAGTTTCTCTTGCTCTAAAAAATAATTATTAGAATAATACTGATTAATACTTGATATAATCTTCCTTTTAAAAAAGGCAAATAATTAATATTAGTGTTTTCAAGTATCGATTTAATTTGAGTATGAATACTTAATCCGCCAAAAGAGATAATTGATATAGCAATTATTTCTTTTATTTTTAAAGAAATATTTAAAGTACATAATAAGTTTAATCCATTAGTAATTTCTAATAAACCTGATATTATGACTTTAAAGAAATTTATATTAATGAATTTTGTGATAATAAAAGATAAAAGCATATAAAATACTATAGTACCAAGAATCATTAAAAGAGTAGTAATTGTTCTATTAATACTTTTAGTTAAAGTAGAACCAAATGAATTAGAATTACTTGTAATATTTTTATTAATTATTTTAGGTGCTTTATTTCTTAGTAATAAGCCTATAATTATATTACTTACATAATGAATAATTATTATTTTGATAACCGCATTAGTATCGAATAACATTGATAACATTAATGTAAGAAATAAAGGGTTAGAAAAATATGTAAAATATAAATAGTGATTAGCTTCTTCATTACTTATTAAATTGTTTTCAACTAAATTTTTTAATATATAAGCATTAGAGGGAGTACCACTAATTAAAGACATAATAAAAACATAAGCACATATTCCACTAGTTTTAAATAGTTTATTAAATAATTTGTTAAAAATTATATAAAAATAATAAGGGAAGTTAAATGCTATTAAAATATCATTAATAATAAACATAGGAAATAATGAAACAAAAACTTTATTAAAAAAAAGATTAACAGACTCAATAATAATACTAGCCACTTCATTATTATTTTGAAATATAAAAATAATAGCTAAAATACATAATAAACAAAAAGTAAAGTTAATTAGTTTTTCTTTCATAAATAATCTCTCACATGATATAATTTATTAAGGTGATTTTATGTTTACTAAAATATATGAAAGTACAAAACAATTTATCAAAGAAAATTATAAGTTTTTAATAAGTATATTAGTTATTTTTTTACTTTTTAATATAGAGCTTCCTTACTCAATATATACGCCAGGAGGAACGGTTAATTTAAACAAAAGAATTGAAATAGAAAATGAAGAAGAAGTAACAGGTTCATTTAACATGGCTTATGTTTCAATGGTAAAAGGTTCGGTTCCGTTTTTACTATTATCAAAAGTTATACCTGATTGGGATATAGTAAAAAAAGAAGATATTACTATAGATGATGAAAGCATGGATGAACTTTTAGAAAGAGAAAGATTATATTTAGAAGAGTCTATTGATAATGCAATAATTAATGCTTATAAAAAGGCTAACGAAGAAATTAGTATTAAAAATATCAATAATAGTGTTAGTTATATTACAGATGCAGCAAAAACTAATTTAGAAATAGGAGATAATATTATAAGTGTTAATGATTTTAAAATTAATTCATTAGATGAACTTAAGAATATTATTGAAAAATTAGATGAAAACGTAAAAGTTAATTTAAGAATTAGTAGAGATGGTAAAGAAAAAAATGCTTATGCGACAACTTATAAAACAGAAGATGGTATGAAAATAGGAGTAATGTTAATTACTACTTATGATTATGAAACAGACCCCGATATTAACGTTAAAACAAAATCAAGTGAAGCAGGATCAAGCGGTGGGCTAATGCTTAGTTTAACTATCTATAATAAGTTAGTAAAAGAAGATATTACAAAGGGTAAAAAAATAGTAGGTACTGGCACTATTGATATCAATGGCAACGTTGGAGAAATAGGTGGAGTTAAATATAAATTGATGGGTGCCGTAAAAAATGATGCAGATATATTTATGTGCCCAGAAGAGAATTATGAAGAAGCAATGAAGGTAGCAAAAGAAAAGGATTATAACATAAAAATAATAAGTGTCAAAACATTTGATGAAGCATTACAAAAACTATCACAATAAAATAGTTTATATATTTAATAATTAGGATTTTAATCCTTTTTTTCTTGGAAAAATAAATAATTATTGTTATAATACTTTTTAGGTGTAGTAGTATGAATAGAAATGAAGTAAATAGGGCAGAATTAAGTCCCATGATGAAACAATATATGGAAATAAAAGATAATTATCAAGAAGAATTATTGTTTTTTCGTTTGGGAGATTTTTATGAACTCTTTTTTGAAGATGGTATTATTGCATCTCGTGAACTGGAACTTACTTTAACAGGTAAAAATGCTGGTTTAAAAGAACGTATTCCAATGTGCGGTGTTCCTTTTCATAGTGTTAATCCTTATTTAGAAAAATTAGTAGAAAAAGGATACAAAGTTGCTATTTGTGAACAACTTGAAGATGCTAAAAATGTTAAGGGTACTGTAAAAAGAGGGGTAGTAGAAGTAATATCTAAAGGTACTGTTATAAATTTAGAAAGTTTAAATGAACATGATAATAATTATATTGCAAGTATCCTTGATTTAGAATATTTATATTTAATTACATATGCTGATATATCTACTGGTGAATTAAATAGTTTAAATGTAGAACATAATAAAGAAAAACTAATAAATGAAATACTACATTTAAATATTAAAGAAGTTTTATTAGAAAATAATTTGGATAGTGAGCTTATTAATATATTAAAAAACAATTATGGTATTGAAATATCTATAAGCGATGAGTATTTAGTAAGCGGTTATGAAACGCTTATTGAAAATATTGAAGACGTAAGGGTTAAACAAGGTGTTAGACATTTACTACATTATTTAGTTATTAAAGAATTAAAAGATTTAAGTCATGTATCTAACGTAAATATTATAAATAAGAATAATTATTTAGAAATGGATATTCATACCGTTAGAAATTTAGAACTTGTAGAAACATTAAGATTAAAAGAAAGAACTTATTCTCTATTATGGTTACTTGATAAAACGAAAACTGCGATGGGTTCTAGAAAATTAAAGGCTTGGTTATTAAACCCTTTAAGAGATATAAATGAATTAAATAATAGATATGATAAATTAGAAGTATTAAATAATGAATTTTTGCTAAAAGATGAATTAAGAAATTTATTATTTGAAATATATGACATAGAAAGATTATGCGCTAAAGTTATATGTGGTAATTTAAATGCTCGCGATTTATTACAAATAAAGAATTCTTTAAGTGTACTACCAAGAATAAAAAATATAATTAGCGAATTAGGTTTTTCATATAAAATTAATACTCATACTGAAATATTTAATCTACTTGAAAATAGTATTTATGAAAATCCTCCTCTAAGTATTAAAGAGGGGTATTTAATAAAAGATGGATATAATAAAGAATTAGATGAATTAAAAAGTGTTCGAACTGGCGGTAAAGATTTTATATCTAAATTTGAATCTGAAATCAAAGAATCTACGGGTATTAAAAATTTAAAAGTTGGTTTTAATAGAGTATTTGGTTATTACATTGAAATATCTAAAGGACAAGCTCAATATGTAAGTGAAGATTTGGGATGGGAAAGACGTCAAACTTTAGCTAATTGTGAACGTTTTATTTCTCCGGAATTAAAAGAAAAAGAATCATTAATCTTAAATGCTGAAGAAAAAATATTTGAATTAGAATATAATTTATTCTGTGAAATAAGAGAAATTATTAAGAACAAAGTATTAAGTTTAAAAGAGACTGCAGAAATTATTAGTGAACTTGATGTTTTATGTTCTTTAGCAGTTTGTAGTGAGGAATATAATTTAGTTAAACCAAATCTGAATTTAGAAAATAAAATTGAAATTATTGATGGTAGACATCCAGTAGTAGAATGTGTAAGTAAAAATATGTATGTACCAAATGATATTATAATGGATAATAGTACTGATATTTTATTAATAACTGGTCCGAATATGAGTGGTAAATCTACATATATGCGAGAACTTGCTATTATAGTTATCATGGCTCAAATGGGTTCTTTTGTACCTGCTAAAAGCGCTAATTTACCTATTATAGATAAAATATTTACAAGAATTGGGGCTAGTGATGATTTGGTAAGTGGCGAATCAACATTTATGGTTGAAATGAAAGAAGCAAGAAATGCTTTAGTTAATGCTACGTCTAACTCGTTAATATTATTTGATGAACTAGGAAGAGGAACTGCAACATTTGATGGGATGAGTCTTGCTCAAGCAATACTTGAATATGTTGCTAAAAATATTAAGTGTAAAACTTTATTTTCAACACATTATCATGAACTTACAAGATTAGAGAGTGAATTTTTAAATGTGAAAAATGTTCATGTTGCTGCTAAAGAAGAGGGCAATATGATAACTTTCTTACATAAAGTTAAAAATGGGCCAGCTGATAAAAGTTATGGTATTCATGTTGCAAGACTTGCTAAAATGCCTGATGATTTATTAGAGAGAGCTGAAGCTATTTTAAGCAAATATGAAAATGAATCTAAAAAAACACTTAAAACGGATGATAATATTCAACTGGCACTTAATTTTGAAGAACCAAAAGATAATACCGATGAATTAAGAGAAAAACTAAAAGCTATTGATCCGCTTCATATGACCCCAATTGAAGCAATAAATATATTATTTGAACTAAAGGAATTAGAATAGTTGTAATTTTAAAAAAAATATGATATATTATAAATACACAAGAAATTGTGTATAAAAAAGCGGTGATTCCCTACCATAAGAGGGACTTAATAAAAAGGTGGCGATTCCGGCCGAAACAGGAACTGAATTAAAAGCGGTGATTCCCTACCATATTAATTGGGACTTAATAAAAAGGTGGCGATTCCGGCCGAAACAGGAACTGAAAAAAGTAGATTAGAGAGCACACTCTAATCTTTTTTATGTTTAATGTTGACAAACAATAGTTTGGATGTTATTATTTGATTACATTTAAATTTTTAAAATGGAAGGGTGGTATGAATGAATGAAAAATTTAAAATTGTAAAAGTTGATTATGAGTATTGTGATTATTTAAGAAAGTTTGACAACAAAGTGTGCTATAATAGTGGAGTTAAAGAATTAAGACCTTATATTGGAGTATTATTTGAAATAAATGGTTGCAAGTATTTTGCACCATTATCTAGTCCAAAAACAAAACATAAAAAAATGGTAAATACATTAGATTTTATTAAAATTGCTGATGGAAATTTAGGTGCAATAAATTTTAATAATATGATTCCTTTAAAAGACGCTAATTATAAATTTATGGATTTGGATTTGGTGGAGGATAATAGAAATGCTAAATATAATCATATGTTGAAACTGCAAATAAGATGGTTAAATAGAAACTTTTACTATATTATTGGTAGAGCAGAAAATTTATATAATAAATATCTTGATGGAAAATTAGATTATAAAACTCGCAGTAGATGTTGTAATTTTCCTCTATTGGAAGATAAATGTAAAGAATATAATAAAAATATTGAAATAACTAGTTAAGATACATGTATTTAAATTGAAAAAAACAAGTAATTATAATATAATTAAAGAGGTGATTTATATGGCACTTACAAGAAGTGAATTAAGAGAAAAAATAATGATAATTTTATATCAATATGATTTGATGAGTAGTAATAAAATCAATTCAGATATAGAAGAAATAATAAGTAATAATGTTGAAGTAAAAAATGACTTTATCAAAGATATGGTATATGGAGTAGTAACTTATAAAGATAAGTTAGATGAACTTGCTAATAGTAAAATGATTGATTGGGATATTACACGTATTGATAAAACTGGGGCAGCAATATTACGCCTAGCTTTATATGAACTTAAATATACTGATACACCTCATGTTGTAGTTATTAATGAAGCAATTGAACTAGCAAAAAAATATAGTGATGAATCTGTTAGAAAAATTATCAATGCAGTTTTAGATAAAATAATTAAAGAGTAATTATATGATTAAACTAGATAAAAAGAAATCTCATGAGATAGTTGAAAATTGTAGTTTAGGAATAGTAAAATCATATAATATTGAAGGATGCAACTATTACGTTAAAAGTGATGATGATTTAAAAGAAGTTATAGGATTCTATTTAGCAACATACTTAGAATTAAATTCTATTGAATATGTAGGTATTAAAATAAAAGGACATTTTTATTCTTTTTCTAGAGATATAAATGAATTATATGATTTTAAGGAAGCCAATAGATATTATATACCTTTAGCGGCATGCGAATTGTTAAAAATAATAGATTGCATTTCTAAAGTAAGCAATAATCCTAACTTGACTATTGATATATTAAAAATGTATGTTTTTGATATTTTATTTTTAAATGATGATAGACATGCTTGCAATTGGGGCTTAATTAATGAAAATGAATTAGTATTATTTGATAATTTTAATATTTTTAGTATCTATAATCCTCCATATATAAATTATAATCCCGAATTATTTATTAGTAATAATAAAATTAGATTATGTAATAGCATTTATTCTGATTTTGAGGAATTTTTAAATAATTGCGATGAGGAAATTTTAGAAATAATTTATAAAATGGTAAATAAGGCATCGTTAGAAAACATTAAAGCCATTTTTGAACTTATAGAAAAAAAGTACCAAATTAAAATAAATGATAGATTTATAAGAATATATGAACCACATTATAAAAAAATATTAGAAATAATAAACAGAAAAAGAGGGATAAATAATGCAAGATAAATATATCAAAATTAGCACATTAAATAATTATATTAAAAGCATTATAGATGATAATCCTCATTTAAGAAAAGTATATTTACGTGGGGAAATATCAAATTTTAAGAATCATACTAGAGGTCATTTATATTTTACGTTAAAAGATGATGCATCTAGAATAAGTGCCGTTATGTTTTATTCGAGCGCTTCCAGCTTAAAGTTTGCACCAGAAGACGGTATGAACGTTTTAGTAGAAGGACGCATTTCTTGTTATCCAGCGCAAGGAACTTATCAAATATATGTAGATAAAATGGAACCGGATGGATTAGGGAACTTATATATAGAATTTGAAAAATTAAAAGAAAAGTTATCTAAAGAAGGTTTATTTAATCCTGAATATAAAAAAGAGATTCAAAAGATTCCAAAAAGAATAGGTATTATAACAGCACCAACCGGAGCTGCTATAAAAGATATTTTATCTACTATTAAAAGAAGATTTCCAATTTGTGAAACTATATTATTTCCAGCATTAGTTCAAGGTAAGGACGCAGCGCCTGACATAGTAAAACAAATAAAAGAAGCAGATAGTGGAAAATACGATTTAGATGTTTTAATAGTTGGTAGAGGTGGAGGCTCTATTGAAGACTTATGGGCATTCAACGAAGAAATAGTAGCTCGTGCGATATTTGAAGCAAGAGTGCCAATTATTAGCGCAGTAGGTCATGAAATAGATATTACTATCGCTGATTTTGTTGCAGATATGCGAGCTCCTACTCCAACTGGAGCAGCAGAAATAGCAGTTCCAACTATTAGTGAAATCAATAATATAATAAGTGGTTATGAAATTAGATTAAATGAATTTACAAATAATCTAATACATAAAAGCAAATTAAAATTAGAAAGTATAACAAGTTCGTATATATTAAAAAATCCTTTATCACTATATGAACTAAAAGAACAAAAATTAGATATGTTTATAGATACATTAAATAATAATATTACTCAAAAAATAGATAATTGTAGATTAATTTTAGATAATTTAAAAATTTCATATGTATTAAAAAATCCTCTAAGCTTATTTGAGGTAAAAAAAGAAAAACTAGTAAATAATAAAAAATCAATTTATAATAGCATTAATAATATTATTACAACAAAAGATCATAATTATAAAATTTTAATTAATACTTTAAAGTTAGTTAACCCATTAGGAATTTTAGAAAAAGGTTATTCTTTAGTTAGCAAAAATGATGATTTAATTAAAGATAGCTCAAATTTAAAAGTAAATGATGTAATTAATATAAAATTACATAAAGGTAATGTTACCGCGGAAGTCAGGGAGGTAAATAATGGATAAATATACTGAATATATAAATGAATTAAGCAATCTTTTAAATAAAACCAAAGAAAAGAAAAATAAAACAGAAATTGAAAAAAAGCAAGTTAGACAAAGAATATATCAAGTAAATACTGATATAGAGTCATGTGCGAATAATATATATGTACTACATTCAAAATTACAGTTTTTAAAAAATTATAAGAAGATTTTAAAAGAAATTAAGTTTAGTATATTAAAGAAGTGCTTTATAAAATATCTTCAATTTAATTTTGCAATATTAATGGTTGGAATTTTAATATTTTTATTACCTGAAATGGTCTTTAATTTTCCAATCTTTCTAGTTGCAGAAATAGCTTTAATATTAGGAACTGTTATAGGTTATACAGAACTTTATGGGTTTAAAACAAAGGCTGGAAAAAATATTTGAAGATAAAAAAATATTGAAATGGAACAAGACTTATTAATAATAGAAATAGAGAATTTAAAAGTGCAACATAATGAATTAAGTGGTATAATATCTACAATAAATGAAAAAAGAGAAAGCATTATTGCAAATTTTGAAGAACAAATAAATGAAAAATTTGTAGATAATCAAGAAATAGTGTTAAGAATAAGAGAAAAGAAGGAAGGATTTTAACAATGGAAAAATCATTTGAAGATGCGTTAAAAGAATTGGAAATAATTGTAAAGGAACTTGAGAGTGGTAATGTAGAACTTGATAATGCAATAGAGAAATACACAGAAGCTATGAAACTCGCTAAATATTGTAGTGAGAAGTTAAATAGCGCAACAGAAAAAGTAAATAAAATATTAACTGAAAATAAAGAATTAATAGATTTTGAAATGAATGAATAGGAGGTAATTATATGAGACTTAGCAATTCATATTTCTTCACATTAAGAGAAAATGTAAAAGATGAAGAAAGCAAAAGTGGCAACTTATTAGTTAGAGCAGGAATGATAACTAAAATAGGTAGTGGTATTTATTCTTTTTTACCATTAGGTTTAAAAGTTTTAAAAAATATTGAAAAAATAGTACGAGAAGAAATGAATAATAGTGGTGCGGAAGAATTATTAATGCCGTCTTTATTGCCTATTGATTATTATGTAGAAAGTGGTAGAGCTGACAAGTTTGGTTCAAATATGTTTAATTTAAATGACAGATATAAAAGACCATATGTATTAGGGCCAACTCATGAAGAATTATTTACAGTAGCGGCTAAACTAAAAATAAAATCATATAAAGACATGCCTTTTAATTTATATCAAATTGCCAATAAATATCGTGATGAGATGCGCCCTAGATTTGGCTTAATACGTGTACGTGAATTTATTATGAAAGATGCATATTCTTTTGATAGAGATGAAAAAGGTTTAGGTATAAGTTATGAAAAAATGTATAATGCATATAAAAGGATCTTTGATAGAGTAGGATTAAATTATCGTATAGTAGCAGCAGACTGCGGAACTATGGGAGGAAGTTTATCTGAAGAATTTCAAGCTATTTGTGATATAGGAGAAGATATACTTTGTTATTGTGAATCTTGCGATTACAGTACCAATTTAGAAGTGGGTACATTCTTAAAAAATAGGCATGAAAAAGAAGATTTTAAAGATATAATTTTAAAAAATACTCCTAATGTTAAAACTATAGAAGAAGTAGCCAGTTTCTTAAATAAACCAGTTGATAAAATTGTAAAAACGCTTATGTATAATGTTGATAAGGAACTTTATGCAGTTGTACTACCTGGAAAATATGAAGTTAATGAGACTAAATTAGGTAAAATATTAAATGCAACTGAAATTAGATTAGCTACTGAAGAAGAAATAAAAAATGCTGGTTCTGTAGTAGGATATGTAGGACCTGTAAATATTAAAGTACCTGTAATTTTAGATGAAGAAGTAGCAGATATGTATAATTTTGTAGTAGGAGCAAACGAAATTGATAAACATTTAGAAAATGTAAATATTAAAGATTTCGAATATAAATTAATCGCAGATGTTAAAACACTTCAAGAAGGAGATTTATGCCCAAAATGTGGCAATAAAATATTATTTACAAAAGGTATAGAAGTTGGAAATACATTTAAATTAGGTACTAAATATAGCGAGGCTTTAGGCCTTAAATATTTAGACGAAGAAAATAAATTACAACCAGTAGTAATGGGTTGTTATGGAATAGGTTTAGCTCGTATTATGGCCGCAATAGCAGAACAAAAAGCAACAGAAAATAATCTTAATTGGCCTATCAATATTGCACCATATAAAATTGCTATAATTCCAATTAATACAAAAGATGAATTGCAAATGGAAATTGCTAACAAATTATATGAAGAATTAGCAAATTATGAGGTCTTAATTGATGATAGAAACGAACGTGCTGGGGTTAAATTTAATGATATGGAATTAATTGGTATACCAATTAAGATAATAGTAGGTAAAAATGCGGTAAATCATGAGGTTGAAATTAAATATAATGATCATACAGAAATAATATCATTAAATAAATTAAACGAAAAATTGAAGGAAATTATAAAACTATAAGTTGATAACTTGTAGTTTTTTTCAAGATTTTATATATTAACCAAATATTGCTAAGTTAAAATTTGATATTTAAACCACACTATTAATGGGTGATTTATATGAAAAAAGTATTAATTTTTCTATGTTTATTAGCATTTCCATTAAACGTACTAGCATATTCAAATGAAGTAATACTAGGTGGTAATACAATAGGGATAGATATAAAAAGTACCGGTGTTATGATTATAGGTTTTTATAAAGTTAATGGCAAATATCCTACTACAGATTTAATTGAAGGTGATTTAATTATAAAAGTGGGTGATAATGCTATTAACGATATAAACGATTTAACTAGCGCTATAGAAAAAAACATTATAAATAATAAAGTAAATATTACTTATTTAAGAGGTAATAAAGAAAAACAAACAACCTTAGAATTAAGTAATATTGATGGTATTTATAAAACAGGATTATATGTTAAAGATAGCATAACTGGAATAGGAACATTAACCTTTATAGACCCAGAAACTAATACATATGGAGCTTTAGGGCATGAAATATTAGAAAGTAATACATCAAAAATGATTGAAGTGAATAAAGGCACAATATTTAGAAATAGTATTAGTAATATAGATATTAGTACTGATGGTAATCCAGGGAGTAAAAATGCTAAATTTTATTACCGTGATATTTATGGAGATGTATTAAAAAATACTAAATATGGTATATATGGAATATATGAAAATTTATATGATGAAAGCAAATTAATAGAAATAGGTAATAAAGATGATGTGGGTATTGGTAAAGCTAAAATATATACTGTTATTGAAGATGAAAAAGTTGAAGAATTTGAAATTTATATAACTAAAATAAATGAAAATAGTGATATAAAAAATATTACATTTGAAATCACGGATAAAAAATTACTAGAAGCAACCGGAGGAATCGTACAAGGAATGAGCGGTTCTCCTATAGTACAAAATGGTAAATTAATAGGTGCAGTAACTCATGTAATAACTGATAATGTAAAAACTGGTTATGGTTTGTTTATAACAACAATGCTTGAAGAAAGTGAAAAATAGCTACTTTAAAAAAGTAGTTTTTTCTTTGTAAAATGTTAAAAATTTCTAGTAACTAATCTCGACAAATATACCTTTAATATGTTAAAATAAATAATGATAGGAGTGAGTCTTATGACAAGAACTACTTTTATATTAATAGGTATTCTTTATTATATAATTACTGTTGTAACTTTAGTACTAGTATTAAATTTTATAAATAAAAGAGAAAAGAAAAAATATAAGGAAGAAATTACTACTTTAGAAAGAGATAAAAATTTAATAGTAAATGCATCTATTTTATCAGAACTAAATAAAGTTGGAGCATTAATTAATAATGATATAATGCAAAAAAAATATGATAATTGGTGTTTAAGATTAAAAGAAATAAAGGATGTTGAAGTACCAAAAATAACTGATGCATTAATTGATATAGAAGAAATATTTGAAGATAAAGATTATAAGTCTTTAAAAAGTAAAATTGCGGCATTAGAACTTCAAATTGCATATGTTAAAACTAAATCTAACTTTTTACTTGATGAGATAAAAGAAATAACCTTAAGTGAAGAAAAAAACAGGGAAACAATAACTAAATTAAAAGCTGATTATAGGGGTATTCTATCTAAATATAATTCTAATAAAAGTGATTATAGTGAAGTAGAAAAACCTTTAGAATTACAATTTGAAAATGCTGATAAATTATTCAGTATATTTGAAAATGCTATGGATAAGAATGAATATACTGAAGTTGGGAAAATTGTAAAAGCTATTGATGATACCATTGGTAATTTAAAAATAGTTATAGAAGAGGCGCCTTCAATAATTATAATGGGTAAAAAACTAATACCTGCTAAAATAGATGATATTAATAAGATTACTACTAAAATGGAAAAGGAAGGTTATAATCTAGATTATTTAAATATACCTTATAATATTACTGAATCAGATAAAAAAATAAGTGATATTTTTGCAAGATTAAATGTTTTAAATTTAGAAGATAGTGTTTTTGAACTTAAAACAATTTTAGATTACTTTGATTCTTTGTATCATAATTTTGATAAAGAAAAAATATCTAAAAGAATATTTGAAGATTATCAAAGAAGTATTTTAATAAAAGCTACTAAATTAGAAAAAATCAGTGCTGATTTAAATAAAAGAATTGATGATTTAAAATACAGTTATGATTTAGTAGATGATGATTTAAAAGTTTTAGAAGATATTGATGAAGAGTTAAAAGAAATTAAAGATGATTATAATAGAGTAGTGGATATGCATAGAAATCACACATTTGCTTTCTCAAGGCTTGGTAAAGAAATGGAGCTTATTAATGCTAAATTATCTAAAACTGAAGAAAAATTAGAACAAACATTAAGAAGTTTAGCTAGCTTAAAAGAAGATGAAAAAAGAGCTAGAGAACAATTAGATGAAATTAAAAATATTTTAAAACAATCCAAAAGTAATATTAAAAGCTTTAAACTTCCAGTAACACCTAAAAATTTCTATGTTGAATTAGGTGAGGCTAGCGAAGCTATTGGTGATATGATCAAAGAGCTAGATAAAAGGCCTATATCAATAAAAACATTAAATACAAGAGTAGATACTGCTAGAGATTTAACGTTAAAAGTTTATAATACAACTAAAGAATCCATTAAAACTGCAAAAATGGCAGAAACAGCAATAGTATATGGAAATAGATATCGTGCTGTAAATAAAGATGTAGAATTAGGTTTAATTAAAGCTGAAAATGCTTTCTTTAAAGGTAATTTTAAATTAAGTTTAGAACAAGCTATAAGTGCTATAAATGTTGTAGAACCTGGAATACATAAAAGATTAATTGAGGAATACAAATGACATTAAAAGACTATATAAAAAAAGAAAAGAAAGAAAATTTATATAATTTCTATTGTAAATTAATTTTAAACCCTAAAAAATATGATAGTATAACAAGAAATGATATTTATAATGATATCATTTCTCTTTATAAAAAGAAACAGGAAATAATACTTGATTTATGTACTACTGAAGAAATAAACGTCTTAAAAAAAATATTAAATGATGGATATAAAACTAATGATAATAGTTATATTGGGTATATAATTAATAAAAATTTACAAAGTAATTATTTGATAATTAAACATGATGATAAATATATAATACCTAAAGATATATTAAATTATGTTAAAATGGCTTTAAATATATATAATGAGAAAGAATTTAATTTTATAGATATTTTTAATAGCCTAGTAATAGGTGTATTAAGAATTTATAATGTATTATCTATTGAAGATTTTAATTTAATATTAAAAAAATATAATATAAATATATATGACACAAAAAAAGATATTTTGGATAATACTAGATTTAAAGATAAATTAACAATTGTTAAATATAAGAAAAAAGAATATATTGTTTCTTTAGAAAATTATTATTATAAAGATGTATTAAAGTTAAAAAAAGATGATTTGGAATATAAGATTTATTCTTTAGAAGAAGTTATAAGTATAGGTAAGTATAACATTAATTTATTTAATTTAGAGATATTTGAATTTTTAAGTTTTTTAGAATTACATTTAGATAGCAAATCAATTGAATTGTTATTAAAAGATATTATTACATATAGTGGGTTTGATATAAATAATGAAACAGTATTATTAAAAATAGCTGATAATATTAAAGAACTATATAATGAATTATTAAAGGTTACTGATAATTTTCCTGTATGGATATATAAAGGAAATAGTGTTTTATCACTAAAGGATGAAATAGCTATTGATAAAAAACAAAATAATATATTTGTTAATATAAAAAATTATATAAGAGATATATTTAATTGATTTTGAAAGGGAGATTAATATGTTACCAGTAAAAATATATGATTTAGGTTATATTCTTGATAGTGAATTAACCCGTGTTATTTGTGTATCAGAATATAATGGGAAATGGGTGTATTCAAGGCATAAAGAACGTGGAACTTGGGAAATACCAGGAGGCCATATTGAAGAAGGAGAAACGTGGCTAGAGGCCGCTAAAAGAGAATTATATGAAGAAACAGGTGCAATAGATGTAGTAATAGAACCTATTTGTTTATATAAGATTTCTACTTTTGGAATACTTTGCTATGCCAAAATAATTAAATTTGATAAAATACCTGATTTTGAAATGGAAGAAATAGGTTTATTTGATTCAGAACCTGATAATTTAACTTATAAGGATGCCCATCATTTATTTTTAGAAAAAGTGATAAGTGTTAAATTTGACAGATAATTATAAAAATGCTATAATATCCCCCAATTAAAGGGGGGATTTTTTATGTTGTATGAGGATTATTTTTTGGTACCTACCGAAGAAAATTTAGAACATAAAATAGAAGTTATTAAAGAAAATATTTCAAGGGCTTCAAAATTAAAAAATAAGATTACAAGTATGCGAACTCCAAGTAGTGTAGTACATAGTGGTAGCAGTTTCCATAATTCTATTAAAGAGACTATAAATTCAAATACTTCTATTAGTGTTGATGCAGAATTAGATAAAGTTTATCATGCTATAAGCATGCTTGATATTACAAATTTGAATGAAGACGTAATTATAGAAAAAATAAATAAAATTTTATCGTCTGATAATATTAGATATATGCAATTAATAAATGGAATTAGATTAAAACTTTATGGAGAAATTATTTTATATTCTAAAATGATTTCTAAAACTAGTTCTAAAGAAGAGTTGGAAGAGATTAAAGAAATTATTGAAATAATAAAAAATAAAATGTGTATACTAGAGGAATTAACTTTAGAAAAAGAAGTCCAAGAATCAACGGCATTAACTAATGAGTTGTACTTTCTAACTAGTGATAGCGGTAATATAATTTTATTAGAAAGTATAAGAAAAAATATTCCTATAGAATATTATCCTGATTTAAAAAAATTATTAGTAGGAATTAAAAATTGTAAATATAGAGGTTTGAAATATTTACATAAGATATCTTATTTTGAAGTTAAAGATTCTAAAATGCGTATTACTTTTGCAAGATTAAGTGATGGCAAGATATTAATAATTGATACTTTTATGAAGAAAGAAGATACCAGCGAATTGTATCGTAAAACTAAAGTAAATAGATCTGTTAAATATTTAAATGCTAAAAATTATTATTTGGCTAATATGAATAATCCAGATTTTACTTCTCAACATAATGCAATTTATGATGAAATAATAGCTATTCTAGATTCTAAAGATTATACTTTAGGGGGTGAAGATGATGCGCCAACACTTAAATAGTTTAATAACTTCTTTAAAGGTTGATGTTGATAATGAAAAAATAGAGAATATAAATGCTTTTAGAGAATATTTTAAAAATTTCTTTAAAAAATATCCTGCTAGAGATTTTTTTAAAGCGAGTGAAATGACATTTGAAGAAGTAATGACAAGTGTAATTCTGATTAATAACCCTTATAAAACTAAAATAATAATAGAGATCATTGAGGAATATTCAGAGATATTTGTTAATGGAGATTATAATTTAATTTCAGCTTTGGGGATTTATTATCACAGTGAAGATTATAAAGAATTAATTGATACAGTTATATTTGCAAAAAATGAGTTTTTTGGTAAAGTTCTTAGAAATTTGTTAGCTTTTTGTACCGATAATGAGATAGATACTGAAGTAACTAAGCTTTTATGTGAATTTTTAAAAGATCCTAATACTAGAGAAAAGTTTGAAGTTGTTTTTAAAAATTTGGGATTTGAGGATTTTAAGGCAGCTATTGATTTTCATCATTTTTCCATATCAAGTAAGGAAGTATTACTTACTAAAGATGCTGTAGAAAAAAGATGGGCAAGAAAGAATTTTGAAGCTTTGTTACATACTGGTGATGAGATAGCAATATTATTTACTGATTATTTTAATAGATTACATTCTAAATATAATGAAATTTTAGGACAATTAGATCGTGAGTTAAAAGAAATTAATCGTCACAATAAAAAAATTGACGACTTAAGATTATTACTTAATGCTGAGGGAGAAATAAAAGACATAGAAAAAGTATTAAGATTATGCCCTGATGAAGAAATTAAAGTTTTGGTTATTAATTATATATTAAATCATAATAAAGTTTATTATGAAGGTTTAATAGAACAATATAATGATTTAAAGAGAACTAGTGATGAAAGTTTAACAATTTTATTTGCTAAATATAATTATGATTATTTAGAGCTTGATGATAGTAATAAAAATATTATTAAAAATTTGGGGTATGATAAAATAAAAATTATTCTTCAGTTTTTATATAAATATAAAATTAACTTAGATATTATGAATATTATTTTTATAGATATTAATAAACTTAAAGTAATAGAAGGGTTATTAATAAAAGGGTGTATAAATAAAGAATTTATAGAAGCTAATCTTCAGTTGTTATTTTCAATTAATGATGATTTAGATACATTATTAAATAATATTAATATTTTAAGTAGATATAACATAAATATTATTAATTACTCTAACTCTTTAAATATATTGCTAAATAAAAATTTATTAGTTAATTTAAAAGTATTAAATGAATATAATATAAATGTTACAAGAGAAACTAAGTGTATTTCATTTTTGAATGATAATAATCTAATTCAAAAAATTGATATGTTAATAGAAATGGGTTTATATGCAGAATTAAATACTTTAGATGTACTTAATTTAAGCATTGAACAAATTTATAAAAAGAAAATATTTTTAAGTTTAAATATTGAATTAAATGATGTTAGTTGGCAAACTGAAGATTTTATAACTAGTAGTGAAACATTTATTCCGTGTAATATAATTAATACATTGAATAGTAATAATATGTTTGATATGGTGCTACCAGAAGTTTTATTGGATTATAAAATAAATAATTATATTTTATTTATTAATGGAGTGTATGTGTCTATTAATAGACTACTAAGAAATTTAAGTAAGTTTGATTTAATTAATAATGAAATAATTTTCTATTCTATAATTTATGGTAGTAATTATTCTTTAGAAGAAATAGATATGTTAAGTGCTACTTTATTAAAAAAAGATATATATACATTGGTTAGAAGCTAAAACTTCTAACTTTTTTAATTATGCATATATTTTTCTAGGTGGTTATATGTTTTATTCTAATATTCATGAAAGAATTAGATTTATATTTTTAGTATGTATAATTATTTTGATTGCAATTATTATTAAAGTATTTTATATACAAGTATTTACTTATGAAAAATTGAATACTTTGGCAGAAAGTTTGTGGAGCAGAGAACTTCCTATTAAAGCTGACAGAGGTTTAATTGTTGATAGAAATGGTAAAGTTTTGGCTAATAATGTAACTACAGTATCATTAGTAGTAGTACCAGGGCAAATAGATGAACCGGAGAAAGTTGCAAAAGATTTAGCTAATATTTTAAATTCTGATTATAAAGATATGCTTTCACATGTAACCAAATCTACATCAATTGAAAGAGTGCATCCAGAAGGAAGAAGACTAGATTTTGATATTGCAGAAAAAATTGATGCTTTAGGATATGATGGGGTATATCTTTTAAAAGAGAGTAAAAGATATTATCCTTATGAAACGGTTTTGTCACATGTTCTTGGTTATGTCGGTATTGATAATCAAGGTTTATCAGGTATAGAACTTTATTATGATGAATATTTGACTGGTGCAGATGGTGCAATAAAATACTTTTCAGATGGAAAAGGAAATAAGTTAGAATTAACAGAAATTTATGAAGCTCCAACAAGCGGAATAACTTTAAAACTTACGATTGATATGGATATTCAAATGGCTGTTGAAAACGAGCTTGATAATGCGATAGATAAATATAATCCAGAGCAAGCATTAATTATGGCTATGAACCCTAATACTGGTGAAATACTTGCAATGGCAAGTCGACCTAACTTTAATAGTAACAATTATCAAGATTATAAAACTGAAGTTATTAACCGTAATTTGCCTATATGGATGACTTATGAACCGGGAAGTACATTTAAGCACGTACCTACCATACAGTGACCATATAAAACAAAGGAAAGAGAGCATTCTCTTTCCTTTAGTTTTCTTCATCTTCTTCAACTGTTTCTACATCGTTAAATAGTTTCTTTGTATTTGTGTGATACCTATATTGGTATACTTCTAGTTCTCTTTTAAGAGCTAATTCAAGTTCTGTATATTTCGCTTCCATTAGTGTTAGCAATAGACAAATATCTGCTTGAGCACCTAGAGGAATAACCGGAATCGTTAATTGCCTAAAGTCTTCGAGTGTAATATAGTTAGTAGGAGAAGAAGTATTATTATAGTATCTTTTGATATGTTTATTGATTTTTTCTACAAAGTAATCTGATTCTAATACATATCTTAGATATGTAGGTGATACTTCGTCTTCTATATCTTTAAATGGTCTTAATCGAAATACACTATCCGAGAATATAAAGTTAGGTTTTTGTACTATAGCTGCCTTGGTACCTTTTGAGTAAATAGCGAATAATACATCATCCTTTTTCAACTTTCCTTTATTAATGAACTCATCTAAGTCTTCTTTTCTTATTCTTTCTGTATGAATACTTTTGTTTTCTTTGATATACATTAGCGAACTGTCTTCTATAACAGCACCATTTTGTATTTCCTTTGTTGTAATGTAGCGATATGGGAAATTATCGTTGGTATCTATTTTCATGTCTTTTATTTTAGAACCAATAGTTATATCGGCAACATTAGCTAGTGGAATCATTTTAATTTGATTGCTTTGTTTTAGTTGTTCTAAAGTATTGACTATACATTCGTTAACCCTTTTAATTTGTGTATTATACTTTAAACGTGATTTGTAATTAGCTTCTTCTTCATTCTCGTAAATGAAATCAGATAAGCATACATCCTCAATAGTTGTAAATGTGTGTTCTTTTTTATAATTAATGTAGTCACAAATATTTAATGAATATTTGTGATTTGCTATTTCTTCTGGAGTTGCTAAGTACGATAGGTTGTCTATGCTCTTTCTACCTAATATAAGTTCTATGATGTTATCTATATTTTCATCACTAAAAGTTACTTGATTACTATTCTTAGTACATATGTTACCTGCATCAACAAATAATATATTGTTGTCTGTTTTGTTTTTTCGAATCAGAAACAGACATGTACCGGTATCAGTTCTTAGGAACATCTTTCTAGGTAGTAGTATTATTGTATCTATTTGATTGCTATCAACTAAATGTTTTTTTACTGCAGTTTCTTCAGGATTTGTTCTGGATAACATGTTTGGTGTATCAATTGCCAACGCTAATCCATTTTTATTTAGCGTGTATATGATATGGTATATGAATGCCCAATCAGCTAACTCTTTATTAGGAAGAGGTTTGTCATTGAATCTTTCATCGTCTTCTCGCAAAGTTGATTTATTCCAAGGTATTCCAAATGGTGGGTTAGCAAATATCAAATCGTACTTTTCTTTTTCTTCTTTATCATAAGTTAGCAATGTATCACATTGAGTAATTTTAAAGTCTTTTACATTGTGTATTATCATATTCATTCTACATAACATAGCAGGTATTGCATTTAATTCTTTGCCATAGAAAGGTATAGTATTGTTAAATCTTGCATATTCGGTTAATAATGAACCACTTCCACAAGTAGGATCGTAGATGTTATTAGGATCAGTAATATATTGGTCTGAAATCTTTTTTAATAGTTTTACTACTGATGGTTGAGTATAGAATATGCCGTTTTTAAGACTCATGGTATTGTTTGTATCTTTATTGTTTAGTAAGAATTCAAAGATATTACCAAATAAGTCATAATCAGATTTGTTAATGTCATAGTCAATATCTGATATAGCTTTTAATATGGTTGAATATATATTACTCCTTATATTTTGACTAGTTCCAATACCTTCTGCTTCAGTATCTATGTTTCTAAAGATTTCACATATCTCATATTTAGAAGACTGTTTGATATTCTTGAATATTGAGTTTAATGTTGAATCTAAACGACTACTATTCAATTCTTTTGCTACAATATTTTGGAATAAGTCTTCTGGGTATATGAAGAAATCTATATCACTTTGCACTTGAGATTTATATGCTTCTGCCTCATTGTTATTTAGTTCAATATAATTTACATTGAAGTTAGTTTGAATATGTTTGATTATGCTTTCAGAAAGAAAGCGGTAGAATAAGATTAAGTATATGTATTTTTCATAACTAGTTATATCCTGACCTTTGTTATATCCTGTCAAAGCTTTTTTTAAGTTTTTTGTGATTGTTCCAACACTTTTCATTCTTCCCATTATAACACCTCCATTTAATCAGTAAATATTATACCACTTTTTAACCAATTTTAGAATGTAACTACAATAATCAATGTTATTAGTTTAAATATTCCAATCTATATATCTGTCTTTTTGATTAGTTAAAATATATCCCAAGTAACACTAGGGAAGTTTTTGAAGTGAATTATGATGGTTGAATGTGCTCAGAAATGTTTTAGTTTTTATAATAATTAATATTACTTTTTGTATGTTTTTGAGTAAATTGGTGACTAGATTTCGTATAGTACTATGGCAATTGTTAGATTACCTTTCGAGTTTATTATGATGTTTTTTTCTTTTTTTGATAGTTTAGTGAAAAATGTTATTTAGATTTCGTATAGTAATGTGACAGTTGATGGATTGTCTGAGTAGTTCTTCACCTTCACGACTTTTAAGATAATCCATTAAGAATTGTCAATTTGATTTTATATTACTATGATGGTTGATGAATCATCGGATTTACAGCGACGTTTTTACAACTTTGTACGAGATTGCCTACTCGGAAAACGCAATAACAATAATAAAGATATTAATAATAATACTAACAATCATAAGGCTATTATTTCAAAAGAAAGTTTTAAAGCAAAGAGAGATTTAGATGGTAGGGATTCGCTTATAGATACAATTCTATAGGAATAGGAATTTTAGATAATGATATTAGTGATTTAGATGGTAGGAATCCCAATTATAGTATCGACGTACAATTTCACTAGAAGATGTATATGCAGATATAAGATGATTATTTTATTTGATTAAGCTGGTCAAGCGGAGATTTTGAAGTGACTATGGTTATTTATACTAGTTTTGCTTTAAAGTCTCTCAAACCGGTTTAAAGTTGCTAAATATTTTGAATTTAGAGAGGATTTGAGAATGTATGAAAGCACATTGGATTGTTAAACTTAAGAATCCATTTAATGGAATGAAGCTGGTTGCTTACGAAGATGGACGTGTCTATATTGATGGAACTGGACCTTTAATTGGTAAGCTTAAATCAACTTCTATGAAGAAAATTCGATATTACATCAACGAGTATGCCCATTATATCAAGATAGTTGGATATGAAGTTCAGGATATATATGGATTTATAGCCAAGTTCTGGGATGTAAGTAATGTTAAGCGTGATGACCTGACGGTTAAAGGTTGGCCTTACGAGCGTGAATTCCTAGAGATTATATTTAACAAGAAATCATATCGTAAGTTTTTGATCGGTGATGGTGAGTTTGTTTCTATTATGCATGATTATTTATTAACTTCGTTAGATTAAGCATGCAAAGGAGTGAAACTGGTTTTGTTTTTATCGGCAACTGCTGCAGGTAAAGCTGGTTCTGTGGATCGTTGCATGAAGCGTTGCGTGATTCGGTGGATCCGGCGTAGCTTGCAGGAGAGCATGTTAATGGTTTTACTTAATCTTATTTTCAAGAACAATACCTAGTATTATTTATACTTTTATATGGGTTTTTAGTGCAACGAAGTGTGGGTTGCCTTTTCTGCTGTCTTCACAATGTGAAGGAGTAAGTAATAATATTTATATTCTGTTCTATTTCCTATTGATTATGTTTTACTTTTAAGGTTAAATACAAAATCAAAGGTGATAGGAAAATGAAAGAAGTTACAAGTTCCAAGAAATATGAAAATACACCCATGTTGTTTGTTTCAGAACTAATTAGGAGAAAGCTGATAATAGAACCTTCCGAATTCGAGTTGAGTCTATGGAATGAATTCTTTAGTGAGCTACTTCAGCATTTTCAGTATCGTGTTGTGCTATATTGCACTAGCTATACAATATCCTGTATAAAGAGAAATCATCTAAAAGATGAGGATGGAAATGATATTGAATGTTTATACGCTTATTTTAAAGTAGCTTTATTAGCAAATATTAAGCGCTATACTAGACCTGTATATATAGATTGGTTCGAAGAAGAATGATTTCTTTATGGTTTTTCTACCTTTTTTAGGGTTTTTACAGCTTTTTTATATATTTTAATAGAACATCCTATTGTAGAAATGTCCTTCTATTTTGAGAGAAATATTACGATTTCAAAACGTCTTGATTTTCGTTTCTTTTCTTTGTTAGTGGGTGTTTCTATTACTTTGTTCGAAAGATTCGCCAAATGGGCAAAGAATGCCGAATTAGGTGGTTATTTGAGAGGAGTTGTGCTATGAAAGATAGAACTTGGTTGGTTAAGCTTGAAAGATACGATAAGAACTGGATTACCTTGTATGATGATGCAAATGTATTAACCTATGGAAGAAAGAAACCTTATGTTTTGAAGAAATCAGCAATGGAAATGGTACAAGAGTTGATTAATGAGTATTCTGCTGATGATTCAACTGCTGATTTTGACCAAGATTGCATTATCAAATGTAATATCAATCCGAAACTAGTGAGCCATAATCGTTTGTTTTTTAATCAGATGGTGGCATTATTGTTTGATCCTAGAAATATTAAGCATCCAGATTGTCGTCTAGGTCCTATATTAGAGGAAATAGAACGTTTAAGAGCAGATGGAACACTACAAGAGATGATAGAAAAAAGTGGTCAAGATGCTGTTATAGATGAATTGATTTTGAAGTTTAGTGATAGAGAGAGCGATTAATGAGTGATTGCTCTTTTTACTTGGTTAAGATTTAGACCATAAGAAAAGCAGATTGTTACATCTGCTCGTTAAATTGTAATTTGTTTTTATTTATTTAAAGTATTTAGGTAATTAATTATTACTTTTGCAGTTTCTTCAACACCGATGGAAGAGTCTATACATAAATCATAGTTTTCAGCTTTGCCCCATTCTTTACCAGAAATAGCTTTATAATAACTAGATCTATTTTTATCAGATTTTTTAATATTTTTTATTGCATCTGATTTTTTATCTTTATACATATTCATAACATTTTTAATTCTTGTTTCCTCATCAGCGGTAATGAAAACTTTAATGACATTTTTTCTATCTCTTAATACATAGTCAGCAGCTCTACCAACTATTACGCAAGAACCTTTATCAGCAATCATATTAATTGCTTTTTCTTGAGCTTCAATAGCATATTTAACTGGTTCTGTAGTTAAATATAGATCCCTTAAAATATTATTTGATGAATTTAATTTATCAATAAACTCTCTATCTAATCCAGCTTCTTGTGCAGCTAAAGCTGTCATTTCTTTATAGTAATAAGGTATCTTTAATTGTTCAGATATTAATTTACCAATATATTTACCTTGACTACCATGACTTCTTGAAATAGCAATAATAATTCCTTCTTTAGAATTAAGTAATTTTGCTTTTTCAACTTTTACTTTCTTAGTTGAACTAATTTTCTTAAAGAATACAACTACCAATACTGAAGATACTAAAATACCCACAACATCTGCTACAGGTGCAGCATATAATGCTCCTTTTACTCCGAAGAATTTAGGTAAAATAATTACCATAGGAACAAAACAAACAATATCTCTTAATAAAGATGTGATTGCTGCTTTAACTGGATCTCCAACTGCTTGAAAAAATATTGATGTCATTTTAATTGTACAAGTAAATGTAATTAGCATTAAGAATATTCTAAATGTTATAACTGCAAATTCCATATATAAATCTGATTCAGTACCAAACATTTTAATAACAACTTCAGGACATAATTCAAATACTAATGTTGACAAAATACCAACTATTATAGTAGAAATTAATACTATCTTATAAGTTTGTTTAACTCTATCAATTTTCTTCGCTCCAAAGTTATATCCTAAAATTGGTTGTGCTCCTAATATGATACCAACTACTATATTAATAACAATAGTAAATACTTTCATACAAATACCCATAGTTGCAATAGGAATATCTGCACCATATTTTGACATCGCACCATATTTTGCCAACATAATATTACAAACTAATGAAATAATTACTATAGACATTTGTGTTATAAATGTACTAACTCCCAGTTTAATAATGTTACTAAATATACCAATATTTACTTTAAAACTATCTTTTGAAAGTTTAAAAGTCTTTGTATATTTAACAAAATAAATTATAGAAATTATTAATGATAATACTTGTCCTATAATTGTAGCCCAAGCAGCTCCTTCAATTCCCATATCAAACACAAATATAAATATTGGGTCTAAAATAATATTTGTAATTGCTCCAACTAAAGTAGCAATCATAGCTCCTAATGGTGAACCATCTGCTCTAATAATTGGATTCATTACATTAGCCATCATGTACACAGGAATAAATAGTAGAATTATTTTAAAATAATCTTTAGCTATCCCTAATGTAACATCTGAAGCACCAAACATTCTTAATAGTGGTTCCATAAATATAAAGCCTAATATTACAAATATAATGCTTATAATGAAGTTAATTAAGATACTATTTCCAATTCCTTTATGAACATCTTTTGTATCTTTTCTTCCTTGTGCTAGTGATAAGAAAGCTGCTGAACCATCACCAAAGCACCATGCAAACGCAACTGAAATAATTGTTATAGGAAATACTACTGATGTTGCTGCATTTCCTAAATAACCTAATTCACTATGTCCAATGAATATTTGGTCAACTATATTATATAAAGAACTAATTAATAGTGATAATATACATGGAATAGCAAATTTGAATAAAATTTTTGATATCTTTTCT
The DNA here is from genome assembly GCA_015059425.1 of Bacillota bacterium. Lineage (GTDB taxonomy): Bacteria > Bacillota_I > Bacilli_A > RF39 > UBA660 > Caccenecus. The sequence goes on along the minus strand of SVAM01000001.1, from coordinate 37,434 downwards.
TCTCCAAGATATCTGTTGTTTTCTTGATTTTCCATTTTCTCCTCCTTATTTTATAATCAACCCTTTAGCTTAATTTAGGGCAAAAAAATAATGCGCAAAAGATGTCTCTTTATACGCATTAAGCTGGGTCTGACAAGTCAAAATTATACCATAAAAACTTCATTTTGTGTACATTTTTTCAATTTATTAGATTTTAAAAACTTACGAAAAATTTAAAATTTTGATAAAATTATATTGTAACACACAAAGAAAAGGAGGAACATTTTATGTATAAGAAAGATGACTATGTTGTTTACAAACATGATGTATGCAAAATTAAAGATGTTAAAGAAAATAGGCTGATGGGGAACACATATTATGTAATGACTCCAATAGATGATGATACATTAATAATTGATATTCCTATAGAAAATAGAATGGGATTTTTAAGAGATGTTATATCTTCAGAAGATGCTGAAAAACTTATCAATAAAATTTCAAAAATTCAGCCATTAGACAATATTAATGATAAAAATATTGAAATGAAGTATAAAGAATTACTCAATGCTGGTGGACACGAAAACTTAATAAAAATAATAAAAACCACATATCTAAGAAATGAGGACAGAATTAATAATAAGAAAAAAATTAGTGAAAAGGATAATACTTTTTTCAAACTTGCAGAAAAATATTTATACAATGAACTTTCTGTTGCATTGAATAAATCAGTTGAAGAAGTCAAAAAATATATTACAGAAAAAGTAAGTAAGTAATATGGAATTAGCTAAATTAGAACTAAATGATAAAATATTTAAAAAACTTGAAAAGAATAACATAAATTCTATTGAAAAATTATGGAATTTAGATAGAAAAACTCTTAAGAAAATGAATTTTAGTTATGATGAAATCAATTCTATAGCAATAAAATTACAACTAGAAGGATTGGACTTGAATAAAAGAAAAAATCTTAAATAATTTTGCATTTTAAAAAGCCACAAAATTGTGACTTTTTTTTAATTAAAATATTCTTCAACATCAGTAGTTGAATTAAGATGTTTTCTTACATGAACAATTATAGAAGCATCTTCCTGTTCTTTTACATCAAGAATTTGATATCTAGTTTTTGCTCTTTCTAAAGATTCTTTATAATGTTCTACTTCTTCACGATTCAATTTAAGTGCTTCTTCCTTACTTAGATTTAATTCTTCTTTTTGCAAAAATACTAATGTTTGAAGAACACAACCAGCTTTTACTCTTTTCATTGTGCACCTCCTTACGATTCAATCTAAGGCAGATAGATTAACCTATAATATAGAAAACAATGATAGTTTTTTTATTACCATCAACTGCCATTAATGGCAATACTGATATTGGTTTTCTAGTTATATAATAACACTTATATTATAACATTTTTTATTTTAAAATTCCGGTTTTAATTTGTCTTTTTTTCTCAATTTTTGCATCTAATTTTTTCTAATCAAATTAACAAATTACTATTTATCTGTCTATTCCATTATACCATAGATTTTATGTTTTTTTCACAAATGTAGCTCCCAAACCCTGATTATTACGTTATAACAAAGTATGAGGATGGTGATATTTTGAAAACCGAGACTAAAGCAGAGATGTTGAGGTACATTCTGCTGCAGGAGAGTCGCTTGTATGATAATGTTTTATTTACTTTACTATCAACTAGGAGTTTAATGAACGAGGTGGAGAGAATTGATGATAGAACCTTTTCTTTTGATATTGAACCTGCTGCCGGTATGATTTCTGCTGAACAATTCATTTCTAATATGAACAAGTTTCTTAGATGTATGAAGAATAACTTTTTTAATGTTCCACCATTTCAAATGTGTGTCACTGAGATTGTTAGAAATAGTGAGCAGGAACTAAAAGAACTTTTGAGTTATACACCTGAGGATTCATCTGATGAGAAATTAAAGGAGTTAGTTTACAAGTTAATCATTTCAAATTTTATTCGTAATGCCAAGTTTGTTCCTTCTATAGAAGAAGAATTGACAGCTCTAGATATTCCAATTAAGGAAGTTAAGGAGTATAATTTAGATGAGAGTCGTAAGATGGTTCAATTTATGTCTGATGTAGCTTTCTGTCAAAGAGGTAGAGGTAATGTTTTAGAACTATTTGATGATATTGGTGCAAGACTAGATTATTTTGCTAAAGCAGAGGATCCTATTAGAAATAGGAAAAGAAATATTGAAGCTTACAAGACAAGATATGTTGAATCTAGAATTGCTGATTACAACAAGATGTTTAAGACTTACAACTCAAAGAAGAAGTACCTTAAGTACTTTGTATAGTGAACCATTAAGTTGTATAATTATTAAAAGCACGTTATTATACAAGCGGATGGTGATGTAATTGAATAAGCTTATTCTTGAGTTTCCTACATTCGAAGAGGTAAAGGAAACTTTATCTAAGGAACTACCTGATGTTATTGAGATAACATTTAAGAGTCAAGAAGACAATGCTAGAGAGTTTGAAATAATATATTATCTGGTTAATTGTACTGATTACTTTTTTGAATCGTTAACTCCAACTGATGATTCACGTACAAACTTTATAGCACACTTTAAAAGGAAGAGTTAATTCTCTTCCTTTTCTGTATCTAATAGTTTTTCATTCTCTTCCCAGTCTAGCCAGTAAAAATTAGGATCTTTTTCATATAATTCTATTGCACCACACAGTACTTCTAAAGATGGACCTACTTTTGAACTAGGAGCTTCAATCCTTTTTAGTGATTCTGGCTCTATGCCAAGTGCAGGTGCTGCATCTTTTACTTTCATTTGAGCAAGCTTTCTAGCGATGCGCATGTTTTGGCATATGTTCTTTTTAATTTCACTATATTCAATCAATTGTTCTTCTGTATAAGAATGATTGTTTCTTCCCATAACACACCTCCACCTTAGATAATATTATTTTCTCATGAATGTTTTTAAATGTAGGTATCTTCAAATGTTACCTTTGTGGTATAATAGATATGTTAGAAGTTGTCAGGAAGGAGTTGAGTGTTTATGTTTACTGGAAGGTTTGAAGATAGTAAGTTCTTAATTGTTATGGAGTCATTGTTTCTTGCTTGTGTTAGTGCATTGTTTATTCATAATAACAAGATGATAGCTGATTCCATATGTGAGGCAACACAAATTCCGTTTGATCTTGCGTTAACTGTTACATCTGCTGGTTTTGGATATAACATTATTATTTTGTTACTTGTTGCTGAAATTATACTTGCTGTTTTATTTATTGAGAAGTTTATCCCAATGTTTGTTGAAAAGTTAGTTTGGGGTTGTTAAATTTAAGGAGTTGTATGTTGTGAAGAAAAATAAGATTGAAAGTAAGAAGAAACATCCACTACGAAAATCATTGTGTCAAAGTTTTTTGCTTGCTATAGCTCTTGGAGGATTATTATTAATAATTGATTATTTTGATGAAAATGGTTTTGTTTCACAGGATACTAATTTTATGATGATCCTGTTCGTTATTGGTATTGTAGGTTCTGTATTAATATTTAAAAAGAATTATACAACTAGAAGCTACATGAAGATATTTATACTTGCTTCGATTGTTGTAATTACTATCTCAGGAGTTTCTATATTTTCATATGAGTCTAAACGCCTTGAGCAATTGAATATTTCAATTTGTGGTTCTGATGGTGATCTCTATTATTGTGGAAGTGAAGAACCAATTACTTGTGATGGTGGTAATTATGCTGTTCGTAACGATGATGGTTATAAATGTATTGATAGTGATAAATATAGACATGATATTCTTGGTGAAGAATATGATTATACCTGTATAGGTAAATACGAAGAGGAAGATATACATCAAAATGCAGTAACAAGTTTAATGTTAGATGAAAAGGTTTGTTTAGAGAAAAAGATAGAAGCGGCTATTGAACCATTTGAAACGAAGAAACAAGATATAGAGTCTAAATTTGATATTAGAGATAAAGTAAAAGTTATAGCTGGAGATCAAGGAAGTTCTGATACTTGTGAGATATGGTCAAGTACTAAGGCATTAGAAATATCTGCACAGCTGAAAGGTCTAGATTATCAATTTTTGATAGATTTTGAGAAGAAGATTAATGGATTAGATGCTAATATTGATGGAATTATTAATGAAGAAGATAATACTATACTTCTTGGTTCTGATCATTTAATTCCTGGTAAGAAAAAATATTATTATTTATCATATGAATCTGAAAAGGGTGAAGATTATGAAACCATAGCTATGCAACGTTCTTATGGATTAACTAATCTGCTTGATAAGTACTCTAAAATATTGAGTTTAGTGCATGCTGATAAAAGTGAATATAATATATTTGACGATATACCTAACGCTGAAGAATATGAAAAAGAATTACTAAATTTGTATACTAAAGAGCTTGTTAAGAAATATGGTTCAGCATTTATTAAGATGCGTGATGATATTCAACCTGGACATAGAATGTTAATTATTGGATGGGATGATTCCAAAGAATCTTGGCTTGTGTTAAATTCATGGGGAAATACATGGGCACGTGTTAAATATTTTCCTGATTCTAATGGTGATGGTACTGTCTGGATTAAGTATACGGATGAAAACTTTTTACCTGGAAGTGCCAATACAGGTGGAAATGCAATTGAATTAATAAGTGAATAATTATTATAATATAGAGATAGCATTGCTATCTTTTTTTGTGTGCAATAGTTTATATATTTAAGTAGTTGAAGGAGTCATTATGGACAAGTCAAAGTTTTATAATATAAATGGTAAAGATATAAAGAGTATTGATGTTAAGTTTAACAATGGTGAGAGTTTTATTATTCCCTGTAGTAAACTTAAAAAATTAGATATTAATTTAACAAGTGTAGTTGATGTAATAGATGATCCTATCTTTAATCATGCTTTCCTTTTTAGTGTAGGTTCAATTGAAGTTGACAAGTTGTTTTTACAACAGATGCTTGGTGATAATATTTATGATAGGTTACAATATAGGAATGGTATTAACTCTCTAGTAATAAAATACACGAATGATGGATATAAGATTAAGAGTGATATTCCTATGATGTTGTGTTTAGTAGAGACTACTGCTGATGCTACTGGTATAACCAAGTTAAAATATGAGGATGATGACAACAACTTCATTATTAGTTGGATACCTGTTGGTACTTTATGATATAGGTGTATAACTTGCATTGTAGCTGGTGTGATTGTATGAATTGGATAATAGGTGTTATAGCTTATTATTCTTTTTATTTGGCTGAATATTGAGTATAAACGTAATCATTTGATTTCTTTTATATTAGAAACTTATCCGAAATACGTTGCTTTTTCCACGAATTTAAGTGATTTATATAAACGAAATGTGAAAGATGTTTTCTTTTACACTTTAGAAAAGAGGTAATTTAATATGGAAAGCAAAGTATGGGGTTACTGCCGCTGTTCCACCAACGAGTCAAAACAAGATGTCAAGTATCAGATTGATGCATTAATTGATAAAGGTGTAGATATATCTAATATAAGGTATGAGTATATTTCTGGTAGGAAGGAACATAGACCTGGACTTGATGCACTGTTAGAAGAAATGAATGAGGGTGATACTTTAATAGTTACTGATATTACTCGTTTGTGTAGGAATACAAAGGTTTTGTGTGAAATAATTGATTTGATTATTGCAAAGAAATTTAGGCTTATTGTTGGAAGTATTGATATAGATTGTAGGAATGGTAGTTTAGATCCTATGATTGAAGGTATGCTAAAAATTAACGCGGTTTTTGGGGAGATGGAAGCAAAGCTGAAAATACATCAAATCCATTTAGGATTAGCTACAGCTGTTAAGGCTGGTAAGAAGTTAGGACGTCCTAAGTCAACTTATGATGATATTCCAAAGGTGTTTATGCAGTATTATCCTAAGTATAAGAATGGAACTCTAAACAAAATGGCTTTTGCTAGAGTTACTCAATTATCGTATCCAACTATTTATAAGTATCTAGATATAGTAGAAAATGCTTAGTAGCATTTCACTGTCTAAGCATGCGAGGAGAGCTTTTGAATGGGCTCTTTTTTCTTCCCAAGTAGGACTAGGGACGAATTTTTAGAGTTTTCTGAATATTGAAAATCACTAGTTTTTTACAAATAATTACTTGTAGAATCATCGGTTTTACAAGTTTTTTTTTTTACTTTTTTGCGATTAAAGTGAAAAATGTCCAAACAATTTCTTATAACGTAATAGCAGTTGGTGCAACGTTGTTTGTATTGTGTCTGTCTGCATTTGTTGATAGTAAGGATGTGATTTTATAAGTTGTTAGTAGTCATGTATAAGAATATTATGTGGGTGGTATATTGATGCTTAGTTTAACTTTGAATAATTTGTGAAGGAGATGAAGTGATATGTTCAAAGAAATTAATATTAAGAATATGTTAGAAAAATTAGAGGTAATTGATAATGCTGATACTGATTTTAGAAATGGTGGTTTTGCTTATGAAACCAAGTGTAGACAAAACTTTAATGCTAAACTTAGAGAAGTAGAATCAAAAAGTAAATCACAAAGGATAAAGATAGGATTAGCTCTTGCTGTTAGAAATGGTAAGAAGTTAGGTCGTCCTAGAAAGCCGGATTTAATTGTAAGAAAGGATTTGATATAGAATGAATTATGGCTATGGATACTTTAGAATTGTTAAGAATGGTATTGCTGGTGATGATGCAATAAGCACACTTAGAAGTTATGATATCAGTGAAAGAAAGATATTTTACGATTATGGTACTAAAGATGGTAATTTGAAAGAAGTATTAAGTAAAGTTAAATATAGTAAATTATATATTCTTCGACTTAATGACTTAGGATTTCGCATACAAGAGGTTATTAATATTTTAGAAACTTTATGTAGATATGAAACTGAACTATATATCTGTAATCGAAAGGTTAATATGTTTTATACGATATTTTTACTAAAGGACAAAATGAATTTCTTCATCAACTTTGATAAGTATCCTGAATTAGTTGGATTTGAGCAAGGGTGGATGTAAATTGAAGTAGAAGTTACTTAATTAGTAGCTTCTTTTTTTGGGGGTCAATTTGCTTCCCAAGTAAGACTAGGGAGAATTTTCACACTATTTTCTAGTAAGGATGTACGTATGTCTTTTAGTGAGAATATTTATGTATTAATGCTTGATAATTCGCTGTTTTTATAAGTTTTTAACACTTTTTTCTACTTTTTTGCGATTAAAGTGAAAAATGTCCAAACAATTTCTTATAACATACTAGCGAGTGGTGCAGTGCCCATAGTATTAGTGCTTATATATGTTTTGGTTGGTACTCTCGCTGTGAATATTGGGTAAGTGGTTAACATGCTACATTACTTTTGTATTTAGCTTACCTCCTTTTTTGGCTTTATATGAACGTCTCACTTACCCATTTCACTATTTAATGTATTTAAGTCTATTGACAAAGTGATGTATTTAAGTGATTTAATGTTAAAGCTGTTTATGAATTATTCATTTATTTCACACATAGACTTAAGTAGTTTATGAAAGTGAGAAGATTATTATGGATATGAATAAGATAGCAGAAGTACAAATTCAAATTATTATTAATACAAACCTTTATAAAAGAAATATTATTGATGAGAATACTTTTTCGAAGGCAAATGAAAAGTTACTTAAGATGCTTAAAGCATTAAGGGCAGCATAATATATGTAAACTAAAGTAGCAAAGGAGGAAGATTATGTCCTATGATGAAATAGTATCTGCAGTAATTCGTGGGGAAAACCTTCGTAATCTTCCTCTTCGAGTTACTTATTATTGTAGAGTATCAACTGATAGTGATGTTCAAATTAATTCATTAGAAAATCAATTAGACTATTATAGAAATTATATTAAGTCAAATTCAAACTGGACATTTGTTGAAGGATACTATGATGAAGGAATTACAGGTGTTGTTATTACCAAACGTGATGACTTTAAGCGTATGATACGCGATGCTAAATTAAATAAGTTTGATTTAATTGTGACAAAAGAAGTTTCTAGGTTTGCTCGTGACCTTGAAGATAGTATTCATACAATTAGAGAACTTAAGGAACATGGTGTGGGTTTGTTTTTTGAAAATCAAGCATTAAATACTTTTGATCCAAATTCTGAAATGATTTTAAATACTTTATTTAGTGTAGCGCAAGAAGAATCTAAGAAGCTTTCTTCAAGGGTTAAGTTCGGTCATAAGCAAGCTATGGAAAAAGGTCATGTTCTTGGGTCTAGTAATATTACTGGTTATAAGAAGGATAAATGTAAGCTAGTAATTGTTGAAGAAGAAGCAAAATTCATTAGAACGCTGTTTGAACTATACGCTACAGGAGAATATGGATTTCATAAATTATCAAAAAAACTATCTGCAATGGGTTATTTAAATAAGAAAGGTAGAATGTATGATAAAGATAGTCTTAAGCGTATGATAATGAATCCAAAATATAAAGGTTTTTATAGAAGTCATGAACATGAAATAATGGACTATAGAACCAAAAGAAGAAAGAAACTTCCAATTGAAGAGCAAAAGATTTACAAAACTGAAGAAGAAATTATACCAGCTATTGTATCAGAAGAACTTTGGGATAAGGCAAATGAAATATTAACAACTAGGACAAAGAGTTATCAGAATAATAACTATTGGTCAGGCGGTTTGAAATATCCTTTTAGTTCTAAGATTTATTGTAAGGATTGTAATGCTAATTTTCAAAGATCGCATGGTAGTAGAAGAAAGAATAGACCTACATGGAGTTGTGGCATGTATTTACAATATCGTATTGAAGCTTGTGAGTCTCCTATTATTGCAGAGATAGATCTTTATAATATATTGAAGCAAATAATGAATAACATAATTCCAAACAAATCATCAATAGTAGAGAATATGCTAGAATTGTATAACAACATTGATAAGACTAATCAGTATGATAAAGATTTAGCAGCGATAGATAAGGATATTAAAGTCATTGAAGACAAGAAAGCACTTGCATTTGATATGGTATTTAATGGAGAACTGACAAGAGATGCTTTAAAAAGTCAATTTGATAGTTTCGAAGAAAATCTTCAAAGACTTAAGAACCGCAAAGAAGAAGTATTGAAGCAGATTGAAATACTAAAACAAAGTAATGACAATATAGATAAGATGTCAAAATCTATTCAAGAGGAGATTGATGGTGGCTCTATAGAAGAATTTATCAGAAAGTTTGTAGATGAAATTATTGTATCCAAAGTGGATGGCGATAGATATAATGTAAAACTAGATATATTCTTGAATTTATTTGGTACAGAAAGATCGCATACTAAAGGAGCAAAACATATAGGTGGACCTCTTGAAAATGAAATATTATATATGGAGAACCAAAAGTGTGATACTATTGAGCACAAGAGGACAGAACATACACCAAATCAATTTACTTATGATGTTTATGTAGAAACATTGTAAGTATTTTTTTGTTATACTTCATTTATGATATGAGTCTTTAGCTGTGTCGGAATGGTAGGAACGTTCAAAATTATTACACTTTCGGCAGCTTTAGAAGAAAAAACTATTAATTTATTTGAAGATACTTTTCATGATAGTGGGGTAATTAATGTAGATGGGGCAAAAATTCATTGTTGGAAACATGGTGGACACGGAAGTCAAACGATGTTGCAAGTAGTAGAAAACTCTTGCAATCCGGGGTTTGTAAAAATTGGGAGTACATTAGGTACAAAAAAACTTATGGGATATATACATGATTATGGTTTTGGTGATAAAACAGGTGTAGATTTAAATGGTGAATCAAATGGTATATTATTTGATATAAATAAAATGGGTCCAGTAGAACTTGCTACAACTAGTTTTGGCCAAGGGATAAGTGTAACTCCATTACAACTTACTGTCTAATAAATGATACCCTTACAATAACTAGAGGAATAACTACTAAATATACTAGAAAGTATGATCTTGAATTTGAATATAATTGTTTTATCGAAATATAAACAAAAAGCACAGAAATGTGTTTTTTTGTATGAAAGTGTAATTATAAATATTAAATATATGATATAATATTATAAATTTAACTTTGAATTTTGGAGGTGGATTATGAAAGATAAATTATTTGCTAATAAAGAAATTTTGAAATGGGCACGAGAATCTATTCATATTACCATTGAACAAGCTTCGAAACATTTAAAAATTGATGCGGATGAATTAGAAAATATAGAAAAAGGTACGATTCCAGTTTCTTACCATAAACTAGAAGAAATGGCAAAATTATATGGTAGACCATTAGCAATTTTTTTCTTTAGTCGTATCCCTGAAGAACCAACACCTGTTAAACAATTTAGGACTTTACCCGATGTTGCATTTTATGATTTTGATCCGAATATGTACAAATTATTTAGAAAAGCAATTATAATGCAAATGAATGTAGAGGAATTAAAAAAAGGGCTTTCTTTATTTAAGGATAAACTTATTTCCCTAGATACTAATAATATTTATAAATCTTGTGAAGTCGTAAGAGACTTATTAGGAGTAAAGTTAGATTCACAAAAGAAAATTAATGATGTAAATAAATCATTAGAAATGTGGAGAGATGCATTTGAAAAAATTGGAATATCTGTTTTTAAAGATTCATTTCAAAATGATTCATATTCTGGCTTTTGTATTTATGATAGTAAATTTCCAATTATATATATAAATAATAACTTGAGTAAAAACAGACAATTATTTACTTTGTTTCATGAATTATGTCATTTATTATTTCAAACTAGCGGTATTGATATTGAAAATGACAATTCTATAAATGATGAAATTTATAATATTAAAGATAAAAAAATAGAACAATTTTGTAATTCATTTGCTAGTGAATTTTTAGTTCCTAATAAAGATTTTATTGAACAATATCATTATTTAAAAGAGAATAATAATGATATTGAGCAAATTTGTCAAAAACTTTCTAAATTATATAATGTAAGTAAAGAAGTGATTCTAAGAAAGTCTATTGATAACAATTTTTGCTCATCGGGCATATATGAAAAACTTGTTGATAAATGGACTATTGAACTAAATAGTATTCCAAAAAGAAAACCAATGGGTAATTTTTATAATAACAAAATAACATATTTAGGAAAAAATTATGTTTCTGTTGTGTTGAAGGAGTATTTTACTCATTCAATAAGCTATAATCAAGCGGCAAATTACTTAATGATTAAACCGAAAAATTTTTCTGAATTTTCTAATAGATTTAGAGGTGACATGTAATGTACGTGTTTGATTCAGGGGCGTTCATACACCTATTTAGATATTATTATACAGATACTTTTAAAACTTTATGGGAAAAGTTTGATGAATTGGTTGAAAAAGGAAAAATAATTTCGGTAATGGAAGTTAAGAGAGAATTAGAAACTCATGAAGACAAACTTGCTGATTGGGCTAAAAGTCATAGTAAAATATTCTTAAAACCTAATCAGGAAGAAGTTGATGTAATTATGCATTTATATTCTAATGTACATTTTGAACATAACATAAGAAAACAAGATAAACTACGTTATTGTAGTGAAGCAGATCCATTTGTAGTTGCGAAAGCTAAAGTTTTAGGATATAAAGTTGTATCAACTGAAGGATATAAAAAAGATGGGGCTAAGGTTCCAAATCTTTGTGAATATGAAGATGTCGAACATTTATCAGTAGAGGAATTTATGAAAGCAGAAAAATGGACTTTCTAAATTATTAATGAGTAATTTTTGACAATATCAATAAATTATGTTATTATTAGTATGTAAGCAAGAAAACTTGCATAAAATAAAAAAAGAGGAACATTCGATTCCACAAGTGAATGTCGCCTCTAATAAATTAGGATTGACACTCTATCAATGTTGAAGAGTGTCTATTTTTTTATTGCTAACACCAGTAAGGTAGAAAGTAACAAAATGATAGCAATGAGCTTTAGAACTTTTAAAATAAAAGTCTTAGTTTTCATCTTTATCTACCTCCTTTCTTTTACAAGATTGGAGGACGACACTCACGTCAAATGTTCCTGTTAAAATTATATAATAAGTAACTATATAAAACAAGCGAACAGATGAAAGTTTTGTTAAAAAACAAATTAAAATCTATGAAATGGAATTAATTATCTATATGTATTGAAAAAAATCGAAAAAGATGTATAATAGTCATAAGTTTTTTTGGGGAGGGAGACTTATGAAAAAAATTTTTACTTGTACAAATATATCAAGCAATAATCCTAACCCTGTGTATATATCTAGTAATGAACAATTAGAACAAATACCAGAGAATGATATAAAATTAAGATGCTATGTTGACGACTTTTTTATAGCAGTAAAAGAATTAAAATCTAAATCAAAAAAAATTAAATATTATGTAAGAATACGTGAAAATGTAACAATAGAAAATTATGATAATTTATTTGATGTTTTTAAAGATTTAAGGGATTATATAAAAAATATTGATTGCTTAGAATTAGAATTATCTTCTATAGTTAAAAATCGTGATTTTGAAAAGTTAATTACTTTTTTACAATGTGTTAATTCTAATTTGCAATTTGTATTAAAACTTGGTAATTTAGAAGTGTTTAACGTTGAACAATTACAATCGTTGAAAAAACTTAATAGTAATTTGGATACTACGATAAAAATTAATCAAACTTATCAAGGAAAATATAGTGAAAATAATGAATATGATAATTTATATACATTTGATGATTTAATTAAAATTAAGAAAAAAATAGATGAAATAATAAAAAAAATACCTGTAGATTATAATGATGTAGAAAGAATCTTATTTATATATAAATATTTAGGTAAAAAAATTAAATATGATAAAAATATTGCTAATTTAAATTATGATGAAAGAGAAACACATGATAGTAATAGTATATATGATATTTTATTTGAAAACAAAGGAGTCTGTTCAAGTATTGCAGTAACTTTTAGAGCTTTGATGGATGCCATTGGAATAGATTGTCAAGTAATTATGTCTGAAGAACATGAGTGGAATATCGTAAAAATTAATGGATATTGGTATCATTTAGATTTAACTTGGGATTTATACAATATTAAATATAATACTCCTTTAAATTTCTTTCTTAAAAGTGAAAAACAGATGTCAGCAAATGAATATCATCAAATCTATACATATTATGCTGAAGAAAATGAGATTGCTAAAAGATCACTTTCTTTAAAAAATATGTGAATTTTTAATTAAAAACATTACATATACCATTCCAACACAAAAACTGCACAAAACAACACGAATTAGACATGAAATAAGCTTGACTCCGTTTTGTCAAGTGATATAATATAGTAAAATATGAAAAAAATATGGAGAGAAGAACTTTTGTTTCTCTCTTTTTTTGTTGGGAGATGATAATATGAATTAAAAACTACAGGAAGCACATATTTTTAATGATTAACTATAAAGTGGTCACTATTTATAAACTTAGTAGCCACTTTTTTTATTGGTTTTATAAGTAATTAAATATAGTAGTAGCCACCTCTACTTATAAAAGTAGTCATTTTTGCAAGTGCAAAAATAGTAAGACACCACTAATTAATCCTAGTTTTATAAAGGATAAATAAATTTATGGTGTCGTTTTCCTTATGCCCATTAAAAATATGCAGTGTTTTTACTATAAAAAACACATTAAAAATAACAAAAGTGGCTACTCATAATTTTAAGAAAGGAAAAATAATTATGATATTTAGAACTAATAAAATTACAAATTATACTAAAATAGATAATAGATATTTAGAAGATAAAAAGATATCTTTAAAAGCTAAAGGTTTATTAACTTTAATGTTATCCTTACCTGACAGTTGGAAATTTAATATTAATGGTTTATGTTTACTTTGTAAAGAAAGCAGAGATGCAGTTAGAAGTGCAATTAATGAATTGAAAGAAAATCATTATGTTGAAATGGAAAGAACTTTTGATGAAAACGGAAGATTTAACTATGAATATTTTATTTATGAAAATCCAGATGACTATAAAGCAAATGTCGATTAACCATAAATGGATAACACTATTCTATTAATAACTAATATATTAATAAATTAAAAACAAATAGATAAAGTTGATAAAACCAAAATTAATTTTTTTATAAAAAACACTTGCAAATTTTATTTTTTTAAGTGATAAATAGTAAAACTAAAAGTTAATTAATTGGTATTTAATTTAGTCTATATGAGACTTTAATTTTATTTTTAATCAGTTATAAGTACTAAAAAATAAAGTCTCTTAAAATGGCTTAAATTGAAAATGGAAGGATGTGTTAAATATGTATTTAAGAAATACTAGCAATGAAGTTAAAGATTTAATTGAAAAAGTTAATGAACTAGATAAAGAAAATAAAATGAAATATATACTTTATATTTTGGATTTATGGGATAAAAATCAAATAAATAGTTTAAATAAAACTAATCCTGATTTATTAGATGATTCTATAGATATAAATATATTTAATCCTAGTAGTATTGAAGAATACTATTTAGTAAATCAAATAAAAGAATATTGGAATATCAAATATAATCTTTATCAACTTTATCTAAAAGAATATAAAGAATTGATACCTTTATTTGAAAATTTATCTTTTAAAGAAAAGATAGATATAATTGTAGAATTATTTTTAATTTTAGAACATGATGAATTATTACCTGATAATATTGATGGCTATAATATAGCAACACTAATTACAAAATATTAAAAAATAAAACTAAATTGTTATTTGAAAACTTAATTATTTCAAATGATGATTTAGTCTAATTTTGTCCTTTTGAGGTATTAAGTTTTCGTTTTTTGTAGAACTTAATATCTTAAGTTCTTTTTTAGTTTTTAGAAAAATAAACTTAAAAGAAAGGACAAACATATGGAAGATAAAAATATAATTCCATCTAAAATAATTGAATTAGAAACTAGTATTAAATTACTGGAATATTTAAAAAGAAATAATACCATTGATGATGGAATGTATAATTTTTGTATTAATAAATTAATTGGAAAATTAGAATTAGAAAAAAGTAAAATTGATAAGAATTATATAAATGAAATTAGTAATTATAAAATATTAACTTAAGGAGGTGCATGTATGGACTTATATACAGTTAGGAATAATATTATGAAAGGTATTCCGCTACAAGAATTAAATTTAAGAGTATGTTTTTATGCAAGAGTATCTACTGATAAAGATGAGCAATTACATTCTCTTAAAAGTCAAATATCTTTCTTTAATGATTATATTAGTAAAGTCCCTAACTGGAATTTTATAGGTTCATATATTGATGAAGGTATCAGTGGCACATCAGTTAATAAACGAGAAGAATTTTTAAAGATGATTGAAGATGCTAAAAGACATAAATTTGATTTAATATTAACTAAAGAAATTTCAAGGTTTTCAAGAAGTACTTTGGATAGTATTAAATATACTCAAGAACTTTTGTCAAATGGTGTTGGTGTATATTTCTTAAATGATAATATTAATACAATATTACCAGACTCTGAACTTAGACTTACTATGATGTCTTCTATAGCGCAAGATGAAGTTAGAAGATTATCAGAAAGAGTTTCATTTGGCATGAGAAGAAGTATTGATAATGGTGTTGTATTAGGTTGTTCTAATATTTATGGTTATATAAAAGATAATGGTAAATTAGTAATAGATGAATCACAAGCAGAAATGGTTAGAATTATTTTTGATAAATATGCTAATACAACTGATGGTTTATCTAAAGTTTCAAGATATCTATATAATCTAGGTTATAAAAGTAAAACAGGAAAAAGACTCGATACTACTATACTTACTAGAATTATAGAAAATCCTAAATATAAAGGATATTATTGTGGTCATAAAACTAAAGTATTGGATTATCGAACTAAAAAAAAGAAGAAGCTTAATGAATCAGATTGGATTATTTATAAAGATGAGAAATCAGTTCCACCTATAGTATCTGAAGAATTATGGAATCGCGCTAATAAAAAGTTGAAAGAAAGACAAGATAGTTTTACTAATCGTGCAGTTAATAAAAAAGTATTTCAAAACAGATATACATATTCAGGTAAAATATATTGTGGTGAACATAATGTTACCTATCATAGATCAAGTGCAGGTAAAAGGAAAAACAATCCTGTATGGGAATGTCAAGTATATAGAAAAGAAAGTTTAAAAGGTTGTTCTAATCCTAGAGTATTTGAACTTGAATTAGATGAGGTCTTTAAAGATTTATTTAATAAACTATTCAAAAGAAGAAATAATATTTTTGATGAAATAATAAATGAATGTAGAAATTATTTAGAGATAAATAACAATGATAATGAAATTAAAACTTTAGAATCAAAATTATTAGTATTAAATAATAAAAAAGATAAATTACTAGAATTAGTAATGGAAGAATATTTATCGAAAATTGATTATAAAAAACAAGTAGATTTAATTAATGAAGAGATAAATATACATCAAAATAAAATTAATGAATTACAAAATAATAAGAGAGATAAAAACTATATTGAGAATAAAATAAATGATATTAAAGTAGCATTAAACAAATCTTTAAGTGATAATGAATGTTATAGTGATATATTTAATGAATTAGTAGATAGAATTTATGTTTTTAAAGAAAATGATAAAAAAATAAAATTAGATATTTATATTAAGACAGGAGAAAGTTTATATACTACTTCTGATAATTCAGGTAAAAAGTTTCATTCCTTAGACTACGTTACAACAAATAAGAGCTGTATCAGCAGCTATTAATGGGGGCAATTTATATACTCCTTATATAGTAAGTAGCTTTTTAGAAAGTGAAACTAACAGTTTAATTAAAAAGAATGAACCAAATCTTGCAAAAAAAGTTATAAGTGAAGAAACAAGTACACTCGTTAGATATGCCCTTGAAAGTGTTGTTGCAAATGGCTCTGGGAAAAATGCTTATATAGAAAACTATAGAGTAGGTGGTAAAACTGGTACGGCTCAAAAAGTTAAAGATGGTCATTATTTAGATGGAAATTATATATTATCATTTATAGGTTTTTTACCAGCTGATGATCCTGAAATAATTGTATATGTAGCTATTGATAATCCAAAAGGTGTAACTCAGTATGGCGGAGTAGTATCTGCTCCTATTGCTAAAAATATATTAACAAGCGCTATAGATATATTAGATATAGAACCTAGTACTGAAGGAATGCCTAGGGAATATACATGGCTTGATAAAAAATATGTAGCACTTCCAAATGTAATTGGAATGTCTAAAGAAGAAGCTACTAAAACATTAAAAGGTTTTAAAATAGAATATTCAGGGAATGGTAATAATGTAATTTACCAAACTCCTAGTGGGGGATATTATGTTCCTGAAGGGGACACAATCAAGTTATTATTAGATTAATATTTGTGAAGATAATGTCAAATAATATTCAAATTAAAGAATTTTAGCATAATAAGTAGTATAATTAAGTAAAGAAAGAGGTGGGTTATGTTAATACTTGCAAAAGCAGCAATGGCTTTGTTACTTGGTTTCGTTTTAGCTATTATAACAGGTTTAATATTAATTCCTTTATTAAAAAAGTTTCATATTGGACAATACGTTAGTCATTTTATTGGTGATAGACATTTAAAAAAAGAGGGTACTCCAACAATGGGTGGCTTAATATTTATTATTCCCACTATTATTGCATTATTTCTTTTGTATATAAATGGAAGTATCGAAATATCTCATAGTTTAATAATCTTAATATTTGTATTCATTGCATATGCTGGTTTAGGTTTTATTGATGACTATATGAAAATAAAGTATCATAATAATAAAGGTTTGAGCATAATAAGTAAGCTATTAGTTCAAATGATTATTGCACTTATTTTCTTTTATATATTTATGAGTAATGGCGGTAAATCAGACTTAGTTATTACTAGTTTGGGAATAGATATCCCTTTAGGATGGACTTTTGGTTTATTAATCTTATTTTTATTAGTTGGAAGTAGTAATGCAGTTAATATAACTGATGGATTAGATGGCTTAGCCGGTGGATTATCTGCAATAGCGTTCTTTGCCTTTGGAATTATTTCTTGGAATACAGGATGGCTAGTAGGTTATCAAGAAATTGCAATATTTTGTTTTGTGTTAGCAGGATCATTACTTGGGTTCTTAGTGTTTAATGCTCATCCAGCAAAAGTGTTTATGGGTGATTTAGGTTCTTTATCACTAGGAGCTGCTTTAGCAACAATTGCAATTATTACAAGACATGAATTATCGTTAGGGCTTATTGGTGGTATATTTGTAATTGAAACTTTATCTAGTTTAATTCAAATTATTGCAATTAGAAAATTTAATAAAAAAGTATTTAAAAGAGCGCCCCTTCATCATCATTTCGAAGTTCTAGGAATGAATGAACAAGATATAGTAAGATATTTTTGGGTAGCAGGCTTGATATTAGCCATGGCAGCTATAACTTATGGAGTATGGTTATAAAATGTAGATTATTCTACATTTTTTCTTTAATTAAAATAAAAATTAAGTTGCTATTAAAATTGCATTGTGGTATAAGTATGTTGAAGATAATATTCTTTGGAGGTAGTAAATGAAGGCAAAAGTAAGTATTATTGTACCAATATATAATGCAGAAAAATGGTTAGAAAGATGTATAGAATCTATTTTAAATCAAACACATAAAAAAATGGAAATAATTTTAATAAATGATGGGTCTAAAGATAAATCAAAAGAAATAGTTGAGAAATATCATGATGAAAGAATAATCTTTATCGATAAAGAAAATACTGGAGTTAGCGCTACAAGAAATTTAGGAATCGAAAAATCTAGTGGCGATTATATCATGTTTGTTGACAGTGATGATTACATAGAAAGTAATACAGTTGAAAAATTATTAAAAAAGGCACTTAAAGATAAATGTGATTTAGTAGTATGTAATTACTTTTTAGAAATATCAAGAACACTTGAAATAAAAATGCCTTTATTTAATGATTGTTCTTTAAAAGAAAATCCGGATTTAGTAACAATAATAAATTTTGCACCTTGGAATAAATTGTATCACAAGAATTTATTAAAAAAAACAGATAATAGATTTCCATTAGGTTTAAAATATGAAGATGCACCTGTAGTAATACAAGCTATAAGAGATGCTAAAAAAATAGGTATAATAGAAGACTGTTTATTTCATTACGTTATGCAAAAAACCGGCGAAACCATAACTAGAGATAAAAGAATTTTTGATATAATTAGTATTTGTGAAATAATTAATGAGAAATTATTAAAATGTACTTATGTTGATAGAACTAATTTAACTGTTAAAATATTACTTCCTTATTTAAAAAATAGTAGATATATTAATGATTTGAAATTAAGAAATGAATTTATTGATACTGTTTACAAATATTTAAATGCAATTGATAAAAAATGGCGTAAAAGCAAGTGTTTAAACGATGAACCTATTATTAAAAAAATAATATTAAAAAATAAAGTATTTGTTAAATTAGTAGGTATGTTTAAAATGTAGATGTTCTACATTTTTTTGTTTTATAATAAATTTATTATAGGTGACTTATGAAAAATAAAAAGATTGATTATATTTTATTTTTTACAGTTATATTAATAAGTATCTTTGGAATAATTATGATTTATTCTGCTAGTTCCATATGGGCAGAATTTAAATTTAATGATGCTTTTAAATATGTTAAACATCAAACTTTATTTTTTATAATAGGTATATTTGTAATGTTAATTTCTTCTAAATTAAATTTAGAGTATATAAAAAATAAATCTAATTTTATTTTACTTACTTGTTTAATATTATTGATACTTGTTTTAATACCGGGAATAGGTACAGTTAGAAATGGTTCTAGAAGTTGGTTTGGGATAGGTGGTTTTGGGATACAACCTAGTGAATTTGCTAAAATAGGATTAATTATATATACTGCTAAATATTTAGAGCGTAATCAAAAAAATATGCAAAATGTTAAAAAAGGTGCACTTCCTATATTTTTAGTTATTGGTATTTTTTTCTTGCTAATAATGTTAGAACCTGATTTTGGAACAGCCATGGTTATGGCTTTAACTTTAGTTTGCTTAATATTTATTTCTGGTTTAAAAATATCTTTTTTTGTTAAATTAGGGGTGGTAGGTTTACTTGGAATAGTTGGGCTTATTATAGCGGCACCATATCGTATGGCAAGAATAGTATCTTTCTTAAATCCATGGAGTGATCCACTAGGTGCAGGATATCAAATAATTCAAAGCTTGTATGCTATAGGTCCAGGGGGGTTACTTGGCCAAGGATTTATGAATTCTAGGCAAAAGCATTTTTATTTACCAGAACCCCAAACGGATTTTATATTTTCCATTATTAGTGAAGAATTTGGCTTTTTAGGAGTAATTATAGTGTGTAGTTTTTTCTTTTTTATCTTTTACAGAATGATTAGAATTGCAATGAAAGCGAGTAATTTGTTTTATAAGTATTTAGCTTTTGGCCTTGCTTTCGGAATATTTATACAAGCAAGTTTAAATCTAGCAGTAGTTGTAGGGTTAATTCCTGTTACCGGTGTAACATTACCATTTTTTTCTTATGGTGGTTCTTCGTTACTAGTATCTATGCTTAGTGTAGGTTTAGTTTTAAATGTATCAAAAAAATAATTTATAAAGAAAAGGTATAGTAAAATTATCTTTTTTTTTGTATAATTAACATTAAGGAGAGATAATTATGAAAATATTAACAGTTAATGCAGGTAGCTCATCTTTAAAGTTTAATTTAATTAGTTTACCTGAACGCACAGAATTGGTAAGCGGAAATTTTGAAAAAATAGGTTTAAGTGAAGGGATTTATAGTATTAAGATTAATGGTTCTAAAATAAAGAAAGAAGCAGTTATGAAAGATCATAAAGTTGCTATTGAATTATTAATTAAAGAATTATTAGATAATAAAATCATTTCTTCATTAGACGAAATTGATGGAGTAGGACATCGTTTAGTTCATGGTGGAGATAAATATGCATCAAGTGTTGTAATTGATGATGAAGTTATTAAAACAGTAGAAGAATTATCAAGTTTAGCACCACTTCATAATCCAGCGAATATACTTGGAATTAAAGCTTTTAAAGAAGCATTACCTAACGTACCAATGGTAGGAGTATTTGATACAGCATTCCATCAAACTATGGATAAAGAAGAATTTTTATATTCAGTTCCATACTCTTGGTATAAAGATTATCAAATTAGAAAATATGGTTTCCATGGAACAAGTCATAAATATATAACTAAGACAATGCAAGAAAAATTAGGTAAAGAAGATGTTAATTTAATTAGTTGCCATATTGGTTCTGGAGGTTCATTATGTTGTGTTAAAAATGGTAAAAGTTTTGATACAACTATGGGATTTACACCAAATGCTGGTTTATTAATGGGAACTCGTTCAGGAGATATAGATTATTCTGTAATACCATATTATATTGAAAAAACTGGTGTTACATTAAGTGAAGTAGATACTATCTTAAATAAGAAAAGTGGTTTATTCGGAATAAGCGAAAAATATAGTGACCATAGAGATATTGAAGAAGGTATGAATAATGGTGAAGAACTTTGTGTTTTAGCTAATAACATGTATGTAAACCGTATTGTAGATTATATAGCAAAATATTATGTTAAACTAAATGGTAAAGTAGATGCTTTAGTATTTACAGCAGGACTAGGTGAAAACGCACGTGAATTTAGAGAAGAAGTATTATCCAAATTAGAATGTTTAGGAATACTAGTTGATCACGAAGTAAATAATAAAATAGCAGGATATTTAGATATTAATGAAGGAATAATTTCTAAAGAGGAATCTAGTGTACCTGTATATGTAATACCAACTAATGAAGAGTTAATGATAGCATTAGATACTTATGAATTAATAAATTAAGTTGGTGATTAAAATAAATAATAATGTAATTAAAAAAATATATAAAAAAATTAAAGAATACGATAAAATCGTTATAGCAAGACATATTGGGCCTGATCCTGATGCTATTGCTAGTCAAACAGCTCTAAGGGATTCAATAAGACTCACTTTTCCAAATAAAGAAGTTAGTGCCGTAGGTTTAGGTGTATCTAAATTTAAATATTATGGAATATTAGATAAAATAGAAAATGAAAAATTTGAAGATTGTTTACTTATTGTATTAGATGTTCCAAACTTAGTAAGAGTAGATGGCATTGATGGTTTAAAATATAAAGAAATATTAAAAATTGATCACCATCCAGCTGAAGATATTAAAGGGAAAGTAGATTGGACAGAAGAAACTAGTTGTTCAACATGTCAAATGATAGCAGAATTAATTCTTAAAAGTCCATTAAAATTAGATACTAAAATAGCGGGTAATCTATATTTGGGAATTGTATCTGATAGCGATAGATTTTTGCTTTCATATACAACACCTAAAACATTTAAAATAGTTAATGAATTATTAGAAGAAAGTAAGATTGATTTTACATCATTATATAATTATTTATATGACAGGAGTTTAGATGAAGTAAGATTCCAAGGATATCTAGCAAACAATATGATTGTTACAGAACATGGCTTAGGTTATATAATTATTCCAAATGAAGTAATTAAAGAATATAATGTTGATTTAGCAACACCATCAAATTTAATTAATAGTTTTAATTTTATTAGAGAAGTTATAGTTTGGACATTTATAACAGAAGACTCTAAAAATAATTCTTATAAAGTAAGTATTCGTTCTCATGGACCTGTAGTAAATAAAACTGCTGCTAAATATAATGGTGGTGGTCATAAATTTGCTAGTGGTGCAAGACTTACAAGTGAAGAAGAAATTAATAATTTTATTAATGATTTAGATACTTTATGCGAAGAATATAAAAGAGCAAGTATCAGTAATATTGATTAGCAGATATGTAAAAATATCTGTTTTTTCATGTTTACTAATTGATAATAAGTAAAATATATGGTATATTTTAACTATCATAGGAAGGAAGTTAGCGAATGAAAAAAATATGTAAGAACTTCCCAACAGTTGCTGAGTATGCTTCTGGGGGGTTAATTAAGTTAATAAACCCAGAATTAAATAGACAAAATAACTTTAAGTTACCTTTAGTAGTAGAGGTGACAAAATGAAATTTGAAACTATAAAAAATAAAAAGAAAATATTATTAATAGGGATAATATTATTTTGTATTGGAGTAACTTTATTTCTAGCAACAAGCTTGGCAAATTATAGGAAAGTACAAAGTATTCCTATAGCTAGTGGCAAAGTAAACTATATAGTACCGGATATGAATATTGTTGCAATAAATTTACAAACAGGTACAGATGAAGAAGGTAATATTACTTATGATAGTGCAACAAGTGTTCCAAAGTTTGGCTATGTTTTAAATACAGAAAAAAGTTATTGTGCTAATTATAACGAAAGTACAAAAGAGCTAGAAAAAATAAATAATACTATAGAATATGATAGGTACAATAAAATGACGTCTATAAAAACGCCTGATACATTAATGAATAAAGGGACTAAATGTTATTTCTATTATGATAAAGGAATTACAATATCTGAAATACTAGCTAGCAAAGAAATAACGACAAGAACAGATTATAGTGTAGTATTTACAGAAGATACTACTGGTAAATTATTTGAAGCTCAAGATGATGATGGAACAACATATTATTATGCAGGTGCTCCGACAGATAATTTTGTAGAATTTGCAGGGTTTTACTGGCGTATAATTAGGATTAATGGTAATGGTTCAGTAAGAATGATATATCAAGGAAAAAAATATGATGAAAATGGAAATAAATTAGATGTAAAAACAGTCGGAGCTGAAACAGAGGCTGCATATTCTATGTTTTCTAATGTTTATTTTCAAAGTGCAGTAGCAGAACATGTAGGGTTAAAATATACGGAAGGAGAGGTTCATGGAACGGATGAAAAATCAACGATATTAAAAAATTTAGAATCCTGGTATTCAGGTGAGGATAACGAACTAAAAAAATACGAAGAACATTTAGATAGAGAATCAGGGTTCTGTGGTGATAGAAGTATAACAAGCGGAACAGGTATTGGAACAAGCTCCACATACTATGGAGCTCATACAAGGCTAGTCACAAATAAAGCTCCATCATATAAATGCCCTTACGTTGATGAAAGTGGAATACAACAAGATTTATATACAGTTGAAAATAATACAAATAAAGGAAATCAAGCATTAACATATCCAGTTGGTTTAATAACAGCAGATGAAGTAAGCTTTGCTGGAGGTGTATATAATATTAATAATACAAGTTATTATTTATATACTGGGAAAGAATATTGGACAATGACTCCTTCAAGATTTAATTATAGCTATTATCCAAGGTTATTTCATTTATATGAAAATGATGATTACAATGGTGCATTAAATGCTGGTTATACTGTTGATATGGCTATGGGCATTCGTCCAGTTATAAATCTTAATACTGTTAAACTCACAATGACAGGAAGTGGGACAATAATAGATCCATATGTGATTTCTTAAATAGCTGACAATTTTTGAAAAGTTAGATAAACAAAATAAAATTGATATAAGAATACGACAGAAACAAAAAATCTCTTCTTTAGACAATATAGAAGAGATTTTTACATAATATTTAATTAAATATTTAAATTAAATTTTGTATATTAAATGTCAAATTAATGTAGATTAATTGTATGTGTATGGGACTTTTGCTATAATATTTTTGTGACTATTATTTTAAGGAGGAAATATGAGTAAAAAATACGTATACCTTTTTAGTGAAGGTAATAAAGACATGAAAAACTTATTAGGAGGAAAAGGTGCTAACTTAGCAGAAATGACTTCTATTGGGCTTCCTGTTCCTAGAGGGTTTACAGTTACTACTGAAGCTTGTAATAAATATTATGAAGATAAAGAAGTAATTGATGAAGCTATTAAAGAAGAAATTTATGCTAAATTAAGTGAACTAGAAAATATTACTGGTAAAACTTTAGGTGATAAAGAAAATCCGTTACTTGTTAGTGTTAGAAGTGGTGCTAGAGCTTCAATGCCAGGTATGATGGATACTGTATTAAACCTTGGTTTAAATGATGAAGTTGCAATAGGATTTACAGAAGCTACAAATAATAAAAGATTTGTATATGACTCTTATCGTCGTTTTATCCAAATGTTTGCAGATGTTGTTAAAGGATATCCAAAATCAAGTTTTGAGCGTCGTTTAGATGAAATTAAAGAAGAAAAAGGAGCACAATTCGACACTGACTTAACCGCAGAAGACATGGTTGAAGTTACTGAAGAATTTAAAAATATTTATAAAGAAATTGCTGGAGAAGATTTCCCACAAGATCCAAAAGTGCAATTAATTGAAGCAGTTACTGCGGTATTTAGAAGTTGGAATAATGAAAGAGCTATCTACTATCGTAGAATGAATGATATTCCTTCATCTTGGGGAACTGCTGTAAACGTCCAAGAAATGGTTTATGGTAATAGAGGAGATACTTCTGGAACAGGTGTAGCTTTTACAAGAAATCCAGCTACAGGAGAAGCTAAACTTTATGGAGAATATTTAATTAATGCTCAAGGAGAAGATGTTGTTGCAGGTATTCGTACACCACAACCAATTAGTACACTTGAAACTGTTATGCCAGAAGTTTATCAAGAATTTGCAAAAATTGCTAATACACTAGAAAAACATTATAAAGATATGCAAGACATGGAATTTACAATTGAAAATGGTAAATTATTTATGCTTCAAACTCGTAATGGTAAAAGAACAGCTAGTGCTGCTTTAAAAATAGCTGTTGATTTAGTAAATGAAGGTATGCTTACTAAAGAAGAAGCATTACTAAAAGTAGAACCAAAACAATTAGATAGTTTATTACACCCAATGTTTAATGCTGAAGCGTTAAAAAATGGTGAAGTTATAGCAACTGGTCTTGCTGCGTCTCCAGGAGCTGGGGCTGGTAAAATTTACTTTACAGCAGAAAGTGTTACTGAACATGCTACTGCTGGTGAAGATACAATTTTAGTTAGACTTGAAACATCTCCTGAAGATATTGAAGGTATGAACCATGCACGTGGTATTTTAACTATTCGTGGTGGTATGACTAGTCATGCTGCAGTAGTCGCTCGTGGTATGGGTAGATGCTGTGTATCAGGATGTGGCGAATTATCAATTGATGAAGAAGCTAAAACATTAACTACAAAAAGTGGTAAAGTATATCATGAAGGTGATGAAATTAGTTTAGATGGTTCAACTGGTAAAGTTTATGATGGTTTAATTAAAACAGAAGAACCAAGCATTAGTGGTGATTTTGAAACATTTATGTCTTGGGCAGATGAAACTAGAAGATTAAAAGTTAGAACTAATGCTGATACTCCAAAAGATGCTATCCAAGCTCGTAAGTTTGGAGCAGAGGGTATTGGACTTTGTCGTACAGAGCATATGTTCTTTGAAGAATCTAGAATATTCAATTTCCGTAAAATGATTACTGCTGAAACT
This sequence comes from Bacillota bacterium, assembly GCA_015059425.1. Classification (GTDB taxonomy): domain Bacteria; phylum Bacillota_I; class Bacilli_A; order RF39; family UBA660; genus Caccenecus. The sequence continues at coordinate 10,947 of SVAM01000001.1, read as the reverse complement.
GTAGAACAAAGGGAAAAAGCTTTAGAAGATATTCTTCCATATCAAAGAGAAGACTTTGAAGGATTATTTAAAGCAATGGCTCCATATAGTGTTACAATTCGTTATTTAGATCCACCTCTACATGAATTCTTACCTCATACTGATGAAGAAATTAAACCTTTAGCAGAAGCTTTAGAAATTAGTTTTGAAACACTTAAGAAAAGAATTGATTCATTAAAAGAATTTAACCCAATGATGGGACATAGAGGATGTCGTTTAGCTGTGACTTATCCAGAAATAGCTCGTATGCAAACTCGTGCAGTTATTGAGGCTGCTATAAATGTAGGAAAAGAAGGAATTAAAGTTACTCCTGAAATAATGATTCCACTTGTTGGTGATGAAAAAGAATTAGCATTTGTTAAAAATATTGTTTGTGAAACTGCTGATGCAATTATTAAAGATAATAATAGTGATTTAACTTATAAAGTAGGTACTATGATTGAAATACCTAGAGCTGCACTTACAGCTGATAAAATTGCAAAACACGCTGAATTCTTCTCATTTGGAACTAACGACTTAACTCAAATGACTTATGGTTTCTCAAGAGATGATGCTGGTAAATTCTTAAGTGATTACTATGATAAAACAATTTTTGAAAGTGATCCATTTGCTAAAGTAGATACTGAAGGTGTTGGACAGTTGATTAAAATTGCTGCTGAAAAAGGTCGTGCTACACGTAAAGATATCCATTTAGGAATCTGTGGAGAACATGGTGGAGATCCTGCAAGTATCGAATTCTGCGAAACTGTTGGACTTGATTATGTTTCTTGTTCACCATTTAGAGTTCCAATTGCAAGACTTGCTGCTGCACAAGCTAAAATTAATAATAAATAATAAGGTAAGGCTGGGATTTTAAAAAATCTTGGTCTTTTTTCTTTTTTATGATAGAATAAATTATTAAGAAATGGTGGTATAAATGAAAATTAATTATCCAGTAAAATATGCAGCAATGCCGATTATAGAACAAGTAGGCTGGTCTCATGGCTTGCATGAGTTAGAAAGAGAATATGATATTGTTTGTTACATTGTATCTAAATGTTATTTAATTAATGATAAAACAATATATGCTGTAAATGGCAAAACTACTAAAGCGTATGAAGTAGTATTTCCATATCAATCGGGGAAATTTAGATGTTGGAAAAGAGTTATACCAGAATATAATTTAATTCATGGGCATTGTGTTAATTCAAATATAGTTGAAAGAGTATTTGATAATTATGAAGAAGCAAATGATTATATTAAACCTAAAAATGAACAGTTATGTGAAAAAACGTGGGTGTATTTACCTATTACTGATGACATTATGGATAGAATTCAAGATAAGAAAGATGCATATAATGAAAAATTATCTATATATAAAGCTCTTGAGCAAGAAATATTACTAAATCTTAATGACATGAATGTAGGTAATACCATTCTACTTAATGATGTTGTAAAAATTGAAAATAACAAAGCAAGAATTATGTCTTGTGATGTATATGAAGTTTTAAATTTGTTTGATGATAAAAAATTTGTGGTTTATAGCATTTCTCAAGAACAATATACTAATTTAATAAGAATGATTGATGAAAATCAAATAGAAGATATAAATTCTATAATAGTAAATGCAAAAGGTTTAATAGTTCATAAAGCAAAAAATGAAGTTATTAAATTAGCAATAGATCAAGACTGTGGTGCTTATTATATTATAAATAATACTATAAAATATGATAGTAAAATGGTTAGGGTAACGAAAGATGATTTTGAAAATATAGATGAAGATACTTTGGTTTTTTATACAACGGAAACTATTGATGATTTATTAATTAGTTATAGTGAACATCCTATGATTGATTTGAATGAAGTTGAAGGAATTGCATTAAAAAGAGTAAAAAGAAATTATTAGATATAGAATGAAATTTTATTAGTCAAAAACTTGCATATAAAGTTAAAATTATATATAATTAAAATGTATTAAATAGTTTGCCTGATATTTGTATGACAATTTAATCGATAAGGTATATTTTCTAGAGGCAAAATAGAAATATACATGATGCGGAGATACTTATTTATAAGAAAAGTGTCTCTTTTTTTATTATTTTAAAAGGAGGAATAAAAATGAAAGAAATAATAGAAAAAGAACAAATAATAATTGAAAATATGATTTATGAAGTGCGAGGAGTTCAAGTCATGTTTGATTCTGATATAGCAAAATTATATCAAGTAGAAACTAAAAGAGTGAATGAAGCGGTAAAGAATAATCTGGATAAATTCCCAGAAAGGTTTTGTTTTAGAATTACGGAGAAAGAATACAATTCTTTGAAGTCGAAAATTTCGACTTCAAAAGGAGGTTCTAGAAAAGGACATACAGTTTTTCCGGAGCAAGGCATATATATGCTTGCTACTATTTTAAAGTCTAATGTAGCAACAGAAGTATCAATCGCTATAATGGACACTTTTGTTAAAATGAGGCATTATATTAATTATAATAAAGCATTTTTACCATATAAGTTTATGTTATTAGAAAAGAAAGTAGATGAAAATACTAAAAAAATAAATGAATTATTTGATAAATTTGATCCTAAAGTAATTGTTAAAGATTATATCTTTTTTGAAGGAGATTTTTATGATGCTTATTCATTATTATTGTCTCTATTGGATAGTGCAAGAGAAGAAATAATAATTATTGATAATTATGCTGGTAGAGAATTGTTAGATACATTAAAAATTTTAAATAAAAAAATAATTCTAGTATCTAAAAATATAGATGAAAATTTAAAGAAGAAATATGAAAGTCAATATAGTAATATAACATTTATTAATAATGATTCATTTCATGATAGATTTATAATATTAGATAAAAATAAATTATATTCTTGTGAGCGTCATTTAAAGATTTGGGCAAAAAATGTTTTGCAATAAATGAATTTTTCGAAAAAGAATACATAGAAAAGATATTAAATAGATTAAATTTATCATTGCTTTAGAATTTAATTAGAAGGTTTAAATAATTTTAAATATAATAATCTTCTTTTTTATTTGCATATATGTTAGAATTATATTGAGGTAATTAAGATGAAAATAAAATGGTATGAAATAGTTTTTATTTTAATAGTTGTAGTTTTATTAATTATAATTGCATTTACTTTTAAAAATAACAATTTAAAAAAACATTGTGCAAAAGCAATTTGTAATAGCGATAAAACGCTTTGTTATAATTATGAATATAATATAGATGGAAGTAGTAAAAAAACATGGCAAGGAAATTGTTCAAGATTGAAATAAAAGGGGAATACTTGTATTTTATGTAAATATTTGATAAAATATTGTCTGGACTCAGAGAAAGAAAGGTTTTAATATGCGGTATTTAGGTCTTGATTTAGGTACTAAAAGTTTAGGTATAGCTATAACCGATAGAAGTTGCACTATTGCAAGTGTTCTAAAAGTTATAAAATTTAGTTCTAATGATTATAATTATGCTTTAAATGAAGTTTTAAATATTTTAAATGAATATGAAATATCTAAAATAGCTCTAGGATTACCTAAGAATATGAATAACTCTTGTGGTTTTGCTAGTGAAAGAAGTATGAATTTTAAGAAGTTATTAGAAGAAAAAACTAGTATACCAGTATATTTAGTAGATGAAAGATTAAGTACTACTGAAGCTGAAAACATACTTGTTATGGCAGATATGAGTCGTGAAAAAAGAAAAAAAGTTATTGATGGGGTTGCGGCACAAATAATATTAGAAACATTTATGAAAATGGAGGAAAATCGTAATGACTAATGAAAAAGAACGTTATTTTACTGTAACTGATAATAAAGGTGTGTCTGTAGAATACGAAATATTATTTACTTTTGATAGTGATGAGACCAAAAAAAGTTATATAGTATTTACGGATAATAATGAAGATGAAGATGGTAGTGTGATAACTTATGCTGCTACATACGAAAAAGACGGAGAAAAATTAAACTTAAGTGATATAGAAACTGAAAAAGAATGGGATTTAATTGAGACTTTACTTGCTCAAATTGAAGAAAAATCTAGTAATTAGAGAAATAAGAGGTAACATGAAAAAAAAAGTAATTATAATTTCAGGGGCGTTACTGGCAGTTTTGGTATTTATAATTAGCTTATATTTCTTTGGGTTAACGCCTGTTTCTAAAGATTCTAAAACAGTGTTATTTAATATAAAACCAGGAACTAATAAAATAGAAATAGTAGATGATTTAAAAGATGCTGGTCTATTAAAAAGCAAGTTTTCTTCTTATATGTATGTTTTATTAAATAGAAATTTGAATTTACAAGCTGGTAAATACGAATTAAGCCCTAATATGAGTACTAATGAAATACTTAAAAAGATTCATGAAGGCAAAATTAAAGAAGAAAAAAATACTTTTAATATAACATTTGTAGAAGGTAAAAGATTAGTAGATTATGCAAAAGTTATTGCAGATAATACTAATACAACAGAAGAAGAAGTATTAAATTTATTAAGTGATGAGACTTATTTACAAGAATTAATAAATAAATACTGGTTCTTAACTAATGATATATTAAATAAAGATATTTATTATCCATTAGAAGGTTACTTATTTGCAAGCACTTATGAATTTTATAAAGGTAGTACAATTAAAGATATTGTTGCTAGAATGTTAGAAGGAACAGAAAATAATTTAAATACCCTAAAAAACTTAGTAGATGAATCTAAATATAATGTTCATGAAATACTTACTATGGCAAGTATTGTTGAACTTGAAGGTGTAAATGATTCGGATAGAGCAGGAGTTGCAGGAGTTTTTTATAATAGACTGAAAACAGGCGATTCTTTAGGTAGCGATGTTACAACTTATTATGCTGCTAGAAAAGATTTTAGTACAGATTTAAAAATGAGTGAACTAAACAATTGTAATAATGGATATAATACAAGAAATGGTTGTAATTCTGGTAAGTTGCCGGTAGGGCCAATATGTAGTGCTTCCTTAGCTTCTTTAAAAGCAGCATTGGAGCCTGATAATCATGATTATTATTTCTTTGTAGCAGATAAAAATAGAAAAACATACTTTACTAAAACCAACTTTGAACACGAATCTAAAGTTAGTGAACTTAAAAATGCTGGTTTATGGTATGAATATTAATTAGAGGTGAGATAAATGAAAGAATTAATATTGGAAATGGAAGAATATGCCTCGGAGCATAATGTTCCAATAATCGAAAAAGATTCAATCAAATTTATAATGAAATATATAAAAACAAATAATATTAAAAATATATTAGAAATAGGGAGTGCTATTGGTTATTCTAGTATTCTTATGGCTAGTGTAGATAAAGATGTTATGGTAACAACTATAGAACGTGATAATACTCGTTATATGGAATGTTTAAAGAATGTTAAAAAATGTAATTTTGAAGGAAAAATTAATGTAGTATTTCAAGATGCTTTAGAGGTTAATTTAACTAATGTTAAGTATGATATGATTTTTATTGATGCTGCAAAAGGTCAATATATGAAGTTTTTTGAAAAATTTAAGTATTTTTTAAATGATAATGGTGTTATTATAACTGATAATCTTAAGTTTCATGGGCATGTAGGAAAATCTAAGAATATAGAGTCAAAAAATCTTAGAGGATTAGTTGAAAAAATCGAAAATTACATAGAATTCTTAAAAGATAATAAAGAATTTGAAACTAATTTCTATGATGTTGGCGATGGAATAAGCGTGAGTGTAAAGAAAGATGAAAAAAAATAAGACATTATTACTAGTAAATTCCAAATCTATCGTAGATAAATTAAAAGAAGAAAGTAGTATTACTTTCCTTTTTCCGGTTAAAGGGTTTTGCGTAGGTTTCGAAAATCTTTATGATATAAGTGAAATTAGTATTGATAGTTATATATTTGTAAATCGAATTTTAGATAATGCTGGAATAGAAAAGTTTAGAGAATTTATTAAGAATATTCCTAATAATATAAAAGGTATTGTTTTTGATGATATTGGAGTATTAAATGTATTAATTAAAGAAAATATTCCAATTACAAAAATATTATTTTTAAATCATATGAATTGTAATTACGAAAGTATAAATGCATATTTGGAGTATGTAGATAGTGCTGTAATAAGCCCTGATATTACTATAGATGAAATAAAAGAAATATTAGCTTATGCTACAAAACCAGTAGTATTGTATACTTTTGGCCATATGAATATTATGTATTCTAGACGTACACTACTTACTAACTATAACAAACATTTTAATAGCGATGTTGGAAAGTTAGCAGCTCTAGAAGAAGAAATGCAAAAGACTAAGTTTAAGATAATTGAGAATGAACATGGCTCTGTTATATATACTAATGAACCATTTAATGGGTTAGTTTTAAGAAAAGAAGATAATGTTTTATTTAATTTAATTAATGGTGTATTTTTAAGTGATGAAGAAATAATTAATATAATAAATAGCGAAAATAATTTAGAGAATTTATATCCTTATAAATATTTAAGCGAAAAGAAAACAATATTTAAATTAAAGGGGGAAGAATAATGATAGAATTACTTGCTCCGGCTGGGAATTTAGAAAGACTTAAAATAGCATACCTATATGGAGCTGATGCTTGCTATATAGGTGGATATAATTATAGTTTAAGGGCTAATGCAATAAATTTTAGTGATAAAGAGTTAAAAGAGGCTTGTCTTTTTGCTCATAATTTAAATAAAAAGTTATATGTCACAGTTAATATTGTACTACATAATAGTGATTTAAATGGCTTAAAAGAATACTTAATAGAATTGGAAAATATTGGTGTTGATGCTGTAATTGTTAGTGATATAGCAGTTATAAAATGCATAAAAGATAATAATATTGATTTAGAAGTTCATTTATCGACCCAAAGTTCAACCTTAAATTATGAAGCTGCTTTATTTTATAAAGAATTAGGTGTGAAAAGAATAGTTTTAGCGCGTGAATCATCTCGCGAAGACATAAAATGCATTAAAGATAAAACAGGTTTAGATTTAGAATGTTTTATTCAAGGTGCTATGTGTACAAGTATAAGTGGTAAATGTGTATTATCAAATGTTACAACAAATCGCGATTCTAATAGAGGCGGTTGTGCTCAAATATGTCGTTGGACGTTTAAAATAGATGACAAAGAAGAAATATTTAGTATGACTCCTAAAGATTTAAATATGTCTATTTATTTAAAAGATATGATGGATATTGGTGTTAATTCATTTAAAGTAGAAGGACGTATGCGCTCTGTTTATTATATAGCAACTGTTATAAGTGAATATCGTAAATTATTTGATAAAATAAAAAGTAATACTTTAACAGAAGCTGACATATTATATTCTAACGATATAATAAATCGTTGTGCTAATCGTGAAAGTGTCCCACAATTTTATGATAAATTTCCAACCCATGAAGAACAATATTATTTAGGTAGAGAAGAAGTTTCAAACCAAGATTTTTTAGGTATAGTTTTAAAAAATTGTGAAGATAATAAAATATTAGTAGAGCAAAGAAATTATTTCAAAATTGGTGATGTTGTAGAAATATTTGGTCCAAATATGGAACCTATTACTTATACAATAAATAAAATATATAATGAAGATTTTGAGAGTGTTGATGTTGCAAGACATCCTAGAATGCTTACTTATCTAGAGGTTGACAGAATTATTCCTGAAGGAGCTATGGTTAGGTTAAAAGTATTTGACAAAAACAGTTATTTGTAGTATCCTTTTGTAGGTTGCAAAAATTATTTTTGAGGTGAATAAGAATGAAAAAAGAAAATAAAGTAGTTTTAACTGCTGAAGGTTATTTAGAACTTGAAGCTGAATTAAATGATTTAAAATTAAATAAAAGACCAGAAGTTATTAAAACATTAAAATACGCTAGAAGTTTAGGGGATTTATCTGAAAATGCCGACTACGATGCTGCAAGAAACGAACAAGCGCAACTTGAAAGTCGTATTAAAGAATTAGAATATAAACTTGAACATAGCGAAATTGTTGATAATAAAGATAAAGATATTGCCAATGTTGGTTCTACTATAGTTATTGAATACGAACCAGGCGATGATGAAGAATTTAAAATTGTAGGTTCTTTAGAAGCAGATCCATTTAACAATAAAATATCTAATGAATCTCCAATAGGTAAAGCTGTTATTGGTCATAAAGCTGGAGATACTATATCAGTTGATAGCCCTAATGGAGCTTACGAAGTATTACTTAAAAGCGTTTGTTAAGCATCAGTTGATGCTTTTTATTTTTGGGTTTAATAATTGTTGTATTTTTAATAATATTATGCTATAATCTTTAAGAACCCAAAAAATATTTATATATTTTAGAAAAGATAATCCGCTTTATTAATAAATGATTATTGGTTAAATATAATTTAGAAAGGATGTTTTAAATGGCAAATTTAGTTGATAAAATTAATGAACGTCATATGAGAAAAGACATACCAGAATTTCGTGTTGGAGACACTGTACGTGTTGATGTATGGGTTAAAGAAGGCAAGAAAGAAAGAATCCAAGCTTTTGAAGGCTTAGTAGTAGCTAGAAAAGGTAGTGGAGTAAGTGAGACTTTCTCAGTAAGAAAGAAATCTGGTGGAATTGGAGTAACTCGTATATTCCCAGTTAATGCTCCTACAATCGATAAAATTGTAGTAGTTAAAAAAGGTCTTGTTAGACGTGCTAAACTTAACTTTATTAAAGGTATGCGTAAAGAATACCGTGTTAAAGAAAGAAATTAAGAAATTAGTTTCTTTTTTCTTTGGTTGAAAAATATACTAAAAAGTGATAGTATTAATAATGTTAAAAGGGTGATAAAATGAAATTTATAAAAGAATTAATCCCATATATCATTATAGTAATTGTTGTTATATTAATTAGAAGTTTTATAGTAACCCCAGTTAAAGTTAATGGTGCTAGCATGTATCCAACACTGGATGGTGGAGAGATAATGATTTTAAATAAATTAGGTAAGATAGATAGATTTGATATAGTGGTATTAAGTGTAGATAATGATGATAATGTTATTAAAAGGGTAATTGGAATGCCTGGTGAAACTATCGAAATCGAAAACAATCATATTTATATAAATGAAGAGAAAATAGAAGATAAATATGGATATGGAAAAACATATAATACTGATAAAATTACATTAAAAGAAGATGAATATTTTGTTTTAGGAGATAATAGAGCAATTTCACTTGATAGTAGAGTGTTTGGCCCTGTAAAGAAAAAAGATATTAGTGGTACTGCTAGTTTAGTTTTATATCCTTTTAATAAAATTGGTATAGTAAAATAGATGGTTTATATGGAGATGTTATTATGCAAAAAATAATTGTTATAGGTTGTCCTGGATCAGGTAAAAGTACTTTTTCAAAAGAGTTGCACAAAGTTTATAATATTCCTCTATATCATTTAGATTTGATTTGGAATAAACCTGATAAAACAACAATAACTAGAGATGAATTTAATGAAGAACTGGTAAAAATATTTAGTACTGATGATTGGATAATTGATGGTAACTATCAAAGGACAATAGAAGCAAGAATAAAAGAAGCTAATACTATATTTTTGCTAGATTATCCTTTAGAAGTATGCCTTGAAGGTGCTAACTCTAGAGTAGGTGTAAATAGAGATGATTTGCCATGGTTGGAAGAAACGTTAGATAAAAAATTTGAACAAAAAATAATTGATTTTTCAAAAGAAAAATTACCGGTAATATATGAATTATTAAATAAATATAAAGATAATAAAAATATTATAGTTTTTAAAGCGAGAAAGGAAGCAACTGAATATTTAAATGCAATTAATAAAAAAGTTATAAATAATATAAGAAATGAATTTAAAATATATGATATAATACATAAGTGAATGTTTTAATTAATTTTATAATAACAAGTGGGTGAGTTAAATGCAAGATATACAAAATGGATGTTATGATATATGCACAAATTGTTTTGCTGATGGAAATTGTTGCTCTTCATTTGATACAATTAATGCTCCGGTATTAAATAAAGATGAATTAATGCAACTAATAGAAGTTCTAAAAAAAGATGACTTCTATGATGCTGTTGATGATAATTTGTATAAAATAAGAACAAACAATAATGAATGTATTTTTTTGAAAAATGGAAGATGTTCAATTTATAATTTTAGGCCTTTAGACTGTAAATTATATCCGTTTGATATTATAAAAAAAGATTCGAAGTACTATCTAGTTTTGTATCAATTGGATTGTATTGAAGGATATACAATAGTTGATAATTTTGATTGTCTTGATGAACTTATTGAAAAGATAAAAACTTGGATAGTAGATTATACAGATGATAGAAATTATACAAAAATGAGAAAATTAAAATATAAAGTAATAAAGGAGGTATAAAATGAATAATGAAAATAAAACCAACATCAACTGGGTGATACGGATTTAAGGAAACTCTACGGCAAACCCTTATAAAATAAGCATTTTCTTTGAAAAAGTTTTTACATTTTTGAGTGAAAATTGATTAAAAATTAGACTTTTTTATTACTTAAATATAATTTTATAATCACACATTTAACAATATTATATTTTAATTATATAATATAGATAATTAAAACGGAGTGTGATTTTAATGAGAAAGAAAAAAATTAAATTAGATAACTTTGAATTAAAAATAATAATTAAATCATTAAATGAAATGAGAAACAATTTATTAAAAGAATTAAAGTCAACAGATGTAGTTGATGAACTATTATTAAGATATATAACTATATTAGAAAAATAACATATTGGAACTGATTAAATGTCAGTTCTTTTTTTATGCCAGAAATGGAATACATAGCCATCTTATTTATTTAAGGTGGCTTAAATTGTGAAAGAAAGGAGATGAGAAAGAATGTCACAATGTGAAGTAATTGCTATTGCAAATCAAAAAGGTGG